>CAYXMF010000008.1:0-26848 GCA_964465845.1 uncultured Eubacteriales bacterium | reverse complement strand
ATAACTGCAAAGAAAATAAAGAAAAAATAAGGCTATTGAGAATTCTCAATAGCCTTTTAAAATTAATGATATTAACTTATTTTATAAAAAATCGATGGCAGATATTTTTTTACAAGTGATATTATTTTTGCAACTACAAGACAAAGAAAACAACTTTTTGTCTTATATATTTTCGCCATAATCCCGATAAATCCACCACCATACAAGTAATTTTTAAATTGCTTATATCTTTCACTATTTATTTCATTTGCGATGAATTCTTTTCTTTGCTTATAATTCATTCCTGATCGCTTGTCAAAATTTCGTTCAAGGGCTGAAAATACACATCTGACATATCTTAAAGCAATTATGTTAAGGTTTTCGTTATTCAGCATATTCCAATAGTCAAACTGCTGATACAGTCGGTCAATCTTAACCATAATATCATCAAAATATGTTGGAATAAAACTTCCTGTTGTACTGTCAGAGCGTTTAACGTAGTGATACGGAGTGAAGTCAATGATGTTACAACTGTCAACATCCATGAAAAAGTCAATATTGAAAATGATGTCTTCATTAAACTTCATTTTCGGGAACTGTGCATTTGTTGATTTAAGATATTCAACCTCATACATTTTATTGCAAGGGTAACCATATAAATCAACAAGTTCAAGCGGAAGAACTTCATTTCTCACAGATTGTTTGTCTGTGAGAATTTTATTTTCATAGCTTACGGCTTTTGCACCGTTCGGTGTACCGTTACGGGTAAAATACTCTTCAACAAGACCGAATATAACAACCTTTGCAGGATTTTCTTTTACAGATTCTGCAAGATTTTCAAGCATATCGCTGTCGAAATAATCATCAGCATCCAAAAAACAAAGATATTTGCCTGAAATAACTTTCATACCTTCGTTTCGTGCATTGCCTGCACCACCGTTTTTTGCAAGATGTAATACCTTTATTCTTTTGTCTTTTTCTGCATATTCGTCACAGATTTTACCGCTGTTATCAGGTGAACAGTCGTCAACAAGCAGAAGCTCAAAATCTGTAAAACTTTGTGAAAGTACAGTTTCAATACTTTGATGCAAATATTTTTCAGACTTATATACAGGCATAATAATGCTGATGTAAGGATGTGTCATAAAAATCTCCTCCAATTGCAGATTATACTCCAATAGCAGTCTGTTGTCAAACAACTTGCCCTTTGTAGTACTTGAAAAAAGTGTAATATGGTGATATAATCATTTTATATATAATCAAACTGGAGGAAAGCGAGATTTTTTATGAAAAAGTTTATCAATGACGTTAAAAAGTTTTGGAGTTATACGGTGTATTCAGCACAGTCTGATTTAAAAGCTGAAGTAGCAGGCTCGTTTTTAAGTTGGCTTTGGTGGATTCTGGATCCGTTGCTTTATATGCTTGTTTATTCATTCGTTGCAGTGTATGTATTCGGCAGCCGTGAGCAGTATTTCCCTGTGTTTGTTTTTATCGGTCTTAATACATGGACATTCTTTAGCAAGACTGTAAAGTCAGGTGTTAAATTAGTACAAAGTAAAAAGAGTATTGTTACAAAGGTTTATGTTCCGAAGTTTGTTTTTATATTTGAGAAAATCGGCGTATTTGGTTTCAAAATGTTCGTATCATTTGTACTTACAGCAGTGTTTATGATTTTCTACAAAGTACCTGTTTCTTGGAAAGCATTATGGGTAATTCCACTGTGTTGCTTGCTGGTAATCATTACATATGCAGTCACAACAATTATTACACACTTCGGTGTATTTGTTGAAGATTTGCTTAATGTGATTACAGTTGTTTTGCAGTTGGGCTTCTATCTTTCAGGTATTTTCTATTCAATAGAATCAAGAATTTTGCCAAAGAGTGAAATAATAGGAACAATACTTATTCATTGCAATCCGATCGCGCTTATTATGACTGATATGAGAAATGTTCTTCTTTATAACGGCGAGCCGCATTATCTGTCACTTGCAATCTGGGCTGTTATAGGAATTGTTGTTTCTGCAATCGGCACAAAAATTATTTATAAACACGAAAACAGCTACGTTAAGGTTATATAAGAGGTGAATAAGATGTCAAATTCTGCAATTTCTGTTAGAAATGTAAAAATTAAATACCGAATTCTGAATAAAGTTTCGTTTTTCAGAGCATTGATGTCACCTAAAAAGTTTGGTAAAACGGGTTACTTTGAAGCCGTAAAAGGTGTTTCATTTGAAGTTGAAAAAGGTCAGATTTTAGGTATCGTCGGTAAAAACGGCAGTGGTAAGTCAACTCTTCTTCGTGCAATCGCAGGTATTTTCTCACCTGACGAGGGTGAAATTGATTTGCACGGTAATTCAATTTCACTTCTTTCAATCGGTGTTGGCTTTCAGAATGCTCTTACAGGCCGTGAAAATATCTATCTTTCAGGTATGCTTTTAGGATTTTCAAGAGAATTCATTGATGAAAAACTTGACGAGATTATTGAATTTTCGGAGTTGGGTGATTTTATTGACCGCCCCGTTAAGTCATATTCAAGCGGTATGTATTCCAAACTTGCTTTCTCAATTACAGCCATTCTTGAAACTGATATTATTCTTATTGACGAGGTTTTGAGTGTTGGTGACGCAAAGTTCAAAAAGAAGAGCTATGCAAAAATGAAAGAACTTATTTCAAATGAAGAAAGAACAGTTTTAATTGTTTCTCACAGTTCAGATACAATTAAAAGTCTGTGTGATAACGTTCTTTGGATTCACGACGGCGAAATGAAAATGTATGGTACAACTGCGGAAGTTCTTCCAAAGTATGACGAGTTTATGAAATAATTATGAGCAATAAACCAATAGATTTTGTTATGATATGGGTTGATGGCGCCGACCCTGAATGGCGCAAAGAAAAGGCACAGTATGACGGCACAACAATTACAACGGCAAACAGCGAAGTAAGATACAGAGATTGGGACAATCTTCAGTATTGGTTCAGAGCCGTTGAAAAATATGCCCCTTGGGTTAATAAAATTCATTTTGTAACTTGGGGACATTTGCCCGAATGGCTCGACGCAACTAATCCGAAATTGAATATTGTAAATCATAAGGACTATATACCTGAGGAGTATCTTCCAACATTCAGTTCACACACTATTGAACTGAATTTACACAGAATTGAAGGCTTAGCTGAACAGTTCGTTTATTTTAATGACGACACATTCTTGAATAAGCCTGTTTCACCGGAAGATTTCTTTAAAGATGGGTTGCCATGTGATACTGCAGCGGTGCATTGTATTTACTTTGCAGATGACAGTGCAGGTCATTTTCACGGTTCAGATATTGAGGTTATTAACGATAATTTCAATAAGCATCAATGTATGAAGCGTGATTGGAAAAAGTGGTTTAACCTTAAAAACGGATTTAAAAATGTTGTCCGTACTGCGTTGTTGTTTCCTTGGCCTTGGTTCCCGGGAATGTATTGTCAGCACACACCTAATAGTTTTCTCAAATCCACATTTGAAACCGTGTGGGACAAGGCTTACAATACTCTCGATGAAACTTGCAGTCACAAATTCCGCAAAAAAAGTGATGTCAACCAGTGGGTAATGAAATATTGGCAAATGGCAGAGGGTAAGTTTGTAGTACGTGATGCGAATTTTGCACAATGTTATCATATTGATGATGAAATGTTTAAGGATTTATGCAAAGAACTCGACGCGAAAACACATTCTTTGATTTGTATAAATGACACCATAAATACAGAAAATTTTGAAGAGAAAAAGCAAACTGTTATTGACGCTTTTGAGCGCAATTTCCCAGAAAAATCATCATTCGAGAAATGAAAAGAGGATTTCAATGAAACCTGATACAAATAAACCAATAGATTTTGTTATGATATGGGTTGACGGTGCTGACCCTGAATGGCGTAAGGAAAAAGCACAGTATGATGGTAGTGTTGTAACAAGTTCAAATAGCGAAGTACGATACAGAGATTGGGATAATCTTCAGTATTGGTTCAGAGCCGTTGAAAAATATGCGCCTTGGGTTAATAAAATTCATTTTGTAACTTGGGGACATTTACCACCATGGCTTGATACAACAAATCCAAAGCTTCATATTGTAAATCATAAGGATTATATTCCTGAGGAATATTTGCCTACATTCAGTTCACACACAATTGAACTGAACTTGCACAGAATTGAGGGCTTGGCAGACCAGTTTGTTTATTTTAATGATGATAATTTTATCAACAGACCAGTAAAGCCTGAGGATTTCTTTAAAGACGGACTTCCACTTGATGTGGGCGCAATCAACTGCATTTACTTTGGTAAGGATAGTGCAGGATTTTTCCACGCTGCCGATTTGGTAGTAATCAATTCTCATTTCAAGAAAAAAGAAGTAATGAAACGCGATTGGAAAAAGTGGTACAATCCGAAAAATGGCTATATGAATGTTACTAAAAACATTTTACTTCATCCTTGGCTTTGGTTCCCGGGATTTTACAATCAGCATGTTTCAAATAACTTCTTGAAATCCACATTTGAAACCGTGTGGGAAGAAGAATTTGAAATTCTTGATGAAACTTGTCGCCATAAGTTCCGTAAGAACGGCGATGTAAACCAGTGGGTAATGAAATATTGGCAGTTGGCAGACGGCAAGTTCAATGTAAGACGTGGCGATTTTGCTTTCTGTTACCATGTGAAGAGAAAAAATTTCAGACGTCTTTGTGAGGATTTAAGAGAACAGACACACGCTCTTATTTGTATTAATGACAATGCAAAGACAGATGATTTTGAAGAGAAAAAACAACAAATTATTGATATTTTTGAGGAAAAATTCCCCGAAAAATCATCATTTGAAAAGTAAAAAATACTATGGTGGATGAAAAGGCGTTACTATTGCAATTTAGTCGCTTTTATGGTAATATCTAACGAAGGGTTAAAACTATTTTCAATTAAGAGAGAAAAGAAAGAAGAAGGATTAAATGAATATTGAAGTTGATTTTCAAAAAATTGAAGAAGTTGTGCTGAGAGATGTTGTGTGTATTAAATATAACGGTAAAGAGTACGCTATCAATGAAGGAATAATTAAAAAAAACAAATCTGTTGTAATTGATAATATTGATTTTTCTGGTGGAAAGTTCTCGTATGTATCTGTTGAAAATGAGAATAGAAAATATTACATTTATAATACTAAATCCGAATTGCGAATAACATCAAAACTTAATCAGATTTTTGAAAGACAAGCCAAGTTGCATTCTTTGTTAACTAAAAAACATTTCTGGTTTTTTGGCGTTTATACAGATAATTCTCATAAAATTAAGGATTGTGATAATGTTTATCTTAACGATAAGAAGATTGGTAAAGTTATTCGTCCTTTAAATTTCTGGAAGTTCAGACATTTTGCAATTATTAAAGTAGATGTTGAAGATGTTTTGAATTCAGGCGAAATTCATAGTGAAATTAGTGTAGGTGATGCTGATGGAAACTATATCAATTTAAACCTGAAGAAAAAACACAAGGGAATTAATTACTACGCAAGAAAACGCGTAAAAAACAACTATCTCTTAATCAGAAGTACTGTTGCATCAGGGAACATTCGACTTGTTAATATTCTTATGCAACCTGAATATACAAAACTTAATATGTTTAAAAACTTTTTGGCAAATAAATTAGCAAAGATAATAGGCAAAAAAAATATTGTGTTGATGTTTGAAAAAGAAACAGCAAAAGCAAATGAGTCAGGTTATTATGTTTTTGAGAGATTAATGGAAGAGAATGCAAAAAACAAGCTTAACTCAAAAGTTTACTTTGTGATTGATAAAAATTGCAATGACTATCAGAAGGTAGTTCAAAAATACCCCAATAATACTATTGCAAAGTATACATTCAAACACTATCTTTATATTTACATAAGCAAATATTTTCTGTCATCTGAGCTATCAAACCATGTAATCAATCCAAGATTGTATATTGAAAGTATAAATAGAGAAATTGCAAAGAAACCATTAGTGTTCTTGCAACACGGTATTATGTTTTCCAAGCCAATTGATAACCCTGCTGCTGCGGGCTTCAGTAAATACAATCCAAATACCAATTATTATAAATGTATTATTTCTTCAGAATTAGAAGCAACTCAGTTTTACAAAAAAGGATTTATTAGAAGTGATTTGATTAAATGTGGTCTTCCAAAGTTTGATGTAAGTAAGCAAGACCCTAATGCAGACAAAGTACTCATTATGCTCACTTACAGATATTGGGAAGAAGCATTAATTATGATTCCCGAAACAATTAGAGAGACCACATACTATAAGGTCTATATGAGTATTATTGATGCATTTGAACAAAACGGAATGCTTGATAAATTACTTATTTCTTGCCATCCTAAGTTTGCAGATTGTATTATTCAGGCGGCTCCTAAGTATGCGGACATTGTTGAAAAGGATGTTAATAAAGGTATTGAAAATGCAAAAATTTTCATTACAGACTATTCATCTGCTTCGTATGACGCTCATTACAGAGGCTCATATATCATCTATTATTGGGAAGAAAGAGATTACCTTATTGAAAATTATCAAGCCATTCCACCTGTCAATGAGGAGAATTGTGATGGTGTTCCTGTTTTCAGCATTGATGAGTTGATGAATGAAATCAAAAAGGCGATTGCAAATAACTATGTGATGGACCCAATATATGAAGAACGCTATAAGAAAATCAATGAGTTTTCTGATAATAAGAATGGTGAGCGTCTCATTAAGGAATTAAAAGAATTACAGATTATTTGATGAAGGGGATTGTAAAATGATTAAGGTTATGGTAGTTTTCGGTACAAGACCGGAAGCAATTAAAATGGCACCATTGGTAAAAGAATTAAAGACCAGAGATTGTATTGAAACAATTGTCTGCGTTACTGCACAGCACAGACAAATGCTTGACCAGGTTTTAAGCACATTTGAAATCACACCTGATTATGACTTGAACATTATGCAACAGGGTCAGACTTTGACTGACATTACAACAAGAGCAACAAAAGGTCTTGAATCAGTAATTAAAGAAGTTGAACCTGATATCGTGCTTGTTCATGGCGATACATCAACAACTTTTGCAGGTGCTTTGGCTGCTTTCTATAATCAGAGAGCTATCGGCCATGTTGAAGCAGGTCTTCGCACATACAACAAATACTCACCTTATCCTGAAGAAATGAACAGACAAATGGTAGGCTGTATGGCTGATATGCACTTTGCACCTACTCAGCTTAGCGCGGACAATCTTTTAAGAGAAGGTAAAGATGAAAAGAGTATTTTCATTACAGGTAATACTGCTATTGATGCTATGAAAACAACAATCAGAGAAGAATATACACATCCAATGTTTGATTGGGTAGGTGACGACCGTCTTATTTTGTTGACGGCTCATAGACGCGAAAATCTTGGCGAACCTATGTATAATATCTTTAGAGCAATCAAGAGAATTATTGATGAGTATGAAGATATTAAGGTTATTTATCCAATCCATATGAATCCTGTTGTAAGAAAAATTGCTAACGATGTTTTAGGCGAATGCGACAGAGTTAAAATGATTGAACCATTAGAAGTTCTCGATTTCCATAACTTTATTAACAAGGCTTATATCATTATGTCTGATAGTGGCGGAATTCAGGAAGAAGCACCATCTTTGGGCAAACCGGTTCTTGTATTGAGAGATACAACAGAGCGTCCGGAAGGCATTAAAGCGGGCACATTGAAACTTGTGGGAACAGATGAAGAAGAAATCTATAAAGAAACAAAGAGATTGCTCACAGATAAAGAAGAATATGACAGAATGAGTAAAGCAAGTAACCCATATGGTGACGGCTTTGCTTGTGAAAGAATCGTCAACAGCATTATTGAATGGTTTGCTGACAAAAAGTAAAATAATATCAGTCGGGAAGACCGCGTGTGTTTCTCGGCTGATGTTTAAATTTTATAACCTATTACCTGAAATGTGTAATTAAGGTGAGAATATGATAAACGATATTTATTCTAAAAAGATAATTGAGCTTCGTGAAAAGCTTGGTATGTCACAGTCAGGGCTTGCTGATAGGGTGAATTCTGACGAGAAAACCGTAGCAGAATGGGAATCGGGCAAAACTGTGCCGTCTGCTGAAGAGTTTTATAAAATGGCAAAACTTTTTGATGTGTCAATGGATGTTTTCTTTGAGGCTGAACAGTCAAAAAAAGAACGCACTGTTTTGAATGGTATGGAGTCCTTAAATCAGCTTTACAGAATAGGTTGCGGTCCTTCAAGTTCACATACAATGGGACCTGAAAAGGCTTGCGTGATTTTCAAGCAGAAAAATCCTGACGTGGATGAGTTTAAGGTGATTTTGTACGGCTCGCTTGCAAAAACGGGTAAGGGGCACTGTACGGATACAGTTATTGAAAGTACTTTGGCACCAACACCTTGCACAGTTGAGTTTGATTATCTTAAAACTGATATTGACCATCCGAATACAATGGACTTGTTTGCATATAAGAATGGCGAACAAGTTGATTTTGCAAGAGTATTCAGTGTTGGCGGTGGCAGAATCGAGTTTGAGGGTAGTTCATCCGCAAAAGAACCGATTGTCTATGCGTTAAGCACTTTTTCTGACATCAAGGATTATTGCAAACAGAAAAAATTCCGTTTATGGCAATATGTTGATGAGGTTGAGGGTGAATATATCTGGAACTATCTGGCAGAAGTATGGCAGACAATGAAAGATGCCATTGAACGTGGTATTGAGGATGAAGGAATTTTGCCCGGTGGACTTGACGTGCAGAAAAAAGCGAAGTATCTTTATAATATGGAGCATATCGGCGAAAGTGCTGAAACACGTGAAAACCGTGAGGTTTGTTCATACGCCTTTGCGGTGAGTGAACAGAATGCTTCAGGTGGCAGAATTGTAACTGCACCAACTTGTGGCGCGTCAGGTGTTTTACCTGCAGTTCTCTATTATATGCAGTTAAAACACGGCTACACAGACCGTCAGATTTTACAGGCACTTGCAACAGGCGGACTTATAGGTAATCTTATAAAAACTAATGCCTCAATTTCAGGTGCTGAATGTGGATGTCAGGCAGAAGTCGGGACGGCTTGTGCTATGGCGGCAGCAGCGTTAGGCGAGTTGTTTGGCTTGAAAGGGGGGAAGATCGAATATGCGGCTGAAATTGCAATTGAGCATCACCTCGGACTTACCTGCGATCCGATTTGCGGACTTGTGCAGATTCCTTGTATTGAGCGAAATGCAGTTGCGGCAATGCGTGCAATAAACGCTGTAAACTTGGCAAGTTTTTTAAGCGATACAAGAAAGATTTCTCTTGACAATGTTATTACCACAATGAAGAAAACGGGTATGGACATTGCAAAGGAATACCGCGAAACAAGCGAAGGCGGTCTTGCAACGCTTAATATATAAGTGAGAATAAGGAGTATGAGAAAATGATTTGTCCAAATTGTAAGAAAGAGAATATGAACGAATATGCAACCGTGTGTGCATATTGTGGTCAGGAACTTTATCAGGGCGTGAACGCAGAAGAAAAAGCAAAAGAGTTATCTGCCAAGCAGAAAAAGGATAAGAGAAACTCAATAATTATAACAGCAGTTTCCGTTCTTCTTGCTGTTGTAGTGGTTGTTGTTGCGTTGATTATTCCGAAACCTGAAAAAGACGATGCTACTACTACAACACTTGGTAGTAGTGAAAGTACAACAGTATCAGACTTAACAGATAACTTAACAGATAAAAACGATTCAGTTGTAAATGATAATACTGATAGTAGTGGTAATACTGAAACCACAACCAATAAAGTTACAACCTCAAATGGTATGGAAACTACGGAGGAAATTCTTGCATATTTCAATACAAATGCTAACCGTGTAAAAACTGAGGCTACAAAGGTAGTTAAAAATTACGAAGACCGTGAAATCAATGAAATTGTAGCGCCAAAGGCACTTCAAAGCACTGCTGAAAGCATGGTTAAAACATTTATGGCAGATGATACTGACCCTGTTGAATATACAACCCGTGAAGAGATTGTTGAGAATTTCCAGGTGCCGAAGCAGTCTTATGTAAGCCGTCTTAAGGTTGATGATATTCAAAAAGCAACCTGTAAGGATATGGGTAGTTATTATGAAATCACTATTACAGTCAAGAGTGAGGACAACCCAACGGCAGGCAGTGGCGTGGGTGCTGCATTTGACGTTATTGAGACTGAAGAGGTTGAGAGTGGATCTGATATAGTTGAAGACTTCTCAACACATTATAAAAACTGCACCGTTGTTGCGAATTTTGATAAGTCAACTAACAGAATGACTCATGCAAAATATATGATATCAACAAAACTTATGGTTACAATAAAAGCTTTCGGCGGACTTCATGAAGCTTCAATTGACATGTCCTTTGAAAAGGATTACACAATTACATATTAAAAACAAAAAAAGCCACCCAATCAGGTGGCTTGAATTTTTATGTTCAGCAATATTTTTTAGTGATTTCAATCATCTTGTTCATTTTGCGTTCCATATCTTCAACAAGTGCAAATTGTGTGCGGCAACGAACAAGGTTGTGGTCATCATAGTCTGTATGGAAATACTTATCACCGTTAAGGTAGTCCATAAGAAAGCGGATTCCGCACTCATATGTCATTAGTTTTGCACCAAATGGCAAGAGTTCTTTTTCAAGGTCTGTAAGTGCATCTTTTGCACTGCTGAGATAACCTTTTACGTATGCTTCATAAAGGTCGAGATCTAATGAAACTTTTGAAATATCTTTTTCGTCTTCTGCCGCAGTATTTGCACCAAAACGAATGCTGTCGCCAAAGTCGTAAAGTGAAAGACCGGGCATAACGGTATCAAGGTCAATAATGCAAATTCCTTTATTGCTTGTGTTATCAAAAAGAATATTGTTAAGTTTTGTATCGTTATGAGTAACTCGTAACGGCAACTTACCTTCGTCAATTAAATCCACAAGGACATGTGTGTCTTTTTCACGGGAGTTTGCAAAATCTACTTCTTTTTTTACATTTACCAATCTGCCGGAAAGGTTGTTATCAACAGCTTTTCTGAAATCAGCAAAGCGTGAAACAGTATTGTGGAAGTTTTCAATTGTTTCATAAAGTGAATTTATATCATAGTCAGCCAACAAATTCTGGAATTCACCGAACGCTTTACCTGCATTGCAGAAAACATCAGCATCAGTAATTGTGTTGCAAGTGTAAACATCATCAATGAATTCATAAAGTCGCCAGCAGAAATTTTCTTCATCTATGTAATAATATTTACCGTCATTCGTCGGGTAGAAGGTGAGTGTGCAACGGTCAACCCATGGCGTGCTGTTTTCTTCATTCTTTTTGCGAATGTGGTTTGTAACGCCAACAACATTGCTCATAAGTCCTTCGGGATTTTTGAATATTTCAGTGCTGAGTCTTTGAAGAACATATTTTTTTGTTGCTCCGTTTTCATCAAAAAACAGATTATAAGTACAGTTTACGTGGCCATTATTTATTTTTTCATACCCTGTGTATTCGCCTTTAAGGGAGAATATTTGGCACATTTTCTCAATGTCAAATGGTTTTGGCATTCTTTACACCTCAAATATATTGGGCTGCAGAAAAATCTGCAACCCGAAACTAACATATAAATTATATATGGTTTAAGATTTTTAGTCAATAACTAAATTGTAGAATATCTGATTTGTAAATTGTTTAAATTTCCCCTTTACATAACAGCGTTTTTAATGTAAAATATACTAAATATGGTAATAGGAAAAATGTGTTACCACGGAGGTGTTTTTTATGGAACCTAAATATAAAAGAGTCCTTTTAAAAATCAGCGGTGAAGTCCTTGCCGGCGAGAACAAGCACGGCTTTGATTTTAATACAGTAAACAGCGTTTGTGCCGCTGTTAAAGAAATGGCTGATTTGGGTGTTGAAATCGGTATTGTTGTTGGTGGCGGCAACTTCTGGAGAGGTCGCTCGAGCGGTGATATGGACAGAACAAGAGCTGACCACATCGGTATGCTCGCAACTGTTATGAATTCATTGGCTTTAGCTGATTCACTTGAGCAGATGGGTGTAATCGTTCGTGTTCAGACAGCTATTGAAATGAATAAAATTGCTGAACCTTATATCAGCCACAGAGCAAAGCGTCACCTTGAAAAAGGCAGAGTTGTAATATTCGGTTGCGGAACAGGTAACCCATTCTTCTCTACTGACACAGCAGCGGCTCTTCGTGCAGCTGAAATCGGTGCAGATATCATTTTCAAAGCAACAAATGTTGACGGCGTTTATGACAAAGATCCTAATCGTTTTGACGATGCAATTAAGTACGATGTAATCACACATCAGGACATTTTAAGTAAAGGACTTGCAGTTATGGACAGTACTGCAGCTTCACTTTGCCGTGATAACAATATTCCGCTTCTCGTTTTCAATCTTCAGCAGCCTGAAAATATGGTTAAGGCAGTTAAAGGCGAAAATGTAGGAACAATAGTTGTAAGTGAAAAATAAGGAGATAGATTTATGAATACAGTTTTTGACACAATGAAAGAAAAAATGACAAAAACAGTTGGCGCTCTTGAAAAGGAATACGCTGGTATGAGAGCCGGCAGAGCAACACCTGCAGTTCTTGATAGGATTATGGTTGATTATTACGGCGTGCCAACACCAATTCAGCAGATGGCTGCTGTTTCTGTAAGCGAAGGCAGAATTCTTGTTATTCAGCCTTGGGATGTAAGTACAATCAATCCGATTTCAAAGGCAATTCAGGCTTCTGATATCGGTATTAACCCAATGAACGACGGCAAGGTAATCCGCCTTACTTTCCCACCTCTTACAGAGGAGCGCAGAAAGGCTCTTTGTAAAGACGTAAGCAGAATTGGTGAGGATTCAAAGGTTGCAATCCGTTCAATCCGCCGTGACGCTATGGACAAAATCAAAAATATGAAGAAAAACAGTGAAATTACTGAAGATGATCAGAAAAATGCTGAAACAAAAATTCAGAAAATCACTGATGACTTCATTAAGGAAATCGACGCAGTTTCTGAAAAGAAAGAAAAAGAAATTATGGAGATATAATTGGTTTTATGGGCGAGGCGACTCGCCCATAATTTGCCATTTGCAAAGTTATGGATAAGAAAAATATTCCCCAATTTTCTGTTTTACCTCAACACATTGGAATTATTATGGATGGTAACGGAAGATGGGCAAAACAAAGAGATTTACCAAGATATAAAGGTCATATTGAGGGCGCAAAAACTTTCCGTAAGATAGGCGAGTTTGCGGCTGACGTTGGAATTAAGTGTATGACTTTTTATGCCTTTTCAACTGAAAACTGGAAAAGACCTCAAGAAGAGGTTGATGCAATTATGCAACTTTTCCGTGAGTATCTTCGCGAGGCTGAAGAACGACAGGCTGAAAATGAAGAAAAAGGAATCAAACTTTGCTTCTTAGGTGACCGCAAGGGAATTCCTGAAGATATTTTGTCGCTTATGGATCAGATTGAAAATGGCACTAAGTACGAAACAAAGGTCATTATAAATCTTGCAATCAACTATGGCGGACGTCACGAAATCACACAGGGCGTAAAGATGATTGCTCAAAAGGTTGCAAACGGAGAAATCAGCGTTGATGATATTACAGAAGATATGATTTCTGATTCGTTATATACGGCGGGCTCACCTGACCCTGACCTTATAATCAGACCAAGCGGTGAATACAGACTTTCTAATTTCTTGACATGGCAGTCTGCTTATTCAGAATTTTGGTTTTCAGATGTACTCTGGCCTGATTTTACAGAAGAAAACCTTGTGGAAGCATTAAGGGAGTTTGAGAAACGCAACAGACGTTTCGGCGGTGTGTAAGTTTAGGTAACTCGAAAGGATTTAATTTTATGGCTAAAAGAATAGTTTTCGGTCTTATCTGGGCTGCATTCGGAATAACAATGCTTTGTTTACGAGATACATTTTTGCTTGCAATTGTTATTGCTGTGCTTTGTGTTATTGCAACTCACGAGCTTAATAATGCGGTAAAATTACAAAATAAGCCTGTAATGGTATTAAGTTTGATAGCATCTGCCGCAGTCCCGCTTTATTATGAATATGGAAAATACCTTGATAAATTGCCGTTGAATCTTGATGCAAAATATCTTGTTTGTCTTTATATTCTTGCCCTTTGTATATTTATGCTGTTTGAATATGAAAACACCAAGTTTTCACATATTGCAACAGTAATAATTTCATCGTTGGGCGTGCCTTTTGCGATTACACGTCTTATGTATTTCCGTGATATTGATGAACATTTCCCGGAACAGAATTACAACGAAAATCACGGACTTTTCCTTATTTTATTTGCAATGTTCTGTGCATGGATTACAGATGTTATGGCGTATTTTGTAGGTAGTTTTTGTGGTAAGCATAAACTGTGCCCAAATATCAGCCCCAAAAAGACAGTTGAGGGTGCGATTGGCGGAGTTGTAGGTTGTGTAATTTCAACAGTAATTCTTTATGCGGTATTCACAAACTTTATTTTTGAAGAAAAAGCAAACAATTATTTAAGTGTTGTTTTAATGTCATTGTTCCTGTCTGCACTCAGTATGTGCGGTGATTTAACTGCATCTGTAATAAAGAGGAATTTCGGCATCAAGGACTTTGGCAAGCTTATTCCCGGTCACGGCGGAATAATGGACCGTTTCGACAGCCTTATTTTCGTAGTTGTGGCATTGTATGCTATTTTTAATATTTTCGGAGTTGTTATCTGATGATTACTAAAAATTTAAGTATATTAGGTTCTACCGGTTCAATCGGTACACAAAGCCTTGAAACAGCAAGAAAGTGCGGTTACTCTGTTTCCGCGCTTTCGGCATATTCTAATGTTGATTTAATTGAAGAACAAATACGCGAATTCAAGCCAAAACTTGCAGCGTTGGTTGATGAAGTTGCGGCAAAAGAGCTTAAAAACCGTGTTAGCGATTTAGACGTTAAGGTGCTTTCAGGTGTTGACGGTGTATGTGAATGTGCCGCCATTGACAGTGCCGACACAGTAATCAACTCAGTTGTGGGTATGGCAGGGCTTAAACCTACTCTTACTGCAATTGAGGCTGACAAAAAGATTGCACTTGCAAATAAAGAAACTCTTGTTGCAGGCGGACTTTTAGTTACAACTAATGCAAAGGTAAAGGGCGTTGACATTTTGCCTGTTGACTCTGAGCATTCGGCAATATTCCAATGTTTACAAGGTCAACCTACAAACAGAGCACTTAAAAGAATTATTTTAACGGCAAGTGGCGGACCATTCTTTGGTAAAACTAAAGAAGAACTTAGTAAGGTTACCGTTGCTGACGCACTTAAACATCCTAACTGGAGTATGGGACAAAAAATAACCATTGACTCTGCTACAATGATGAATAAGGGGCTTGAGCTTATTGAAGCCGTGTGGCTTTTCTCGGTTCATCCGTCAAAAATTGAAATTGTAGTTCACAGAGAAAGTATAATCCATTCAGCAGTTGAATATATGGATAATGCGGTTATTGCACAGTTGGGACTTCCCGATATGAAAATCCCCATTCAGTATGCGCTCACATATCCTGAAAGAATTGAGTCGCTTACAGGTGAATTGGATTTGACAAAATTGGGAACACTAACTTTCTACAAACCCGATTATGAAACATTCAAATGTATGAATATCTGCCGTGAAGCCATCACACGTGGCGGACTTTACCCTGCATACGCTAACAGTGCAAATGAGCAGGCAAATCTGATGTTCAGAAAAGGCGAAATCGGATTTTTAGAAATCGGCGAACTTGTAGAGCGTGTAATGAACGATGCACCAAAAGTTGACACATATACGGTTGACGATGTTTATAACGCCGATATTGAAGCAAGAAATTTAGTAATTAAGTATTCAGGAAAGCAGTGATTTTTTGGAAATCTGGTCTAAAGTATGGCCGTTTTTAGTGGCAATATTATTTTTCGGACTTTTAATTTCAATTCACGAGTTGGGACATTTTACCTTTGCAAAACTTTTCAAAGTAAAGGTGAATGAATTTGCACTCGGTATGGGCCCCGCAATCTTTAAAAAGAGAAAGGGTGAGACTCTTTATGCACTCCGCCTTTTACCAATCGGCGGTTATGTGAGTATGGAGGGTGAAGATGAAGAAAGTCAGGACGAAAATGCCTTTAACCGTAAAAAAGTATGGCAGAAAATCATCATTGTTGCCGCAGGTGCTATAATGAACTTGATTTTAGGCGTTGTAATTGTAGCAACTGTGCTTTCAATGGAAGATTTAATCGGTACAAACACGATTTTAGAATTTCACGAAAATGCGTTAAGTCAGGAAAGCGGACTTCAGGTTGGCGACGAGTTTCTTGAAATTGACGGTCACAGAGTTTTCTCTGATATGGACATTTCATTCCTTATGGGGCGAAGTGATGATGGTGTTTTTGATATGACAGTTCTTCGTGACGGAGAAAAAGTTGAACTCAAAGATGTCACCTTTGAAACTGAAAAAGACGGCAAGTACACATATATCACATACGATTTCGTGATTTTAGGTGAAGAAACAGGTTTTCTGAATGTTCTGGAAAATTCCTTTAAACGCTCCGCATCTATTGCACGACTTGTGTGGCTAAGCTTTTTTGATTTGATAACAGGCAGATACGGACTTACTGATTTGTCAGGTCCTGTTGGAACGGTAAATGTTATTGCAGATGCGGCTGCCGGTGCAGTCGAGAGTAAAGACGGTCTTATATCAGCCCTTACAATGATGGCGTTTATCTCAATTAATATCGGCGTATTCAATCTTCTTCCTTTGCCCGCACTTGATGGCGGCAGACTTTTCTTCCTTGTGATTGAGGGTATAAGAAGAAAGCCGATTAACCCTAAATATGAGGGTTATGTTCACGGTGCAGGACTTGCACTTTTGCTTCTCTTAATGTTGGTAGTAACCTTTAATGATATTGTGACACTTGTTAAAAATTAGGTGATTAGAAATGATAGAACGTAGAAAAAGCCGAGTTGTAACGGCAGGTAATGTTAAAATTGGCGGTAACAATCCTATATCAGTTCAGTCTATGCTTAATGTAATCGCTGAGGATGCTGAGGGTAATGTTAGACAAGCTGTTGAGTTAGAAAAAGCAGGCTGTCAGATAATCCGTCTTACAGTGCCGAATTATGAGGCAGTAAAAACTCTTTATGCCGTGAAAAATGCTGTTAACATTCCCGTTGTTGCTGATATTCATTTTGATTACCGTTGTGCTCTTGAAAGCGTTGCAGCAGGCGTTGATAAAATCAGAATTAACCCCGGTAATATCGGCGATGATGAAAAGGTGCGTGCAGTTGCAGATGCTTGTCGACTTCACAATGTGCCAATCCGTATCGGCGTAAATTCAGGCTCACTTGAAAAGAATCTTCTCGCGAAATACGGTTCACCAACACCTGAGGCTATGGCTGAAAGTGCAATGTACCACATAGGACTTCTTGAAAAGTTTGATTTTAATGATATTGTTGTGTCAATCAAGTCATCAGACGTTCAGAAAATGGTAAAGGCATACCGTCTTGTAGCTGATATGTGCGACTACCCGTTGCATTTAGGTGTTACTGAGGCAGGTACTCACAATATGGCGCTTGTAAAATCAAGTATTGGTATAGGCTCACTCCTTCTTGACGGAATTGGCGATACAATCCGCGTTTCAATGACTGCGGACCCTGTAACTGAGGTTAAGGCAGGTTTTGATATTCTTAAAGGTGCAGGTATTAAAACTGACTGTGCTCAGATTGTATCATGTCCTACCTGCGGAAGAACAAAGATTGATTTAATCGGTCTTGCTGATAAAATTGAAAAAGCCCTTGTAAATTACAACAAACCCATTAAGGTTGCAGTAATGGGTTGCGTAGTAAACGGCCCAGGTGAAGCAAGAGAGGCTGACATAGGCGTTGCAGGTGGCGACGGCTGTGGAGTTATTTTCAAAAATGGCGAAGTGCTTAAAAAAGTAAACGAAGACGAAATTGTAGATGAATTATTGAAAGAAATTGAAAAAATTTAGCGGTGTGAAATACATATGACAATAGTAAAAACACTTTTTGGTGAGTATTTTGACTGTGATAAAAATCTTGATATAGCAGTTGCTGAAATATTGAAATTTTCGGTTTCAAGAGAAGATAACAGTGCAAAACTTACCGTAAAGCCATACAGAAAAATTGAAGAAGAAAGAATTCAGGCTCTTGAAGACGAACTTTCAAGGGCTACTAATGTTAGTATAAAAATTATCTGTGATGAGTCAAGAACAGGATTTATTACAGAATATATGAACTTGGTTGTTGAAATTTTAAGAGATCGTATTGCAGTTGCAAACGGCTATTTTAACAACGCAGACTATAAAATTGAAAATGGTGAATTGAAAATTCTGCTTAAAAAAGGCGGAAAAGATATTCTTTATTCCGCTAATGTTAATACTGAGATTGAAAAAATTATAAGAGGAACTTTTGGCGTAAATTATACAGTTGTTTTTCAGCAGGAAGAGTTTGATACCGCTGTTGCAGTTGACAGTATGCAGAAAAAAGCAGACGAAGAAATCCGCCGTGCAACTAATACTCCTGCACCTAAAATCCCTGATGAGCCCGGTACACCAAAACCACACGTGATTAAAGAGGGATTTCCGCTTTATCTTGAAACACAGAAAGCGATTTACGGAAATATCATCAAAACTGCAAATCTTCAGAACCTTTGCGACGTTTCAATCGAAAGCGGTGCAGTAGCAGTTTGGGGTGAGGTGTTCAGCCTTGATGTTCGCACAACTCGTGACGGCAGAAATAATATTATCACTTTTAATATAACTGATAAGACATATTCATATACAGTAAAGATTTTTGAAACTTGTGCCAATGCAAAATCTTTTCTCAATGCAATCAGTGAGGGCATAACCGTAATTGTTTACGGCAAAGTTAGTTTTGATAAATATTCGGGTGAGAATATTATTTCAGCAACATCTGTAAATACGGTTTCTCCAATGAAAAAGCAGGATAATGCCGAAGTTAAGCGTGTAGAACTTCACTTGCATACAAATATGTCTGATATGGATGGTATGACGTCCGCTGACAAGCTTGTTAAGCGTGCAATTCAGTGGGGACATCCTGCAATTGCAATTACTGACCACGGCAATGCACAGGGCTACCCTGATGCTATGAAAGGTAAGGGTAAAAGCGATATTAAACTTATCTACGGCGTTGAGGGGTATCTTATTGATGATATCGGTGAGCCTGAAACACCTTGGGAAAAACTTCCCCGTTACCATATTATTTTGCTTGTGCAGAATAAGGTTGGTCTTAAAAATCTTTACAAGCTTATTTCACTTTCTCATACGCAATATTTCCACACAAGACCGTGTATTCCTCGTTCAAAACTCAATGAACTCCGTGAGGGAATTATTCTCGGCTCGGCTTGTGAAGCAGGTGAACTTATTAAAGCAATCCTCTTGCAAAAGAGCGATGAAGAAATAATCAGAATTGCAGAATATTATGATTATCTTGAAATTCAGCCTGACGGAAACAATATGTTTATGATTGACTCGCATTCTGACCCGAATGCTAAAAATCCCGATAGGAATAAAGAGTATAACAGAATTAAAACTCTTGAAGATATCCGTGATATTAACCGCAAGATTATTCATCTTGGTGATAAACTTAATAAGCTTGTTTGCGCTACGGGCGACGTTCACTTTATGGACCCTGAAGATGCAAAATTCCGCGCAATTCTTATGGCGGGAAAAGGTTTTGACGATGCTGATAATCAAGCACCTCTCTACTTTAAAACTACCGAAGAAATGCTTAACGAGTTTGCTTATTTGGGTGAAGATACGGCCTATGAGGTTGTAGTTACAAATACAAATAAAATTGCAGATATGATTGAACAGGTAAGACCTATTCCTGAAGGCACGTTCCAGCCGTCAATTCCCGGCGCTGAAGAAGAACTTCGACAGATTTGCTGGGACAAGGCTAAAGAATGGTATGGGAACCCTGTTCCCGAATACGTTGAAACAAGACTTAACCGTGAACTTGATTCAATCATTGCAAACGGATTTGCGGTTCTTTATATTATCGCACAAAAACTTGTTTGGGATTCAGAGGCTCACGGCTATCACGTTGGCTCACGAGGATCTGTTGGCTCGTCTTTCGTTGCAACAATGGCAGGTATTTCAGAGGTTAATCCGTTGGCACCGCATTATCGCTGTCCAAAATGTAAGCATAGCGAATTTTTCCTCAATGGTGAATATGGATCCGGCTTTGATATGCCACCAAAGAATTGCCCGAATTGTGACATTCCAATGGTACGTGACGGTCACGAAATTCCCTTTGAAACTTTCCTTGGATTCCACGGTGATAAGGCGCCTGATATTGACCTTAACTTCTCAGGTGATTATCAGGGTAATGCTCACAGATATACAGAAGAATTGTTTGGCCGTGACCACGTGTTTAAAGCGGGAACAATCGCAACTGTTGCTGATAAAACCGCATACGGCTATGTTAAGAAATATCTTGAAGAGCGTGGAAAGATTGTAACACGTGCTGAAGAAGACAGACTTACACGTGGTTGCACAGGTATTAAACGTACAACAGGTCAGCACCCCGGTGGTATGGTTGTTGTACCTAACGAATTTGATGTTTACGATTTCACCGCTGTTCAGTACCCTGCAAACGATACAAGTTCAGATATGGAAACAACTCACTTTGACTTCCATTTCCTGCACGATACAATTCTTAAACTTGATATTCTCGGTCATGATGTGCCTACACTTTATAAGCATCTTGAAGATATGACAGGTATTCCTGTTATGGATGTTGATGTGTGTGACCCTAAAATTGTCAGTCTTTGCACAAGTCCCGAAGCATTAGGGCTTACTCCCGAAGATATTGGTGTGCAGACAGGTACTCTTTCAATTCCTGAAATGGGTACTGATTTTGTTCGAGGAATGCTTATAGAAGCACAACCGAAATGTTTCTCTGACCTTTTGCAGATTTCAGGACTTTCACACGGTACTGACGTTTGGCTTGGTAATGCACAGGAACTTATTAAAGACGGCACTTGCACAATTTCAGAAGTTATCGGTACTCGTGACAGTATTATGACATACCTTATGCATAAGGGCCTTGATTCAGGTCTTGCATTTAACATTATGGAAAAAACACGTAAAGGTATTGTTGCGAAGGTGGGATTCCCTGAAGGCGCAGAAGAGGCTATGAGGGCTTGTGATGTTCCTGAATGGTATATGGAATCCTGTCGTAAAATCAAGTATATGTTCCCGAAGGCTCACGCAGCGGCTTATGTTATTGCAGCACTTCGTCTTGGCTGGTATAAAATTTACAGACCCACTGAGTATTACACAGCGTTTTTAACTGTTCGTGGCGGAGACCTTGATGCAATAACGGTTGCACAGGGCAGAGATGCAGTAAAACGTAAAATGGTTGAATTGCACGGTCCTTTGAATGCTGAGCCAAAAGACAGAAAGCCAATGACTACCAAAGAAAAAGATCAGTTTACAGCACTTCAGGTTGTAAATGAAATGATGGCAAGAGGTGTTGAGCTTCTTCCTGTTGATATTTACAAATCACGTGCAACTGAATACTACATAGAAGACGGAAAAATCAGAATGCCGTTCTCAGCACTTTCAGGTGTTGGTGAAAATGCTGCAAAATCAATTGTGGCAGGCAGAGAAGAATGCGGCGCAGATTTCGTTTCAATTGATGATTTCCAAGCAAAAACAGGCGCATCAAGTGCAGTTGTAACTGCATTGCGCGAAATTGGTGCATTAAACGATCTTCCCGAAACGGCTCAGATTTCATTCTTTGGCTTTTAATCAGTATTAGTTGGTCAACTTAACGAATAAAATGTGCAGAATTGCTGTTTGTTTTGCAGTTCTGCACATTGACATTATAACTTTATCGTGTTATCATATTAGCACGCTAAAGCGATAAAACAAAGAAAAGGCAATTTTTATGAAGAATTATTCCAAAATCACACCCGAAGGAACTAAAGATTATCTGGCTCAGGAAAGCCGTGCAATCCGTTGTGCAGAGAAAAGACTTTCTGCTGTTTTTAAATCCAAGGGCTACGAAAAGGTAATGACACCTACAATTGAATTTTTTGATGTGTTCAACAGGGACAGTTCAGGTTATAATCCTGAAGATTTATACAGTTTAACCGATTCATACGGTAGATTGCTTGTGTTAAGACCTGACTCAACACTTCCGATCGCAAGACTTGTGTCAACCCGTTTTCAGAATGCTCGTCTGCCACTTCGTCTTTACTATAATCAAAATGTGTTTTTAAGACAGAAAAACTTAACAGGCAGAAGTGATGAGGCTGTGCAGAGTGGTATTGAACTTATGGGTGCATACGGACTTCGTGCAGATTTAGAGGTAATTACAACGGCAGTTGAAGCTATAGAAAGTTGTACTTCGGCAGATTTTAAACTTGAAATCGGTCACGCAGGTTTCTTTAAAGAACTTTGTAAAAAACTTAATGTAAGTGACGAGATAGTCAGCGAGATTTATGATTGTGTAGAAAGCAGAAATTTTGTTTCTCTTAATAACATTCTTGATAAAATCGGTAAAAGTGATGTTGCTGATTGTATTCGCAATCTTCCCCGTTTCTTTGGGGGGCTTGAAATAATCGAGAAAGCAAAAGAAATTGATTTGGGCAATGAAGGCACAAAAAGTCTTGATTACTTAAAAGAATTATATGAACTTTTATGCAAATCAGGACTTGAGAGTAAAATCGTCATCGACTTAAGCCTTGTAAACCGTACAAATTATTATACGGGTATCATCTTTAAAGGCTATTTGCAGGGTAGTGGCGTCTCAGTTGTATCAGGTGGTCGTTATGACTCTCTTGGTGCTGAATTTGGCAGAGAAATGCCGTCAACCGGTTTTGGTATTGAAACAGGTGCCTTGGCATCAGTAATGCTTGACCGAAATGAACTTGATGAAGAACAGCTTCCCGAAATTATAGTTTTCGGTGAAAATGAATACATAACAGAAGCACTTGAATATTCAAAAAATCTTCGTGCAAATGGTATCTATTGTGAAAACAGTACCTTTGAAACACTTGAAGAAACAAAGACATATGCAACTGAAAAAGGTATCAAAAAAATCTGCGTAGTTTCTGCTGACGGCGTAAGGGAGGAAATAGTATGAAAAAATTACGAATAGCCCTTACCAAAGGCAGACTTGAAAAGAAAAGTATAGAACTTTTTGAAAAAATGGGAATTGACTGCTCGGAACTTATAAACAAAGGCAGACGTTTAATTCTTACAGCAGGCGATTATGAAGTAGTGCTTGCAAAGGCGGCTGACGTAATCACTTATGTTGAGCACGGCGTTTGCGATATTGGTATTGTAGGTAAAGATACAATCGTTGAAAATGGCAAAAGTTTCTATGAAATGACTGACCTTAATTTAGGCAAATGCGATTTTGCACTTGCTACTCAAAAAGGCGTTAATTTCTATGACGGTTTTAACACAAAACGAATTGCTACAAAATACCCCAATATAACAAAAGCATATTTTGAAGGCAAAGGAATGGATGTTAAGATTATTAAAATCGAAGGATCGGTTGAACTTGCTCCGCTTCTTAACCTTGCAGACGGAATTGTTGATATAGTTGAAACGGGAACAACACTCAAGGAAAACGGACTTGAAGTCAAAGAAAAGATTATGCCTGTTTCCGCTCGAGTAATTGTGAATATGGCAAGTATGAAACTTCGCCGTGAAGAAATTGACAAATTCCTCCATGAAATCGAAAAAGTAATCCCAAAGGGTGAATGATATGATAAATACAGTTTTTGCAGATGGTAAGGCAGACGAAGCGCTTATCGCACAACTTAAAGAGCGTAGTGGTGAGGTTGATAAAAAAGTTACTCTTGCTGTTACAGATATTCTTGAAAATGTAAAAATGAACGGCGACAAAGCAGTTTATGAATACACAGTAAAATTTGACGGTAAAGCACCTGAAAAAGCTGAAATCAGTAAAGAAGAAATTGATAAGGCAATTGAAAAGTGTGACCCATTCTTCGTTAAATCTTTAGAAGATGCTGCTGAGAATATTCGTGATTTCCATGCTCGTCAAAAACAGCAGAGTTGGCTCACAACTAAAGAAAACGGCGTTATTATGGGGCAGAGAGTTCGCGGGCTTGAACGCGTTGGACTTTATGTACCGGGTGGCACAGCGGCATACCCCTCAAGTGTGCTTATGAATGCAATTCCTGCAAAAATCGCAGGGGTTAAAGAACTTGTTATGGTTACACCGCCGTCAAAAGATGGTACACCAAACCCAGATATTCTTGCAGCCGCAAAAATTTCAGGTGTTGACAGAGTGTTCTTAATGGGTGGTGCGCAGGCTGTTGCTGCACTTGCATACGGTACAGAAACTGTTCCGAAGGTTGACAAAATCGTAGGCCCCGGTAACATTTTTGTTGCTACTGCAAAAAAACTTCTTTACGGTACAGTTGATATTGATATGGTTGCGGGTCCAAGCGAAATTTTGATTGTTGCTGACGAAACTGCAGATCCGAAATTCCTTGCGGCTGACCTTATGAGTCAGGCTGAACACGATGTTTTAGCCTCTGCAATTCTTATTACAACAAGTGAGAAAATTGCAGAAGAAACGAAGAAAGAGTTATCAAGACAAAGTGCAACTCTTTCTCGTAAAGATATTATTGAAAAATCACTTAAAGATTATAGTGCAATTATCATTTGTGACACAATGGAAAAAGCAGTTGATTTCGCAAACAGACTTGCACCCGAACACCTTGAAATGTGTGTGGCTAATCCAATGGAATACATCGGCAGAATGGACAATGCAGGTAGCGTGTTCCTTGGAAACTATTCACCTGAGCCATTAGGTGACTACTTTGCAGGTCCTAACCACGTATTGCCTACAAGCGGTACTGCAAGATTTTTCTCACCTTTGTCAGTTGACAGCTTTATTAAGAAATCAAGTTTTATTTATTATACAGAAGATGCGCTTCGTGAGTGCAAAGATAAAGTTGTTTCTCTTGCAGAAACTGAGGGGTTGACTGCCCACGCAAATTCAATCAAAGTCAGATTTGAGGATTAAGTATGTTCCAACTTAACGAAAAAGTCAAAAATTTAACACCATACGAGCCAATCAGCGGAACTTATGAAATCCGACTTGACGCTAATGAGTCATTTTTAACAGTTCCCGAAGAAATCGAGGATGAAATGGTTGAAGCGCTTAGAAATACTGCTCTTAATCGTTACCCGGACCCAATGGCAACAAAGTTGGTTGACGGATTTGCAAAGTATTTTAAGGTTAATCCTGATTGTGTAACAGCAGGCAACGGCTCGGACGAAATCATTTCGGTTATAATGAATGCGTTTTTGCAGAAAGGCGATAAGATATTGACTCTTGAGCCTGATTTCTCAATGTATCGTTTTTATGCAGAAATCGCAGAATGTGATTGTGTTAAATATCAGAAAAAAGAAAATCTTGACGTTGATATTGACAATGTAATTAAGCTTGCAAACGATGAAAATATAAGAATTGTAATTTTTTCAAATCCTTGCAACCCGACATCAAGAATTATCACAAAAGACGATGTAAGAAAACTTATAAACAGCGTTGATTCTCTTGTTGTTCTTGACGAAGCATATATGGATTTTGCAGAGGATGAAAGCTTGCTTGGTGAATTCGAGAATTATGATAATCTTATTATCTTAAAAACTTGCTCAAAGGCATTAGGCTCAGCGGCTCTCCGTTTAGGATTTGCCGTTGCAAACAAGACACTTACAAATGTTATTCGTGCGGTGAAATCACCATACAATGTGAATTCTGTATCGCAAGCCTTGGGCGAAGTGCTTTTCTCACATCCCGATTATATTGATAAATGCATTGAAACAGTTGTGAATTCAAGAAAAGAACTTTACTCTGCAATCCTTGAAATCAACAACGACAAAATTGAAAGAGTTTATGAAACTCATACAAACTTTGTGTTTATGAAAGTTAAAAATGCAAAGGAAATCTTTGAAAAAATGAAAGAAAACAGCATTATTATTCGTAATATGGGTGATTATCTTCGAATTACCGCAGGCAATAGTCAAGAAAACGAAAAAATGCTTGCTACATTCAAAAAAGTGTTGGAGGAATTAAAATGAGAACTGCAACAATTAACAGAAAAACTAAAGAAACCGATATTCAGCTGTCGCTCTGCCTTGAGGGTGGCGAAGTAAGTATTGATACAGGTGTTGGTTTCTTCGACCATATGCTTACAGCCTTTGCCGCTCACGCAGGCTATGGCTTGGCAGTAAAATGCAAGGGTGACACAGAAGTTGATTGTCACCACACAGTTGAGGACATTGGTATTGTTCTCGGCAACGCTCTTTATGAGTGCTTAGGAGACAAATCAAATCTTGTTCGCTATGGTAGTTTCTTTGTACCAATGGACGAAGCATTAGGCTTTTGTGCGGTTGATATCTGTAACCGTGCATATACAGTTTTTGAGGCGGATTTTCCACAAGAAAAATGCGGTGATTTTGATGTTTGTATGTGTGTTGAATTTTTCCGTGCAGTTGCTGATAATGCAAAAATAACACTTCATTTGCGTGCACCTTATGGTGATAATTCTCATCACATTGCTGAGGCAATTTTCAAGGCATTCGGTCATGCCATGAGCATTGCAACTGAGAAAACTGATAAAACACTCTCTACAAAGGGGACTCTTTAATCAATGATAATTTTTCCTGCAATAGATATTAAAGACAAAGAATGTGTGCGACTTTACAAAGGTTATTTTGCAACTGCAGGTAATGTTGCAGATTCATATATGGAAACAGCACTTAATTTCCGCAAAGCAGGTGCAGAG
>CAYXMF010000007.1:0-27477 GCA_964465845.1 uncultured Eubacteriales bacterium | reverse complement strand
CCTTTAGGGTAATGATTCTTCGCTCTGCCGTTTGAAACTTTAACTCCGCCGACAGTACAGCCGTCAACCATTACAACTGCCCAACCATTCTTGCAATTCGTTTCAAATTCTTCTCCGTGAAGATATTTTTTGATTTCTTCGCTATCTGCAGTAAGTTGGATTTTTCTTTTGAAATCCTTACCCATTGCCATAAAGAATTGGTGATGTGGCTGAACATAGTTCTTCCGGATTTCACCTATTGTCACACCGCAAGAAAACGCTACACCTCTCGGCACAGGGAATTCTGGTGTAAAATACACAGGATTACTGTTATAAATCTGCACAAATTTTTTATCATATGATACCAGCGTATCATCGAGAAAATCTACAAGTGTTTTTTCGAGTTTTTCATTACCGATACAAACAGAAAAATGCTCCGAATCTATATCTGAATCAGCATAATGAAGTACTGCAACAAACTGCCCCTCGCCTTTTGTCTTATGAGGGTAACAACGGCGAGTGTAATGCATATTCTCACATTTGCAACCGTCAAATTGTATGCCGTCGGCAGTGTTTTTTCTGACTTGTTCGGTTACGGGAACAAGTTCAAAACCCGGGTGACGCTGTAAGAAAGCATCAACTGTCATTTCATTTTCTTCTAATGAGAAAGTGCAAGTTGAATAAACTATATAACCGCCAAGTCGCACCATTTTTGCGGCACAGTCAAGAATTTCACCCTGACGCTCGGCACACATTTTCACATTTTCAGGTGTCCACTCATCAATTGCGATTTCTTCTTTTCGGAACATTCCCTCACCTGAGCAAGGTGCATCCACCATAATCATATTAAAATACTGTTCGGGGAACATTTTCGTGAGTTTCTGCGGATGCATACAGGTTGTGACTACATTTTTAAATCCCATTCGTTCAATATTACCTGTAAGAATTTTACAGCGTGACGGTACAATCTCATTTGAAACAAGCACACCGTTTTTACCAAGCTTATTCTTAATCTGACTGCTCTTGCCACCGGGAGCAGCACACAAATCAAGGACTTTCCAACTGGGATTGATTTCAATACTCTCAACAGGCACCATTGCGGCAGGCTCCTGCACATAAATCATACCTGCGTGGTGATACGGGTGATTGCCGATTCCGTCATAATCAAAGTAAAAGCCGTTTTCCACATAAGGAATTTTTTCACTCCCGAACGGATTGATTTTTTCAAAATCTTCAAGTGAAATTTTATCTGTATTAACACGAAATGCACGAACAGGCGGCTCATCAAAGGATTTTTTGTAATCCTCAAACTCGTCACCTAACAATATTTTCATTCGGTTTTCAAATTCAACGGGTAATTGTTTCATTCTTTATCACTCAAATTCATTTCTGCATAAAGCATACACATTGAAACAGATGTTATTGCCGCAGTTTCGGTACGGAGAATTCGTTTGCCTAAAGACACAACTTTCCCGCCCATATTAAATGCACTTTCGACTTCACTTTCTTCAAAGCCGCCCTCAGGACCGATTAAAATGCCCACACTCATTCCCTTTTTAATCTGCAAAAGTGCATCTTTAGTATCTGCCATTCCGTTTTTACTCTCATAGGGTACTAAAAGTAAATCAAGGTCTTTTGCTTTTTCAAGAGCCCTTTTATATGTAACGATTTCAGCAATTTCGGGAATCGCATTACATTTGCTCTGCTTTGCGGCACTTTCAGAAATTGCCTGCCAACGAGCAATCTTATTCTTCTTTTTCTTTTCTTCGATTTTCACTACACAACGATTCATCTCAACAGGAATAATCTGGTGAACGCCCAACTCGACGGACTTCTGAATTATCATCTCCATTTTGTCCCCTTTGGGAAGTCCTTGAAAAAGAAAAATCTTTATCGGTAAACTTGTATCGTTATAATTTTCTTCCATTATTTTTGCGACTACGCAATCTTCTTCAAAACATTCAATTTTACAAAGATTGCTGACACCCTGTTCACTTACAAGGAAAGTGTCGCCCGCACTCATTCGCAACACGTTTTTGATGTGATTGAAATCAGTTCCGTTTATAAAGTAGCAGTCACCCTGTTTTTGATTTTCATTTACAAAAAAATTGTGCATAATCAAACATCCTCATAAAAAAGCGGCGGAGGAAGCCCTCCACCGTCCTTTTCTTACATATTTAAAAATTCTGAGCCACGAGGTACTACAAAAGTTATTGCCTTTTCCAAAAGTTTGAATTCTCTTTCGGTTACATAAGCACATTCGCCGTCAACATTAACTGCCGCAGGAGAACTACTTTCAATTTTAACCTTTTTTGCATGCTTTACTGTAGTAATTTTCCAGTCAAGATGCTCACCCTTTTTGTACTTAGGAATTAACGGTAACAGTCTTATTCTGCCTCTGTCACAACGAACCATAATAACATCAATAAGTCCGTCATTCGGCATAGCATTCGGTGCTGCCATATAGCCACCGCCGTACCAACGAGAATTACCTATGTAACAGAAAAGATAGTCGTCTTCATAAACTTCTGTATCATCAAGAGTAATCTTAAATCTGTTTTTGTATTTTCCCATAAGGCAGTAAAGAGCTGAAACCGTATAAGCCATTTCGCCATTTACACCGGGGATTTTTTTCATATCGCCCTGTTTTGCACAAATTTCAGAGTCAAGTCCCATAGCACACTCATTAATTGCAACTGTTCCATCAGTTTCAATCAGGTCAAGCTTCACAGGAACACCATTCACATGGTCACTGAGCATTGTGTTTTTACCAAAAAGTCGGCAGAAATCATTACCTGAACCAAGCGGAATATTTGCAATCTGACAGTTAGGGTACTTATAGCAACCGTTAACAACCTCATAGAGAGTTCCGTCACCACCGCAAGAATAAAAACGGATTTCTTCGCCTGTTTTTGCTTTTTCTTCAACATAACTCATTCCGTCACGAGGTGCTTTTGTAATATAAATTTCTGCATCAAGGTTATGTTCTTTTACGTAATTTTCAATTGTAGGAATATATGCTTTTGCGATTTTTCCTTTTCCCGAAACGGGATTTACAACAAAAATATGCTTCATAATTTCACACCACAATTTATTATTTATAATACATATATAACTGACACTTTATCATACCATTATAAAGTTTGCGGCGTTTGTCAGCTTTTCTGCCGAAACATTTCTCAAACTCCTCATCCGGACTGATAATATAATAAGCCCAACCACGTTCAGGTTTAAAGATTTTTCCCATTGTACGATAAATATCTTCCGCAGATTTAATATCCATCATACGCTCACCATAAGGAGGATTACAGATTACTGTTCCCTTTTCACTTTTTGGTGCAAAATCTTTTAAATCTTTTTTAGACAAGTCAATTTTCATACCAACGCCTGCACGACGGGCATTTTCACGTGCAATTTCAAGTGCGTGAAAATCAATATCAGAGCCGTATGCCATAAAATCAGCATCACGAATCACAAGATCCGTTGCTCTGCCTCTTTCTTGTTGCCATACAGAAGACTCGATATTTTCAAATCGTTCTGAAATAAATGCACGGTGAAGTCCGGGGGCGATATTGAGAGCTTTCATAGCACCCTCAATAAGAATTGTACCCGAACCACAACACACGTCATAAAGTGTATGATAATGGCGAAGTCTTGCAAGATCCGCCATAGCCGCTGCAAGAGTTTCTTTAATAGGTGCCGCATTTGCAACGGGACGGTAGCCACGTTTATGAAGACCTGCGCCTGATGTGTCAATAAATACAGTTACAATATCTTTCATAATTGAAAACTGAATCTGATGCTTTGCGCCTGTTTCTTCAAACCAAGAGATTTTGTATTTTTCTTTAAGTCTTTCAACAACAGCCTTTTTAATAATAGCCTGACAATCACTTACTGAGTGAAGTTGAGAGTTAAGAGAATAACCTTTTACAGGGAATTCATCAAACTTGCCAATCCATTCTTCCCATGGGAGTTTCTTGACACCCTGAAAAAGCTGTTCAAAGGTTATAGCCTTGAATTCGCCCATTCTGATGAGAATTCTCTCGCTGTATCGTGAACAGATATTTGCACGGGCAAGAATATTCTGGTCGCCCTCAAAATCAACTCTGCCGTTTTTGGCTTCAACATTCTGCGCATCCATATCTTTCAACTCCTGAGCCACAAGGCCTTCAAGTCCTAAAAGACACGGTGCAGAAAACTTAATTAACATAAATATTTCTCCAAGTTAATAAAAATCCATAACCATAGGTAGTATAGTCCTTTTTACTCTTTTTGTCAATTACACAGTTTATGGTATATGTTAAAAACTTTAGTTGAAACCTAACAAGAAATTTGTTATGATATTTTTGGTGATATTATGCTTAATAAATTGGAATTTCTTAAGAAAAAATCATATAAAAAATATGTTGAAGAAAGCGGGATTTTCTGCGACTCTATTGACAATGCCGTTCCGCAGACTGCAGTTGCAAAAGCAGTAAGAAAACATATGGAAGGTGACGGCAAAACAAAAAAAGTTGCCATAATAGGATTTGACGGTGCAAGAGCTGACGGAATTTTACCCGTTGTAAAGTCAAATTATGACAAATACATAAGCCGTGCAAAATACAGTGCTTTGGAAGAATTAAAATCCCAAGGGGGAATTTTTCTCTCGTATACAGGCGGAGAAAAGAACTGTAAACAAGAAACCAGCACTCCGCAGGGTTGGGCAGCTATGATTACGGGCAAATGGGCAAAAGAAACGGGTGTTTATTCACCTCGTGATACACTTGAGAATACTGACACCGTGCTTATGGAATACGCAAAAAAGGGTAAAAAAACCGTATTCAATGCGATTTGGGAAACTCATTTTGACACCACCTACAAGGAAGAAATCCGCAAGGCAAAAGAAAATAATCTGCCAATTGAATTTAATCAAATTGATGACAACGACGATATTCTTACAGAAAAGATGATAAAATCGGTTACGGCTGATAATTGCGATATTTCTTTTTGCATTTTTGAACTTCCCGACCACACGGGACACGAAACGAAAATGGGCTTCTGGAATGAAAATCCACAGTATGTCAAGGCGATTACGGAATGTGACAAAAATGCTTATAAAATAATAAAAGCCATTGAAGGCAGAGAAACCTACAATGACGAAGATTGGCTTATAATTATTTCATCTGACCACGGCGGTCACCGCACCACCCACGGAAGACAATTTTATAGCGATAAAATCATATTTATTGCAACTAATAAAAAGGAATATTTTGAGTAAAAAACAAGGCGAGGTTGAATCCTCGCCTTACATTATTTTTAATAGTACCTGTAAAGTGCAACTACTTTACCAAGGATTATTACTTCATTTGTGATAATTGGCTCGTAAGCATCATTTTCAGGTTGAAGTCTGAAATGACCGTTTTCCTTATAAAAACGCTTAACTGTTGCTTCATCCTCAATCATAGCAACAACGATTTCGCCGTTTGTAGCATAAGGTGTTTTTTCACAGATTACAACGTCGCCGTCAAGAATACCTGCCCAGAGCATACTCTCGCCACGAACTTTAAGTGCGAAAAGTGACTTATCACGGGAAACTCTGCCGTTATATGGAATGTAACCCTCAATCTGCTCAACTGCCAGGATTGGCATACCTGCAGTAACAGTACCTAAAAGCGGAACGCTTGTTACATTTTCAGCCTGACCAAGCACTCGGATTGAGCGCTTTAAAAGTGGATCACGCTCAATATAGCCTGCTTCTTCAAGAGCATCAAGATTAGCCTGAACGGAAGATGTTGAGCGAAGACCAACTGCTGAGCCTATTTCACGAACTGACGGTGGAACACCGCACTGTGAACGCTCGCAAAGGAATTCATAAATTTTTTGCTGAGTATCATTAATGGGGCGCATAAAAATTCTCCTCATTTCTAAAATTCAATAAAAATACATAGTTGTTTTTTATATTCTAACATACAATTTTGAAAAAGTAAACATTTGTTCGCTAAAATTTTGAAATTTTTTCAAATTTTTATGCTTGTTCACATTTCTTTTTCTGAATTTTAAAAAAATATTCATTGTTTTTTCACATTTGTAAGTTATTATAAAGATGCACCAAGGGAAACTGCGGTGCGCATACCCCATCCTCAAACAACCCCTCGGGCTGATGTATGTCAGCCGGAAAAACGGACGGCTCCGCAACCGTCCGTTTTTTCTTTTTTTGTAACCCTCGACTGCAATCTTATGTATAAAAATTCCACCTCTGTCAAAAATATTGACGGAGGTGCTTTTATTTTGAAAAGAATTAAAAATCAGGAAAAAATCAAAAAGACAATTTATTCAGTTTCGGCATTGGCGCTTTGCGGGGTAACTCTTTTTTCATTCTGGATGTCCAACAAAGACAACAACATTACACCGCAAGAAACCGATACTACAACTACTACAGAGCAGACAACAGAAGATATTCAGGTAAACACACCTGTTGAAAATGTGCCTGACGAAAGAGATGACCCCGTCACTACCACTACGGAAGCTGTGAAAAGTGTATATTATGCCTTTCCCCTCGGCAACGAAATTGCAAGAGAATATTCAAAGGGTGAAATTGTAAAAAACAAGACTACTGATGACTGGCGTACTCACAATGGTGTTGACATAAACGGTGCAAAGGGTGACCAGATTAACGCTATTTGTGACGGTACGGTAACACTGCTTGAACACAGCGAAATATGGGGTACAACTGTCACGATTGACCACGGCAACGGAATTACAGCAAAATACTGTGGATTACAAAAAGACAGTACCTTAAACCCCGGTGATGAGGTAAAAGCAAACAGTAAAATAGGTGTACTTGGCGAAATCCCCGTAGAGAGTGCTGACGGAATCCACCTGCACCTTGAAATGTATAAAGACGGAATAACCGTTTCACCGTCAGACTACCTTGGAAAACGTGTTGATATATAAAAATAAATGTGGTAAAATTTCATTGGTGATGAAATGAACGACCTTTATTTTTTTGAATTGTCAGAAAAAAATGAATATAAAAGTAACGATATGCCACAAAACGTATTAAATCATTGCAAGAAAAAAGAAAGTTTTGCAGCGGCACAGGCGTTATTAGATATGGACGTGCAAAATCTTCGGTATGAAGAAAACGGCAAACCCATTGCAGATAACTGTTTTGTCAGCATTTCACACAGCGGAAATATGGTTGCAGTCTGCACAAGTGACAACCCTATTGGCATTGACATTGAATTGATTGACGAGAAAAGAAATTTAGAAAAACTTTCAAAACGAGTTTTTAAAGGACAAGAGCTTGCACTTTTTGAGAACTCCCCTACCGCTGAGTTGTTTTACGAAATCTGGACAAAAAAAGAAGCCTACAGTAAAATCGACGGCAACGGCACAATTGAAATTATGAAAGGCTTTGATATTTTCGATTTAAAAGATTACGATTTTCATACCGAAATAGTAAACAATTATATATTATCAATTTGTGAGAGAATAAAATAACAAAAATTAAGGGACACAATCGTGTCCCTTTTTATCTTTGTATGGGCATCTCTGTGACCGCCCGTCTTGTTATTCTTTTGGAAATTCTCTTTTTATTTTACTCATACCACAAATATAATTCATATCAACATTATAGTATTTTGCAAGTATAATTAAATTATCAACAGGAATCCTTGTTTTTCCACTTTCATAATCACAGTAAGTCCTCTGCCCTATTTTTAACAATGTTGCGATTTCTGTTTGTGTTTTATCAGCATCTTCACGCAAAAAACGAATACATTCATTATATCTCATATATAACACCTCAGAAATATTTTACCATAGAGTTTATAACTCTATTGACTTTTAGAGTTATAAACTCTATAATATTAGTAAGAGGTGATAATTATGAAAAAAATATTACACAATTTGTGGCATTCATATTTAATCGAGGAGGAATTACCACGAGGAGAAAGAGAAGAACAACTAATAAAAAATGTATCAGATACCGATAATGCATTAAGAAAAGCTCTTAACAAAGAACAAAATTCCCTGCTTGAAGAATATGACAAGGCAGTTTGCTTATTAAGTTGTGCTACAGAAAGACACGCTTTTATAAAAGGTGTTAAATTTACTATAAATTTTCTGATTGAAGCATTGGGCGAGGATTAAAAAACGGGACGCTGTGGTCAGCGTCCCCTACATTTATAATCGCAACGCAGTTCCTACATTTTGCACTTTGCGTTTTGCATTTTGCACTTATTTATTCAAAATATAATCAACAACCGCTTGTGCCGAGCATTCTGGCAGGTCGATTTCTTCGCTTGCCTCTAACATATTTTCAAGATAGTGGGCATCGGAGTTACGAAGGTGTTTCATCCCTTTAAGCAAAGGGTGTTTTTCTTCATACTGTGGAATATACGCTTTGTGTGTAAATTCCGCACAAGTGAAATTCATTTCGGGGTACATAAAGCCCAAAACTGACAACACTGAATAAGATGCGCGATCCAGGTGGGCGGGAAATACTGCACCATCGAATTTTGCCACTTCACTCACAACATCATCAATACTTATTCCCGAAGCGGTTGTCAAAAGGATTTCTTCATTTCCTAAAATTTGGTCTGTGTGGTCCATTATGTATTGGTTGCCGAAAATACTCTCGTCATTTTTGACGGGTGGCATTGCGGATTTTACATATTTTGAAAACTCTAATGCTTTTTCAAGTGTAGGGAAAAGACAAACTGTATGAATTTCTTCTGATGTGCAAAGCTCCATTCCGGGCACAACTGTAATACCCGCCTCCTCACCTGCTTTTATAGCAGCAGGACAATTAAGGCAGGAGTTGTGGTCGGTGAGGGCAATAATATCATAACCCATTAACTTTGCCATATTGACAAGGTTATATGGTGTCATATCGTTATCGCCACAAGGGGACAAGCACGAATGCAGGTGAAAATCATACTTTAAATTCATAACATTTCACCGAGTTTTGTTGCCAATGTATAAGAATTTTCTTCTGATGAAAGAATACACACGCCTTGCATTTTTGCACGGTCTTTTGCATTATCGTCAAGAGTAGCATTTTCACAAAGGACAATACAACTGCAATCCGCAAGAACGCAAACACCAATAGCGTTGATGTTACCCATTACAGTAAACCAGCAGTCACCACTTTGCGCTCTGCCCATTACCCAGCTGAGTAAGTCGCCACAGTAACCGCCCGTGATTTCGCGGTCTGTATCCCCCTCAACGAGCATTTTAAGATTTAATTTTTCAACTAATTCTTTTACTATCATTATTTTTCTTCCTTATTTTCTGTACGGAATGGTTTTGGAATAAAGTTTTCTGCACCCTCACGATTTTTCATTTTGAAAATACAGTCGTTTACATCTGCTTTGCCGATTACAACATCTTCAGCAAATGTTCTGCAAGACGGTGAGCCACACATACCGCAGTCAAGTCCGGGCAAAGTGTTTTCAAGGTCTTTAATATCATTCATTTTCTGCATTGCTTCAAAAACATTGTCAGCCAATTTCCAAGGGGCAGCCTGCAAAGGCTTTTCCCAATACATTTCTTTTGGAATTGATTCATATTCAAGGTGATTACAAGAAACAGGCATATATTTACGAAGTCTTTGAAGTCTTGCCTTTGCAACAAACGGATTTTCAACTGTCAACGGACCGCCAACACAACCACCTGAGCAAGCATTCAGCTCAATAAATTCAAGGTCATTAAGTTTCTCATCCTCTAATTCTTCAAGAACTTTAATAACATTCTCAATACCGTCAGCAGCTAAATATCTGTCCTTTAAAAGTGCCGCTGATTCACCACCAGAGGAAGCCCAGCTCACACCGATAATACCTGAATCACTTAAATTTTCAAGCTCGATAATTTTGTCCATCTGCTGAACAAGTACGGGGTAAATATCTTTGATTGCAAGAACGCCGTTGATATATGACTTGCCGTTACAGATTGGTTGTTTGATTGATGAAATTTTTGCAGTACAAGGTGTTATAAAGAATACACCGATTTCGCTGTCATCAAGTCCCGTTTCTTCTTTTGCCTTAATTCGTGCAAGACGTGCGGCTTCTTCCATAGGTGCATTCAAATCAAGCACATTTTCAATAAGATTAGGGAAACGTACTCTGATAAGTCGCACAACTGCAGGACAAGCAGAAGAAATCAACGGTTTTTTAGTCTTATTCATTGAAAGAATAAGTCGTGTTGCCTCACTGACCAATTCCGCACCCTTTGAAACCTCAAAAACATCATCAAAGCCAAGTCTTTTAAGCCCTGTCAACACGTAATCTGTGTCATCAAGGTTGTTGAACTGACCGTACAATGAGGGTGCCGGCACTGCTATTCTGTATTTGTATTCTAAAATCTCATTCAGCGAATATTTTTCAGCGTATTTTGCATGATAAGGGCAAATTCTTATACATTCGCCACAGTCAACACAACGCTCTGAAATTATATACGCTTTTCCGTTACGAACTCGGATTGCGTTTGTAGGGCAACGCTTTAAACAACTTACGCAACCCTTACATTTTTCTGCATCAAGTCGCACAGAATGGAAATAAGTTTCGTTCATTTATATCACTCAATTTGTAAATACTTTAAGATACATCGTCGTTCCAACGCCAACGGTTGAATCAATCTTCATTTCGTCGGTGTATTTTTTAATATTCGGAAGTCCCATACCTGCGCCAAATCCCAAGGACCGCACGTTATCGGGTGCAGTTGAATAACCCTCTTTCATAGCAAGGGCTACATCAGGGATTCCGGGGCCCTGGTCAGTTAAAACCATATCAATACACTCAGGTGAAATTTCAACATCAATTTCACCGCCGCCTGCGTGAATGACAAGGTTAATTTCAGCCTCATAAAGAGCAATTACGGTTTTTCTGACAACCTCAGGACTAAACCCCAAATCCTTTAAGGTCTTTTTGACTTTACCTGACGCCTCACCTGCACGTGTAAAATCATCACCCGGCACATCGAAGTGAAGTTTCAAGTTGCTCATTTCATTGCTCCTCCTCGAAGGCCTTTTTCGTAGAGCATTCCGCAAGATGCAAACATTGCCTGTTTTGTAGTCATAAGCACAATATCACGGTCCTTTGCCAAGTCAATAATACCTTGGTCAGGCTGTTTACCGCGAACAAAAACGATACACTGCATATCCATCATTTCAGCAGTTCTTACAACCTGTGGATTAACAAGACCTGAGAGCAATACTGCCTGTTCTTTAACGTATGCGAGCACGTCGCTCATCATATCACTTCCGCAAGCTGTGAACACGTCACGGTCCATAAATTCTTCGCCACAGATTACCTCTGCATCAAGGATTTCTTTAATTTCGTAAACTTTCATTATAATTCCTCCCGACTTTATCGTCAGATATACATTAATAATTATACACCTATGACAAATTTTTGACAATGCACCACTTTACCGAATTATATTCATTATATTTGTTAAAAAGGACAGAAAAAACGGGTACAGAAATCTGCACCCGTATATTTTATTCACCAATAATTGTTTTAACATTCTTTTCCATAAGGTCGAAGAAGTTATTTACAATCTTCTTATCTTCATCATTACCACGAACACACATTGAAAGTGTAATAACATTTTTATATGTTGTTGCGGTGAGAAGAACGAACGGCTTGTATTTAACAGCGCCTGACATAAAAGCATCTGTTGGCTCGTGACCATCAAGAGCAAAATGCTGGCCGTTAAGAATACCGATATTACTCATTGCCATATATGGATTTGAGTAACCAATCTTGATAATTTCTTCGCTCGCAGCGTGAGGCATAATATTATAGCCTAAGTTAAGAAGTGGCAAGCCGTAAAGTCCCATAAACTTATCTTTCTTGAAGCGGTTTGAACTGCGGACTACATATTTTATTGTTTCAAAAATGTCACGACCACGTTCAGGGATTGCACACTGCATCCATGAAGTATGATTTGTAAACCCTTTATCTTCAACGCTGTCCATATGACGACGAAGGTCGATAGCACTTGAAATCATAAGCTTGTCACTTGCAGGGAAACCGGCCAATTCATAAACGCTATAGAAATATGCCGCAAGAAGCAACTCATTTACAGTAGCACCAAGCTCTTTACCCTTTGGTTTAAGTTTTGCAAGAGTATCTTCGCTGAACTTCCTTCTGGCAATAAAGGATTTGTCGCTTATATGGTTTGGTGTCAACGGGAATTTGTGTTTATCTTTTGCATTGATATTCTTGAAAAGACGCTGTGCAACGCCTGACTCAGTTTTTGAGAAACCTGAATAAACGTCGTTATATGAACGTGAGCCTGTTCTGAACTCAACAGGGCTTACGCCCTCTTGCACATACTTTGTGTAATTCTCACAGAACGCCTGCAAGAAATACTTCAAGTCGCCACCGTCCATACACATATGATTTTCAACAATACAAATTGTACTTTTGCCGTCTTTGATGAAAAGTGCAATTTCCATCTGATTATCAGCATCAGGGGCAATATACTGAGTAAGAAACTCCTCAACTGCTTCTTCTACGTTATCGGGGTAAGCAACCGTGAGAATATCATCAATCACGTAAGGCTTAACTTCCCAATGAGTTGAAAGCTTTGTATCAATAAATTTTGAGCGGAGAACAGGCACTTTTTCGAATGCGCAGATAATAACGGTTTTAAGTGCTTCAATATCGGGAACAAAATCATAATTGAGTTCTACGTGTACCATACGGTCATTGAAATCACGGAAAAGGTAATGCATTTTGTCCCATAATTCTGCATTTAACTTACGTTCCATTATTCTTCCTCCCTCTTATATGTAAAATACTTCGCATTAGCAAGAGCAATTACGAGAATTGCAATAAGGTCCACCACAAGTCCTAAAAGAATTAGTGGCCAGCCTGTAAACCAACCGATTACGTTGTATGCTGAAAGTATAATGTAAAGCATTGTGAAAATTATAGGCATATATACCATTGCTGTAACTGTGCGGAATTTCTGCTTTGTAGCAAACGCAAAAATAATGTCAGTAATGAAAGCAAGAATAATACCTGCCATAAGTATAGGCCACACAACAAGCTCTGGAATCATCATAAGCCAGAAAAGGAACATAAATACCGTAAAGAGTATTACACAACCAAAAAGTAGCACTCTTGCTATCGGGTGGAATATTCTTCTCATACGGCAAATTCGCTTGATACCGAAGCTTGTATAGAAAATTATCATAGCAAAAATTCCACCAACGATAATAAGCCAGGTTTTGTCCCAAGCCCTTGTCGCCTTACTTACTTCAAAATAAACGATGAACATTAAAATAAAGAAAATCAAGCCGCCAATACCCATAACAAGTCGCATTGTTTTTGCAAGTTTTTCTTTTCTGTATGCCTTTGCCCAAGCACCATAATTACCCTCAAGGTTCGGATACTCGTCAGCCATAAGGTCAGCTAAAACTTTCTCGTCTTTAAGACCTGAATGTGTAACTTCGTTTGCACGGTCTGTCATTTCGTCAAGAATTTGTTTCTTATAAAGGTATGTGATGTGATTATCAGGTAACTTCGCACAGGAAGTTTCGATATACTCAATAAAATCTCTCATAATGCACCTCCGTTGAATACTGTTTTAATTTTAACAGATAAAAAGATTTTTTTCAACACAATTAGCATTATATGATGAAAAAATATTTTTTCTATATATTTTAGTTTACATTGCCGAAACTTTTGGTTGCAAAAAGAAAACCGCCGAGTTTTCCCAGCGGTTTAAGTCTGTTATTTATCGTCTTTATCTTTCTTGCCTGATTTTGAAAAAATCTTATTGAGAAGTGTTGTAATGCCGATAAGCACTGCCATAACAAATATGATTCCAAGCATTCCAACGCCCATATAATAAAGATTGTCAATAAAAGCGCCCGGATTAAAGGCAATAGCCATAAAAGTAACTAATAAATTCTGTAACATTTCTGAGCCCTCCTATTACATAAAGAAGTTAAGGATAAGACCGCCTGCAATAACTGAAGCAATCTGTCCTGAAACGTTTACGCCGATTGAGTGCATAAGCAAGAAGTTCTGTGGATCTTCTTTAAGTCCCATCTTGTGAACAATACGTCCTGACATTGGGAATGCAGAAATACCTGCCGCACCAATCATTGGGTTGATTTTCTTGCCCTTTGGTAAGAAGATATTGAGAAGCTTTGCAAACATAACGCCGCCTGCTGTATCAAAGATGAATGCGAAAAGTCCAAGTCCGAGGATAAGAAGTGTATCAGGAGCTAAGAATGATTCATAATGCATCTTTGTAGCGATTGTAATACCAAGGAAAATTGTGATAAGGTTTGCAAGCACCTTCTGTGCTGTTTCTGAAAGAGAATTAAGCACGCCACACTCACGGATAAGGTTACCGAACATAAGGAAACCAACAAGTGAAACTGAAGCAGGAGCAACAAGACCTGCAACGATTGTAATAATAATCGGGAAGAGGATTCTTGTAATCTTCTTAACTTCTGTCTGAGTATAAGGCATGCGAATCAAACGCTCTTTTTTAGTTGTAAGAAGTTTGATTACAGGTGGCTGAATAATCGGAACAAGTGCCATATATGAATATGCAGCAACCATAATAGCACCAAGATATTCAGAGTTGAGCTTGTTAGCAACAACGATTGATGTTGGGCCGTCAGCCGCACCGATAATAGCAATTGAAGCAGCATCATTAATCGGGAAGAACATTGATGCGAGGCAAAGTGTGAAGAAAATACCAAACTGTGCTGCAGCACCGAAAATCATAAGTTTCGGATTTGAAAGTAATGGACCGAAGTCAATCATCGCACCGATACCAATGAAAAGAATAAGTGGGAACAACTCATTTGCAATACCTGCATCAAAAAGTACAGACAATGCACCTTCTTGTACTTCACCATTTACTACCTGAGTAATTGCACCTGAAATAGGAAGGTTTACAAGAATTGCGCCAAAACCCATTGGCAAAAGAAGTGTAGGTTCCATTTCCTTTTTAATTGCAAGGTAAATGAGAATTCCGCCGATAGCCCACATAGTAAGCATTCTTACATCGAAATTGCCTATCATATCGCCAAACAGCAAATCAATAAAGTTCTTTAAAAATTCAACCATTTTTAAATTTCTCCTTCATTTTCAAATTGTGAAAGAACAAATCTAATTTAGAAAAACCCCAATCTGCTCCATTCTAATTTGTATTGTAACATATTTAAAAGATTTTTCAATAGGAATTTTTTAAATAAACTCATAAAATGTTGAAAAAGGAATGTTTCGGTGCTATAATTTTTACATTCTTTACAGGAAGAAGTGACAAAATGTTTGGTCTTGGTACAATCATTAACACCATTTTGGTCGTGTCAGGCGGTGCAGTTGGTCTTTTAATTGGAAAAAGAATAACTGAGCGTTACCATAAAACTCTTATGGCGGCTTGCGGTGTTTCAACAATTTTTATAGGCGTTACGGGAACGCTTCAGGGAATGCTCACCGTAACCGCTGACGGCGAAATCCAGACTCAGGGCACAATGCTTCTTATCTTTTCAATGGTAATTGGTGGTCTTTTAGGTGAACTACTTAACATTGAAAAGCGAATGGACGGACTTGGCGAAAAACTCAAAAAACTTTTTAAAGCAGAAAATGACAACAAATTTGTTGACGGATTTGTGAACACGTCACTTATTATCTGCGTTGGTGCAATGGCGATTGTAGGCTCAATTCAAGACGGACTTTCAGGTGACTATTCAATGCTCACAGCAAAAGCAATTCTTGACTTCGTGGTAGTTGCAATAATGGCATCGACATACGGCGTTGGCGCAATGTGTTCTGCTATTGCAATTCTTGTTTACCAAGGCTCAATTACATTGATTTCACATTTTGCAGGTAACTTTATCAGCGAAGAACTTACAGGCTACTTGTCATATATAGGTTCTGCGCTCATATTCTGCGTAGGCATAAACATTACATTCGGCAAGAAAATCCGAGTAGGAAATCTTCTTCCTGCACTGTTTATTCCCGCCTTTTACGTTTTCGGCAAGTGGATTTTAACTCTTATATAAAAAACACGCTGTTCAAGAAATTGAACAGCTTTTATTTTGCTTGCATTATTAAATATAAAATAGTATAATGAGATATTATAATATAAAATGAAAGTGGGGATTTTCGTGTCTGACAACACAAAGAAAAAGTACATGAAAAAATCGGAAATCGCGACATTTGGTATCGGACTTTTCGGCGTGGCTCTTCTTACAGGCTATATGCCTGACTACACAGCCACATTCTTCGCTGACTTTGCTTTCAAGGGCAAGGGCTTCGATACTGACGTTATGGCAAATATGATTTCCACAGTATTCTTGGTAGCAGGTTTTGTTGGTGCTATCTGCGAACTTGTTATCGGTTATCTTGTTGATAACACAAAAACAAAATTGGGTAAGGTAAAGCCTTGGGTAGGCTTCGGTGTTATTCCGTTGGCGCTTGTTTCAATGCTTGTTTTTGTAGCACCTAATACAAACAACCAGACTCTTGCAATTATCTGGATGTTCGTTATCTATTCACTTTACACTGCATTCTCTTGTGCAGTTGAAAGTCCTGCAAACTGCTTCGGCTCTCTTTGCTCACCTGAGCCATCAGAACGTTCAACAGCTATTTCAATCGCTTCATTCCTTCGTTCAGTAGGTCAGTCCGGCGGTATGGTTGTTGTTATTGTTGTAGGCGCTATTATGAAAGCCGTTATGGGCGAACAACAGTATAAAAACGCTGAAGGTCAGGGTCTTGATCTTGTAATTTCAGTTGCTGTTTGTGCATTGGGACTTATTCTTTTCACAATGATTTTCTTCTCAAACAATAAAGAAAGAGTTCCTTTCACTCAAGAAAAAGTAAGTCTTAAAGATGCTGTTAAGGTTGTATTCACAAACAAAAACTTACTTATGGTTTCACTTACAAAGCTTGCAGGCTTTGGTCGTGGTGTTTACGGTACAGTTTCTCTTTACATAGCAGTATATCTTTTAGGCTCAAAAGATTTGAAGCTTGCACTTCTTCTTCCTATGGGTATCGGTACTGCCGTTGGTACACTTCTTGTAAACTTTGTTCTTAAGAAGTTTAACACAAAGCAGACATATATTCTTTTCTGTCTTTACGGTGCTTCTTCACTCGCAATCCTTTTCCTTGTATCACGTGGAATCGGTTTCAACGACGGACTTATCATTCCATTCCTTATTCTCAACTTCTTCTGCGGACTTCAGCACGGTAACACCAACGTTACACCTAATATTATGATTGCTGACTGCGTTGACGAGATTGAATATAAGACAGGTAAACGTTCAGAAGGCTTGGCTTATGCAGGCTACGGTCTTTTCTCAAAGATTGCATCTGCATTTACAAAGGGACTTGGTCCTTGGCTTCTTTATACCTGGTCAGGCTATATGGTTTCAACTGACCCGAACGTTGCTTATGCACAGCAGACAGACGGAACACTTAACAAAATGCTTATGATTTATACAATCATTCCTGCAATTTTCGTTGTTCTTCAAGGCGTTCCGATTCTCTTCTACGATATGGTCGGAGAAAAGAAAGAAATGATTACAAAAGCTCTTGCAGAGCGTCGTGCTCAGGCAGGTACAGCACCTGCCCAGTCAGAAAATGCGTAAGGAGGTAAGTAAAATGGCAAATAAAGAAAAAACCTTTAACACCAAAGCTTATGCTATTGCAGTATTCTGCGTAATCCTTGCAGCACTTATTGTTATTACAACACTTACATTCAAAGCAAAATATGTAGGCTTCCACCCTGAAGAAGTAGCAAGAACTTATGTTGACACAATCGTGCAGACCGGTGACGGCTATAACGCATATAAAAATGCACTTCCAAGCGTGGACTATAAATACGGCGACTATATTCGTGAGTATTATATGTACCCTGTAATCTACCGTGATACAGAGGGCTATGAAATCGGTATCAGCGGTGACGAACGCAAAAAACTTACAGGCTACAGCGACGACTCATTCAAAGGAGAAAAAACTCTTAATGATGACGGTTCGCTCAACGGTAAGCTTATTGCAGAGATGTACCCTGTTTACGTTGAATTGGTAGCAAACGGCTGGGATGACTACGATAAGATTTACACAGAATATTTTAAGGTATTGGTTGAAAAACGTGAAGCAATCTTCGGTGACAAATATATGTCTGATGAGGTTATGTTCACAGCACTTGAAGCTAACGTTAAATCTTACGGCGAAAGCCTTACAGGTACTGAAGACGTAATCGACGAAAATTCAGGTGTTCAGTTAAGTGAAAAGAGCATCGGTGCATATCAGACTGCATACGGTGAAGATTACAAATTCACAACAACAGTTAAATGTGAAAATGAAATTTCACTTGACGACGTAAAGAGCGCACTCAATGCAGATGCACTTGCTACTTATAAAGTAACTCTTGACGATATTAAAGATGCCAAAAACTTTACAGTCGAGGTTAAAACTGCTGACGACACCGTTGTTGCATCAGTAAACGTAACAGTTGTTCAGATTAAGGACTTCTGGTACGTTGACAATACAACTATTGACACAACTGCACTTTACGGATTTTATAAATAATTAAACTCAGTTTTTTTAAGGGGACTAATGATTTTCATTAGTCCCCTTTTTGTATATTTACCAAATTGATTGACAAAATATTATCGGTGATAATATGAAAAATGAAAAAGAAAAGTTCCCTCATTATAAAGAACTTGAAGAAAGTACAACTTATTTTCCTGACAGCCCTGAAACGCCTTACGAAATGGTAAATAAATACGGCACTTATGAAATTCAACCTACTGCCGAAACTGAAAACAGTTTCCCCACCATTGCACAAGGCTTGCCAAAACACCGAAAAAAGCCGTCTGTCAAGCAAGGTTATCAAAGAAAAAAAGATTCTGTGTAAAAATATTAAAAAAATTTGCAAAAAACGCTTGACACTGTCGATTTCCTTTGTTATAATGTCTCTTGCGTTCGAGAGAACGACCGATATGCGAGAGTGGCGGAATCGGCAGACGCGCACGTTTGAGGGGCGTGTGGTAATCCCGTACGGGTTCAAGTCCCGTCTCTCGCACCAAGACCTTGCTTTTTGCAAGGTCTTTTTTTATGCCAAAAAGAACGGGCTACTATGCCCCTCAATCCCTTATGTGTCAACACTCTTGACTTTTTACCTAATTTTCATCGAAACAGCTTTTAGCCAAATTCGATTGGCACAATTGCCTTTTTTGAAAATAAAAATTCGGGTACTTTTTGGGCTTTTTCGGGAATTAGTTCCCACAAACTCGTCTCTCGCACTAAAAAAATGAAAAAATATAGTAATAACGGCAGGTACTAAACAAAGTACCTGCCGTTACTTTACACTATTTGTTTGAGTGTGTTTTGCAAACATTTTGCGGCTTCTCGTTCTGTTGATTCGTAGGAATGACTGTAAATGGATAGGGTCAGCGAAACATCGGAATGCCCGAGCAAAGCCTGAACTGTTTTAGCGTTGACATTTTGATTTATAAGAGCACTTGCGTAGGTATGCCTTAAACCGTGAAATTTCAAGTATCTTATTTCATCTTTATGCCTTTCCATAAATCGTAGATAATTATTACTAATCCCTTGTGGTGAAAAGGGCTCACCATCAGGCTTTGATAATACATAACCTTTGTCTTTGAACTGCTTACCATATTTAAGCTTATTTTCTAAATATCTTTGGCGATATTCTTTAAGAACACTTACTAATCTTTCAGGTATGTAGATTTTTCTGATACCTGCTTGTGTTTTTGGCTTTTTAGTATATTCCTTTCCGCCTTCAACAACAACTCGTGATTCGCAGATGTAAATGTATCCTTCATCAAAATTCACATTCTTCCATTTTAAGCCTGCCATTTCGCCTCTGCGTATGCCACTTAATAACGCTAAATTAAGTATCAATTTTATATCAGGATTTTCATCTTCCTCCGCTAGTTTCAAAATTAAAATTACTTCTTCTAATGTATATGCCTCAACAGGTTTTTTCTCTTGCTTTGGTCTGTTTATTTTATTTAACATAGGATTTGCTTCTCTTTGTATTATGCCTTCTTGCACAGCTAAATCAAAAAATATTCTTAATAATCCCCAATAATTTTTAATAGTCTTTGGTGATACATATTGACAAAGGAAATTGATATATTCCTGAATGTTTCTTGTACGAATACTTCTAACTTTTGCCTTGCCAAAGTAATTCATCAATCCATAGGGCTTACTATTGTAATAAGCCCCTTTATAACCTTTTAATGTAGTAGGTGATAAAAATTGTGTGTATGTTGAAAAATATAAATCACCTAATTCTTCAAATGTTAAATTCAAGTTAGTGCTTACAAGAGCACCTCGTTTTCTTTCTAATTCACGTTCAGCGGCAAAAATTCTTGCTTCGTTCAGCGTATCTAATAACTTTGTACTTTTGCGTCTCTTCCCATCAATATATCGTGGTAAATCGTACGATACCCTATATTTAGTGCCTTTTTTAGTCTGTACCTTTTGAATACTTGCCATTTTATTGCTCCTTTCCTCTGCTTTCGAATACTTCTTCGAGAGCTAACAGTATTTCGTCTGTCTCAATATCAAGATTTATTACATAGCAATCAACTTTACTATTGTTGATTGTTGTCCTTAGACTTAATCTGTCTCTTTCGTGATACAACACACCGTTTTCATTAAAGGTGTGAAGAACTATATTGTAGTCACTAAAGCCACCGTCTTTAAGGATTTTTTGAAAAGCGGTCTTAAAGAAATGGACTCTCCCATTTCTTATAAAACCAACCTTATTTGTTCCTGTGCTTTCTTTGTTAATAAAAGCACTTGGATTTGCCGTCACCCACTCGTTAATATAAGCATAAGACTTTTCAAACATAGAGGTCTTAGGCATTACAGAATAATTGTTCTCAATTAAGAAAGCAATAATCTGTTTTTCATCAAGATTCAAGGATAAGAACTGTTCTGCATATCTTGCACATAAAGCAAGGATTGCGTAGTATCTGCAAAGACGATTGTCTATTGCGGTACCTTCCTTAATTTGATTTGATATTTCTTCTCGCAAAGAGGAATATTCTTCACGAATAGTTTTGTCAAGCTCGTTGTTGCAAATGACATCAACGAAAGCTTGTCCTATTGTTCCGTAATTTTTCAAACAAAAACGCTTGATGTTTTCGGAGTGTTCGGCAGAGTTAGTGATTTTCACATTTGGAAATTCAACAACTCTTGCAGAAATACCTGTATTTTTCTTACAATTGTTAACTATAGAGTTTTCACCTGAAGAAATTATACTTGTATTCCAAGAGCGTTGCTCCCTTTTAGAGCAATTCTTGTTTAGTCTGCCTTTCTCAATTCCTTGACTAATACAATAAACGAGGTTAGTAAATTCTTTATTTGAAACACTTGATTCATCAAGTGCAAGAACTACACCGTGATTATTATTTAAAGAATTCATAATTGCATTGTTTGTAGCATTCCAACTTTGGAAAATATCATTTCCAAATTCAGGTTTGCCCCAAAGAGAAGCACCAAGCATTAAAGCTGAACTTTTGCCCGTACTACTATCACCATAAAAATGAAAGATAGGGGGTTCAATTACTTCACCGAGCTCATTAAGAAGCCCTATAATGCAACTACTCAAACCACTTGCAACTGCAATTTGGCAAGGCACAGAATCAGCAATTAAGTGGTTTAATCCTTGGATTTGTTCTTCTGGATTATCCGATGAACAGGTCAGGCAAATGTCACCTGTGTACTCATCATCATAACCTAAAAATTCTAATTCGCCATCTTTATTTGTAAACCAACCAACCTTATTGTGATGAACAGTTTTATTCATCTCAAATATTTGACGGTCAACATATTCTGCAAGAATTGAACCTGCATTATTAGGATTATATAAAATTCCTACATCACGCAAAGAATGTATGTTTCTTGAAGAAAATGCTGACAATGGTAATGTGGCTTCTTGCCTTTTACCATTGTGGTAAATAAGCACTTTTAAATAATGTTGATTGCTCGCTTCATCAACAATAATCTCAATTACCTTGAAATAATTGCATAGATGTTGGCAATAAATATTGTCTTTTCCTTCGAAAAAATAATAAAGAACATCACCTCGTTTCATAAAAGGGAAAGAATCAAGTTTTTTCATTTCTTCATAAAATTCACAATCCACTTCTTGTGGCTTGTATGAGTCAAATAAAAATTTGGACATAAGAGTCACTCCTCGTTAATTAAATTTTACGGGGAGAACGGGGATTTTTCCGTTCCCCATTTTTACTCTTTTTTAGTACTAAAAAATTTAATTATTCCGTGTCAAAATCAAATGAGATTTTCCTGCGGAGTGATTGCATTATATCGCACTTTTTAGAATAGTCAATAGGTTTTTTAAGCTTTCTACCTTTTGCATAATCGCTCAAAAATGGCTTAAAATCAAGGCCGAGGCATAGTAGTCAAATTCGATTGACCAATCGTCCTCAAGAGACGAAAAAATGCAAAAAACCACATTTGTGCAAAATGACGACAAAATTAAAGCGGATGCCGTGTTGACATCCGCTTTCAAGTAATTAAGTACAATTAAATTTTTGCAAGTAACTCTGCTCTTTTAGAATTAAATTCTTCTTCTGACAACACACCGAGTTCTTTCAATTCTTGAAGTTTTCTAATTTGTTCAATAGGATCAACTGCCTGAACTGTGGGTTGAGGAGCACTACTTTTGTTAAGCTGATTAAGAATGTTATTCTGTCTTAAAACATCAAGCATTTCTCTGCATTTTCCTGCTTGTCCGTAAACAGAAACACCTGTCAACATTTCAATACGCAACATAACTTCTTGTCCGTTTTCGTCATCATAAGTAATGTTAATGTTGTTTTCTTGCTTAAGAGCTTCAGTACTAGCCGCTGATGAAGCAAGAAGAAATTCCGTATTAGATACTGCTCGTGGAACGATTTTAAACTCTTTAACCTTACTGTAAGGGATTTCCAAATCTTCAAACCATTTGGATGCTGCTGTTGCCTTAAAAACAAATTTGTCAGGTAAAATATTAAAACCGATTTCGCCTGATTGCTTTTTGGGATATTGAGCAAGTCCGCCTAAATAAATAACACTATATCTTATAATTGCACCTTCAACGGGAGCTTTTAATTCTTTTGATTCAGCAGTATAGTCCGCTATACCACTTTTTAATTCTTTAGATGACTCTGCAACCTTTTCTGCAAGATTTTTGCCTGCACCCTTTGCAACATCAAAAGCCTTTGATAAATTTTGTTTATCGAACAATCCCATAATTATTACTTCCTTTCAAAAGAAAATGGTTTAATAGCTTGAAATAACTTCGACATAAGTTATTTCCGTTCCGTTATGGTCGGAAAATTCTAAATCAATGGTAAATCCATAATCTAACGGAATATTAACTGCCATATATTCTGACCACTCTTGGTCGAAATAAATTTCAATATCTGTAACACCTGTTACTTGCTTAAATGTTTCAAGACTATCACCGATTTTCAAGCCTTTGTAGAACTCTGTGCCCTTCGGTCCGCAAGTGTAGCCTATAACTCTTTCGTATGGTTCCATAAAAGGGTCACTCCAAAAGATAAAGGCATAGGGAGCGAGCTTACCATCTTTGTCATAGAACTGTACATAATGAGCACCTTCAAGAGAATAGCTTTCACAATCTTCTGAATACATCTCTATAAGTTCATCAATGGATTTGCCCATAAAAGATAACGGGTCAACAGTTGCTTTTTGTGTAGTTGTTTCAGTTGTACTTTCTGTCGTGCTCTCTGTTGTAGTTTCTGTAGTCTGTGATTCGCTTGTTGATGAAGCATCTTCAACTGTTGTGGATGTACTTGTATCTTTAACTGCACCATTGCCAAAATTGATAATGTCCATTTTGTAAAGGACGGCAACAACTATTGCAACAACTACAAGAAGAATAATTGCCACACCTAAAGTAGTATTGTTTTTCTTCTTTTCTGTTTTAGGTGTTTCTACAACGGGAGTAATTGTTTCATTTTCAGTAGAAATCTTTTCTGTAACAACTTCTTCAGTAGTTTCATTGACTGTTTCTTCAATTATTTGTGTTTCTTCTATAACTTCAGCTACAAGATTAGCTCCACATTCAGGACAGAACTTTATTTCTTCAGGAAGTGCGGACCCACATTCAGGACAGAATTTTGGAAAATCACTCATTAGCGGTTACCTCCACCTTTTCGGGTGTTGAAAGTTGTTTAAGTCCTGAATTGATAAGAACTAAAACCATTACCCAAGCTAAAACCGTACACGCAATTTGGACAATTGGCAGATTATTAGGTGTGGGAATAGGCATATCCCATACTGCGTGAAGAACTACGGGAACTGCAAAGATTTTAAGAAAACGAGGAGCTAAAAGATGTTCTTTTGTCAAATCTTCTGTTCCTTTTACAAGCATAAGTGCCGCACCCGAAATTGCCGCCCATACCACATGACCGCCGAGAGAAAGAATTGCTCTTAAATATATAACTTCAAGCATTGTTTCCCATCCATCAGATAAGAGGTAATTAAAAGCGTAACCTGCAGTCTCAAATACTGCAAAGCCTGCACCTACTGCAGAGCCGATAAGAAGACCTGTAAGAATATGCTTAACTTTTGCATTCTTGCAAAAATAAGCAACTATTACAAGTTTACCAACCTCTTCAACTATGCCGACAATAGTTGCACCTATATAATCAAGGTCGCCTACGGGTGCAATTTCGAAAAGAATAAGAGTTGAAATAAGTGATAATGCACCACCGATAAAGAATATTTTAATAGTTTCAAAAAGGCTCATATTTCTTGGAGCGTTGACTTCAAAGAAAAATACAACGGCTGAAAAAGGTACTGCAAGAGCACCAATAAATATTAATCCCGGTATAGCATTGGTGTTGCTAAACCATTCTGCTACAACTGATAACAAGCCAAAAGTAATAGCAAACATTAAGAATATACGGGAATAAAGCCAAGGCTTAGGCCACGATGAAGATATTTCACTTTCCTTTGGGGTTGTTTTTGTTGTTCCGCAAATAAACAATTCTTCTTGTTCTTCTTTGCTATGCTTTTTGAAAACATCAGAAACAAGGTCTTTTAAGTTGAAGGTGACTTCTCCTGTTTCACCTGTCAATTCATTAGCTTTTTTAATAACCGTGTTCATTGTTTTCCCTGCAACTTTCTTTGCTCCTTCAAAAAGCTCATTTGCTGTTGCTTGCAAGTCGGGATTTGTTGTTGCAGTTTTTTGTGTTGCTCCACACGAAGGGCAGAATTTGTTAGAAGTATCAATTTTCTGACCGCAATTCGTGCAGAATTTTTGGGTTGTGCCATTATTTTCCATTATGTATCCTCCTCATAAATAAACTCAAAGAGTTTAAATGATTGCATATTTTTAATCGTTATTATCAATATGGTCTTTGAGTATTTTTCTTACCCATTTTTCTGTGTAACCATATTTTGTGGCGAGTTCACGAATATTGTAACCGTCATACTCATCAACAATTTGCTTGATAATGAAATCTCTGCTGAATAATTCCACAGGGAAGAATACCTGTGTGCCTCGGTATTTTGAATGGAGTTTGAGTACTGCGTCAATACCGAGCAACCCTGCAAGCTCACTGTATGCTCCGTTTAAATATTCGCCTTTGATTTTATTCTTGTCTATGGCTATCGTCACTCCTCGCATATTAAAATGCTCCTTTCAAAAATTATAATCAATAAATTGGGAACTGTGTAGTGTCGCAGGTCAGGTGACTTGTTCCTTGTAAAATTCCCAAAATTTTCCTTTATGTGACAATATTCTACAACCGTAATACAAGAAAATCTTTATTTCTTCCTACGATTTTTAGGGGTTTTAGTGCCACAATAAAGGCTGATTGCAGACATTGCACCTGTAAAAAAATATTCCGTTGCAATCTTAACAGCGGAACTCAAAAAATAGGTCATTCTTTATCCTCCTCTTCCTTTCGCTTTTTAGAAAGTAAATAATCTGCACCGATAAGCATTGCGAGTGTTCCAAAAAATCCTGCTATGTAATATGGCATATTAACCCTCCTTTGAGAATTTAATTAAATTATTGCTTGGATTATACTTTTCAGGTTCTTTAAGCATTTCCTTGGTAATGTGCAATTCAGCCAAAGACCATTTTGAATTATTACCCCTTATGCCAAGATAGAGGGGATGTGGTGCGGTTTGAGAACGCAGGTCAACATCGGATGAAATCAACTGATATACAATACCTTTAGGAACTGCATTTTTGAACATATTTAAAACATTGACTTTCGATTTCTTACAAGCATAGGATGAAGCCATTGAATTACCCCAAGCAACAATGAATTTTGTGTTTTTAAAGTTTTTGTCACTCATAAGAGTTTCAATGTGTTTCATGTTTTCTTCGTCAACTTCAAGTCCTCTTGAACTCATTTTTCCCGAAACTACTTTTGAGAAAAGATTGACAATTTTCAATTCTTTCAAGTGTAATTCCTGCATATGAGATACCAAGTAATTAAGGGTATTATCTTCCGAGAAAATATTGTCACAGTTTCTTGTAGGGTAGAGTAATACAATTACCCCGTTTTCCCCGTCAATTCCGTTTAATCTTTTCGTAACTTCAAATGTGTTTTTACCGTCATCTGATGTGATGATGTCTGTTTCAACTGATACAGAATAATTTTTAAATGGCATATTTTTAACTCCTTTAATCTATTTCAATAAATTTGAATACTATTGAATTGTCGATTTCATCTTGTGTGAATGATTCAGGCTCCCAAAACATTCTCAAATATCTGTCCATTTGTGACGGAGTAAGAGAATCAAGGTCACCGTCATCATCTAATCCGCATACATAGAAAGTACCGACAATAATGTCGTCATAGAATCTTCGATTGCCTTCAAGACCGATTAACTTGCCTTCTTCATTACAAAGAATACAAGTGTTTTCTTCAAGACCTACAAACTCAATTAACCCTCCAACTGCTTTTTGCAGACTTTCAAGGTCATTGTTAATTGTTGTAATGGTCGGGTGTTTTGATGGCTCAACCATTACTACTTTAATTTCCTTTTTCATAAATTCCTCCTGAAATAAATATAGGGCAAGTGCGAAACCACACTTGCCCTACTTTTGTGTAAAATCATATTGTTCTTTTCGTGTAATAAGTTCTTTTAATTGTTCAACCATAGCTCCTTTCAAATGTTTTTCATCAACTAAAATATTCAGCCCTGTGTCATTGTCAATAAGAATACAGAAATAGAATAGATGTTGTTTTCCATTATCGGTTGTGATTTCAATACTCATAGACCATTCAATAACGGACAAATCAAGAGTTTCTAAATCGGGTGACGATTCAATGTAACAAATTGACCCGAATGCTGAAATGTCATCAATCCCGTATGTGTTGCAGATTTCAAGCAAGTGTTGATGTAGTACTCGTTTAATGGGGACAGAAAGATTGCTTTCAAGAATATCTTTCTCATTATGAAACTTTTTCATTTTTGATATAAAAGAAGGGCGAATGCA
>CAYXMF010000006.1:3494-30784 GCA_964465845.1 uncultured Eubacteriales bacterium | reverse complement strand
ATTTCACCTACTTCATGAGTTTTTGCAAGGTTGACAGCAAATCGTCAACTGTTTCGGTTTTGCCTGCTTTAATGTCATCGGCAACACAGGTTTTTATATGATTTGATAAGAGTTCTTTGTTAAATGCATTAAGTGCCGCATTAACTGCAGACACCTGTACTATTATGTCCGTACAATAGGCATTTTTCTCAACCATACCTTTGATTCCGCGAATCTGACCTTCAATTCGGTTAAGACGGTTGATTAAAGCCTTATATTCTTCTTCACTGCGAATTTTTGTTTTGCAACATTCACAAGTATTACTCATAAAATCACTTCCTTTTATGATTTTATTATATACCCTATGGGGGTATGTGTCAAGAAAAAAGAAAGGGCGAAAAAATCGCCCCTACAAATAAAAATTTATAAAAATGAAAAAACAATGAATTAAAAAATAGAATTATTTTTTCGCAAGACAATGTGGCAGAGGCGAAGCTGTATCGGGTATACCGCGAGCCGATAGCCACGAAGTATTGCGGAAAAAGAAACTATTTTTTATGTTCTTTTGATGCTGTGAGTGTATTCTTCAAAAGCATTGTAATTGTCATTGGTCCTACGCCACCGGGAACTGGGGTAATAAATGAACATTTGTCTTTGACATTCTCAAAATCCACATCGCCACAGAGTTTGCCCTCTGCATTTCTGTTCATACCAACATCAATTACTACTGCACCGTCTTTCACCATATCAGGTGTTATAAAATATGCCTTACCTACGGCGGCAACAAGAATATCTGCTCTTTTTGTCACTTCTGCAAGGTCTTTTGTACGTGAATGGCAGATTGTAACTGTGCCATTCTGACCTAAAAGAAGCATCGCCATAGGTTTGCCTACAATATTACTTCTGCCGATTACAACGCACTCTTTACCCTCAACAGAAATGTTGTAATATTTAAGCATTTCCATAATTCCTGCAGGTGTGCAAGGCAAAAATGAGTGGTCGCCAATCATAATATGACCTGTGTTTACAGGGTGGAATGCGTCAACGTCTTTATGTGGCACTATTGCATTAAGCACTTTCTTTTCGTCAATCTGCTTTGGTAATGGCAACTGACAGAGAATTCCGTCAACTGCATCGTCATTATTAAGCTTTTCTACTAATTCAAGTAATTCTTCAGTTGTTGTTTCTTCGGGGAGAGCATATTCAAATGACTCCATTCCCACCTCGGCACAGCCTTTTTTCTTGTTATTCACATAAACGCGAGATGCAGAATTATTGCCAACGATTACAACTGCAAGTCCTGTTTTTTTGCCTTGTTCTTTGAGTTTTTCAACCTCTGCCTTGATTTCATTTCTTACGGCAGCAGAAACCTCTTTACCGTCGATAATTCTATACATTTTTTCTCTCCTTATAAGCCTTTACAACCGCTTCTTTTTCGCGCTTAACCTGAATAAGTTTTACAATGGTCAATGCAATACAAGTACCTGCAAGCACCAATGAAACAACCTGTGAAACGCGGATATTTGTAGCACCAATATAAAGACTGTCTGTACGAAGTCCTTCAACAACAGCTCTTTCAAGGCCGTAAATAATGCCGTAACCAAGAATTAACTGTCCGTCAAATTTTCTGTATTTCTTGCAAACAATATAAAGAATTACAAAACCTAAAAGACACCATACCGATTCATAAAGGAATGTAGGGTGAACAGGGTCGCTTGAACTGATATTTATTCCGTTGCTAACAAGAGTACTGTAATTATTTGATATGTACTCTTGTATTTTGTCACTTGTCATACCCCAAGGCAAATCCGTATTTATACCGAATGCCTCTTGATTTGTAAAATTGCCCCATCTGCCGATTCCCTGACCTATAAGCAAGCTCATACCCGCAAGGTCAAGCAATTTTAAGAATGGCAAATCAACTTTTTTGCATACAAAATATGCAGCAAGAAGACCGCCTATAATACCGCCGTAAATGGCAAGTCCGCCTTCCCATATTTTAAATATGGAAAGCAAATCGCCTTTATAGTGGTCCCACTGAAAAATTACATAGTAAAGTCTTGCACCGACAATTCCGCCCAATGTACCCCAAATAAGAACGTCAAGCATTTTATCAATACTCATTTTCCATTTGTAAGCCATTCTTCCGCCAAAAAGCACGGCAAGAACAAATCCGAATGCAATTATTACTCCGTAAAATTTAATTGTAACGTCAATGTCCCAACCGGGAATTGTAAATTCTACAAGATTTTCATAAACGTCGAAATCCAAGCCTAATCCGGGGAATTCAACACGTGTGTAATCAGTCAACCATTTCATAAAATGTTCTCCTCTCAGATTACTTTATTACAGACATTGAAGAATTTTCAATGTTAAATGCAGTTCTAAGGCGTCTGTCAATATCTTCAGCTGTTATGCTTTCAAGCAACTTTAACTGGTCATAAAGTCCCTCGCCGTTAAAATATGCGCTGACAAGCGAGTTACTGATTGAATCAACGCTGTCAAAATCCATTATAAGACTGCCGTAATGCTTTTTCTTGATACGCTTGAATGCTTCACGGTCAACGCCATCTTTCATTACTCTTGAAATCTCTTGGTTTATTCTTTCACGAACTTTTTGCGGTTCTGAACTTTCTCCGTTAAAAATGTGAGCAGAATAACCATAGCCCTCAAAATATTCAGTATCAAATGTTGTGTTTATAAGATTGTCTTTTAAAAGTTCTTCGTAAAGCGAAGAAGTCGGGCCTGCAAGAATATCAAGCAAAATTCCGCTTTCCATTGATTCTTTAAGCGTTCTTGTGGGTGTTTGAACATTTTCTTTAAAACCAATTGCAAAAATAGGCATTGCAACCGACAAATGACGCTCAGCATAACTTTCAACTACGCTTTCAGGCTCAATCCGGAATTTGCGTTCAACTGTTTGGCTGTTTTTTGGCTTCAGCATTTTATCTGCAACTTTTAAGACCTGTTCAACTGTAACGTTACCTGCAACAGCAAGAGCCATATTTGCGGGGTTATAGAATGTATCATAGCACTCGTAAAGCAAATCTGCCGTAATATGACTTATTGACTCAACTGTGCCTGCAATATCAATTCTTACGGGGTGATTATGATACATAGCACGAAGAAGAACGAATAATGATTCCCAACCCGGCTCGTCTTCATACATTCTGATTTCCTGACCAATAATGCCCTGTTCTTTTTGAACGGTCTGCTCTGTGAAATAAGGGTTGCTTACAAAATCCAACAAGATTTCAAGTGATGCTTCAAAATTACCGCTGCACTGGAAAAGATAGCAGGTTTTATCGAATGAAGTATAAGCATTTGCGCTGGCACCTGTTTTTGCATATCTTGCAAAAGCATCAAGTTCTTCACTTTCAAAAAGTTTATGTTCAAGGAAATGAGCAATTCCCTCTGGAACAGTTGTAAACTCTTTTTCGCCCTCTTTTTTAAAGCAAGTGTCTATTGAACCGTATTTTGTACCGAATACTGCATAGGTTGAAGAGTAATTCTCTTTAGGATATACAAAAATTTTAAAGCCTGAGGAGTGGTCAATTTCGTAATAACTGTCTTTTAAAAGTTCGTTTTTAATTTCTTTGATATTACTCATTTTCTGCACCCTCCCCTTTAAGAAGATAAACGCTGTCGATACTCACCTTTTCAGCACACTCGATTACCTGTTCACGTGTAACCTGTGAAATCTTTTCAGCAAACTCCGGACCGCTGACTATTTCATCATCAAAATCCTGAGAACTGTAAAAATTACATATTGCAACAGGCGAATCCTCAACACCTTTGAACGCATCAGACAATGCTATAATTGATGAATTGAAGTCCTCGTCAGTAAACTCGCCTTTTTTCATAACATCAAGCTGATTGAATATCTCGTTAAGTGCTTTTTCATAGTTTTCTTCTTCAATACCGCTCTGCACAAGAATAATGCCTTTTTCACGTACAAGTCTTGCGCCACAGTAATAGCAAAGGCTCATTTTTTCACGGACATTAAGGAAAAGTCTTGAATAAGGACCTCCGCCGAAGATATCTGTCATAACACGGAATGCGAAGTAACTGTCATTACCGTCTTTCATACCTGCACGAAGTCCGATAACAAGTTTTGCCTGATTAACTTCCATTTCTTCTTTAAAATAACGGATTTCATCAGCCTTTGTAATAAAGACTGTTTCAAGTTTTGCAGGATTTCTGTTTTCAATATTATCAGCAAACTTTTTAAACTTTTCTGAAAGCATTTTGCAGTCAAGACTACCGCACGCAGTAATAACAACAGTTGAATCAGTCAGCATATTTTTATATGCTGATAAAAGTTTTTTACTGTCAAGATTTTTAACATCTTTTTCAAGTTTTTCGTAGTCAATACCGTATGGCTCGTCTTTGCACATAAACTGACGAAGTCTTGATACCGCATAAGAACGCTTATCATTTTTAAGAGCTTCAATATTTTCAAGGGTAAATCTTATTTCGCGGGCTGTGAATTCTTCATCAAAGCCTTCATCTGTACAATTAGGATTTTCTAGAATGTCAACAAGGAATTCAACGGCTTCTTCAGAAACTTTATTGCCGTCTAAAGTGAATTTATCATCAAGCACTTCCATAGAAAAGCGAATTCTTACTTTTTCGCCAACAGTTGCAATCGATGCATCAAAGCAAGCATCATACATACCCTCAACTTTAGAGTTGAAAGTCTTTACTGTATTATACCTTTTTGAAGTATGCCCCATAAGAGATGCAAGTACATTAAGTGCCGAAAAATCTTCATTTATGGGCAGATAAAAATCGACCTTTATACAATTTGTTTTGAACTTATTACTGTTTACGCAAAGCAGCTTTACACCCTTTGCTATTTCAGTATAAGACTTGTTATTCATTCAAGCGCCACCCTTAATTAATAGATAAATTTAAATATACCATATTTTACAAGTTTTTTCTACTGTTTTAAAAATTTTAACAATTTATTTTCAAATGAATTTGATTTCTGTTTATTTTTCCCGCTAAGTTGGTAAAATATAATAAATTAAGAAATAAAATGTTGACTTTATTTTAAATTTGAAATAAAATAGTTTAGATATCGAAAATTTTTCATCAAATCTATGAAAGGAAGCATTATGAAAGTAGTTTACAATCTTCAAAAGGCCGGTCTTGGTGTAGCACTTGACAGAATTCTTAAGTATATTGACAAAGACCCCCATGCCAATATTGTAAAATTAAGCAAAAAAATTGAGCCAATCTTCAACAAAGTCTTTCCGCCTGAAAACTTTAAAAAGTTTCAGGAGGTTGCAAAAGACAAAGATAATGTATGGACTCAGTTTGCTTTAAATATGATTAATGATGTTGACAGAAACGTTGTTAAGCAAATGCTTCTTTCATTTGGTATTGATGCAGGTTATTACGGCACAAAAGCAGTACGTGCAAATCGTGAAAAATACAAATGCAATATTCCTTTTAACATTCTTTTTGACCCTACAAGTGCTTGCAATCTTAACTGTAAGGGCTGTTGGGCGGCTGAATACGGTCACAACCTTAATTTAAGTCTTGAAGAGATGCAAAGCATTGTAACACAAGGTAAAGAATTAGGCTGTCATTTTTATTGGCTTACAGGTGGTGAGCCACTTATCAAGAAAAAAGAAGTTCTTGAGATTTGCAGAAATAACAAAGACTGTATTTTCTTGATTTTCACAAACGCTACACTTGTTGACCAGGCTCTTTGTGACGCTATGAACGAACTTGGCAACATTACCCTCGCATTAAGTCTTGAAGGCGATGAAGATTCAAACGACTGGCGTCGTGGCGATGGTGCATACGCTACCACAATCAAGGCTATGGACTTGCTTAAAGCCAACAAATGTCTTTTCGGCGTTTCAGTTTGCTACACAAGAAAAAATCTTCCTACGGTTACAAGTGAAGAGTTTGTTGATTTTGTAATCAGCAAAGGTGCAAAATATATGCTCAACTTCAACTATATGCCTGTAGGCCACGGTGCTGACAAAGAGCTTATTCCTACACCTGAGCAAAGAAAAGAACTTTATTTCTGGAACAAGAAAATGCGTGACGGTAAAACAGGTAAACCGATATTCATTATGGACTTTCAGAATGACGGTGAATACGTAGGCGGTTGTATTGCAGGCGGCAGAAACTACTTCCACATTAACTCTGCAGGTGATATTGAGCCTTGCGTATTCATTCATTTCTCTGACTCAAATATTCGTACTCATACATTGCTTGAAGCGTTGCAAAGTCCGTTGTTTATGGCTTATTATAAAAATCAGCCTTTTAATGACAATCATCTTCGCCCCTGCCCTATGCTTGAAAATCCCGAAAGACTTCGTGAACTTATCAAGGAAACCGGCGCAAAGTCATCTGACTTAATCCGCAAAGAAAGTGCAGACGAGCTTTGTAGCAAGTGTGACGAATATGCAGAAAAGTGGGCTCCCGTTGCAGAAGAAATCTGGAACACCACAAAGCACAGAGAAACTCATACTCAGTATTACAGAGATACACCTGAGGGAAAAGCAGAATTTCAGGGTTGCACAGGCGATTGCTCCTGCTGTAACGCACATAAATAATTAAACAAAATATTAGGGCGTACCGTTTGGTACGCCCATTTTTTATTATCAGATTGTTATTCCAATTCATCCATACTGATAAGAACACCGCTGTCGCCCATTACTGTTGGCAATTCGCCGTTCCACTTATTCCACTTAACATATTCAACATAATCAGGTGATTTTGCAAGTGCTTCCTGAATAAGTCTGATACTTTCAGCCTCTGCTTCAGCCTGTGTAATCTGCTGTTGCGCCTCAACTTCAATACGAGCAAGGTCCTGTTCAGCCTTTAAAGCATTCTGCTGAGCAGTCTGCTTTGCTTCAACGGCTGCATTGAATTCTTCTGAAAAATCAAAGTTCACAATATTGAAGATTTCAACTGTAAGACCATACTGATTGATTTTTTCTGATAAAGCTTCTTTAATCTGGTCGCCTACTGCCTGACGCTTTGTAATAAGCTCTTCTGCAGTGTACTGCGCAGATACAGCTTTTATGCTTTCCTGAATTGCAGGAACAATTACGACTGAGCCGTAATCTGTGCCAACATTCTGATAAAGTGATGCAGAAGAATCATCGTTTACGTGATAGTTTACTGCTACTACATAAGAAACAATCTGCAAGTCCTTTGAAGATGCAGAACCTTCTGTTTCAATTTTCTGTGTACGGTTATTAACCTGTACAACCTTCTGAATAAAAGGAATTTTGAAATGCAGACCTTCTGAAAGTACAGTTTCTTCAACTGCGCCGAATGTAAGTACAACGCCTGTGTGACCTGCTGAAACAACAGTAAAACTTGAAACTATAACGCCAACGAGAAGAACTGCGCAAACCACTAATATTGCTATTTTTGTAATCTTTTTTGTGTCCATAAAAAACTTCCTCCTTTTTTATTATGAGAAAGTATCAAAAAAACTCATACAGCAAGGTATGAGTTCCGTTTATTTAATAATATTGATATTAAATTACTTTCCCATATCAACATTATACTACCATATTCGTCATATTCCGTCAATGATAATTTGTAATCTTTTTGGAAAAGTATATCAAATAAAGATTAACTAATTAAGCCACGTGGCTTCCCTGAATATAGCTTAAATCGTAATATCTGATAACTGTAAAATGCTTGACAAACTTATATTTTGCTTCAAGAACTTTCTTTGAAATTGCATTGTCGCAAAGAGAAACCACAGGTCCCATAAAGAATGCTGTAACCACAGTACCAATACCTATTGGTCCGCCGAGCAAAAATGCCACTGCTGTGCAAACAAGGTCAGTTGCAACTCTACACCATTTGTATTTAAGCTTTGTTTTTTCTTCCATTACAAAGCCGAGTGCATCATAAGGTGAAACGCCAAGGTTACAGTTGAAATAAAGTGATGCTGAAAGACTTAAAAGAAATACGCCGATTGCCATAAGTACAAGTCTCACTATAAATGTATTTTCCTGTGGTAAGAACTGGTCGTAAATCTTTGTGAAAAATTCACACACATAGCCAACGCCAACCATATTTACGACTGTGCCTATACTAATAAGTCTTTTTGCTGCAAATGCTACAGCAACAAGTACTGCACCGTTTACACACATCTGGAAGAAGCCGAAACTGACACCGATTTTTTCGCTGATGCTCATATTAAGTGCTGTAAACGGGTCAACACCCATTCCTGAATATGAAAAAACAGAAACCGCAAAGCCCATAAGCAAAATGCTCATAAACATAATTGCCATTCTTTTTGCGCCGTCTTTCTGTGAAAGTATATTAATTGGATTCATTTGATTTAAGATTTTTGCCATTTTTGTTGTATTCGCCTTTTCTTTGTATAATTTGCACATATACAAGTGCCTTGATTTGTCAATATATTACAACAGCAAAATATTAAAGTCAATAATATTTTGTTAAATTTTTAACTTTCGTCCTTTGGCACAAATTTACAATTTAGAGTGTTGGTTTTTGTATAAATTGACGAACAAATGGCGACAAAAAATGACGGGAGCAAGCCCCCGCCATGCAACTTTTATGAAATTTTGATTTATTTTTTCGCAAGCCACGAAGTATTGCAGAAAAAGAAGCAAAATTATGATAGTTTGTGAATAAACAATCCTGACAATAACTTGGGCTCAAACCAAGTTGATTTTGGTGGCATAACCTTGCCTGCATCAGCAATGTCCATAAGCTCATTAAGTGATGTCGGGTACATTGCAAAAGCAAGTTTCATACCCTCGCCTACTCTTCTTTCGAGTTCACCTAATCCACGAATACCGCCCACAAAGTCAATTCTCTTATCTGTTCTTGGATCTGTAATATTAAGAATTGGTGTGATAAGATTATTCTGAAGAATTGAAACATCAAGACATTCTACAGGGTCATTTTCGTTAATAAACTCTGACTTTGCAGTTGCCTTATACCACTTGTTGTCAAGATACATACCGAATGTATGACGTTCTTTTGGTGCGTAAGGGCTTTCATCTGCCAATTCAACTGTGAACTTTTCGCTCATTTTGTCAATAAACTCTTCACTCGTGTTGCCGTTAAGGTCTGCTATCACACGGTTGTAATCCATAATCTTAAGTTGATCGCAAGGGAAAATTACTGACAAGAAGAAATTGAATTCTGCGTTTTTATCGTATTCACCGTCACCTCTTCTGCGCTGACCTACACGAACAGCCGATGCTGCTCTGTGATGACCGTCCGCAATATAGAGATAAGGAATTTCTGCAAATTCTTTAACAAGAGTATCAATAACAGCGTCATCATCAACTACCCAAACTGTCTGTGAAACACCATCATCACTTACAAAATCATATGCAGGTGCGTGTGTGTTCTTCCAATTTTCAGTAATTTCTGAAACTGTTTTGTTTTCACGGTAAGTTAAGAAAATAGGTCCTGTGTTTGCATCACAGGTATCAACGTGATGAATTCTGTCAGCCTCTTTATCAGCACGTGTAAATTCGTGCTTTTTAATTACGTTGTTAAGATAGTCATCAACTGCAGTACAACCAACAATACCTGTCTGCTCTCTGCCATTCATAATCTGTCGGTAAATGTAAAGCATTGGCTTTTCGTCTTGCTTGCAGATACCGTTTTCGCTTAATGAATCAAGATTTGCCTTTGCTTTTTCATAAACCTCTTCGGAATAGATATCAATGCCAACTGGTAAATCAACTTCAGCCTTGTCAACGTGCAAAAATGAATAAGGCTTGTCTTTTACCATTTCACGTGCTTCTTCCGAGTTCATAACGTCATAAGGTAAAGCACCTACAAGCTCAGCATATTCATCTTTAGGTCTTACTGCCTTAAAAGGTTTTAATATTGCCATTTATATTTCCTCTTTTCTTCGTAGTAAGTATAATTTTTAATATAATATAAGATGCTACAGCACCTATTAATCCACCAATGCTATCAACTAAAATATCACTTAACTGAAACGCTCTTCCGTCCACAAATATCTGATGTATTTCATCACTGATTGCATAAAGAACTGTACTCACAAAAGCAAATATCAGCGTTAATTTATGTTGCCATGTTGCATATATAGCGTTAAACAGCAACAATGAAAGTCCCGTGAACTCAAGCATATGAGCAATTGTTCGTAAATACTCCCCCGCAAACTCAATTCCCAGTAATTCAAGAATTCTTCGGACTAACGAATCGCTGAGTTCTTTGGATTCTTCAGCTACCTGCGCCGAAAGAGCAAAAATAATTCCCATACAAACGATTACAAGAATCCACGATATTGAAATGTATATTTTTCTGCCCGTTGTCATTACTTTTGTCCCTTATAGAAATAAAGATTTGAACTGTCACCGCTAAAATAAATTCCCGTTGCATCTTTATTAACTGCATAGGTAGTAGTATCAGTATAAAGCGGCAAAACAACTGCATTTTTAAGCAGATAACTCTGACAATAAACTGCTTTTTCATTGCTTGGTGACGATTTATAATCTTCAACAATTCTGTCATACTCGTCAGAACTGTAATTCAACACATTAAATTCATTGCCAGTGGCAAATACTGAAAGAAAATCCGCAGGATTACTACTGTCAACCGTCAAAGAACAGATTGCCATATCAAAATCATCTGAAGAAATCTTTTTTGAAAATTCGCTTTCTTCAAGAACTGTTACTATGCCATTTAATTCAACACCTATATTTTTCTGCCAGCAATTTACCAGCGCTTTTGCAGTATCTTCATATTCTGTAATGCAAATGATTTCAAGTGTAAGTGTTTCGATTTTAAGCTCTTCAAAGCCTTTAATCATATTGTTTCGTGCATTGTCGATGTTGTAATCTATATTTTCTACTGTACTGCTGTCAACTCCGTAATATGACGGCAAAACTGACTGCAGCGGATTTTCAGTTACCGCTGACATATCAACACAAGAAACAAGACCTGTACGCAAAGCACTATTCTGCAAGGTTTCGTCTGCCATATTAAATATAAGCGTACATGCAATATTTTCAAGTTCGGTTTTTACAACAGAACGGCCTAATTCATCTTTATCATCGTCAGCGGAGAAGAAGCCCACATCATAAGTGCCGTCATCAACCTTTTTGGCGATATCAAGAGTGCTTGTGTTAAGATAAAAACCTACGCCTGAGGGAATCGGTGAAAATGCGCCGTTATATTCAGTATTCTTACTAATAACAACATTCTTATCTTCACTTATTGATGAAAGATAAAATCCACCATTTGAGATTATGTATTCTTCATCGAGCCCGTATCTGCCTGCAGTAAGTTCAAAGAACTGTTGGTCACAAGGGTAAGCTACAGGTTGAGTAAGTGCATATAAGAAACTGTCAGACTTTCTTTCAAGTGTAATTTCTAATGTATAGTCATTTATGACCTTGACCCCTGCATTATCAGAACCCAGTTCACCACTATGTACTTTTTCAGCATTTTTAATCACGCTTAAAAGTTCATAATCAGGTGCATCAGTTTCAGGAAGCAATGAACGGATTATTCCGAATGCAAAATCCTCTGCCGTTACATTAGTGTTGATTGTAGCGTTTTTTTCTTCAATCAGATCTTGGGCATCGCTTGAAATGTAGTATTTCATATCTTCACGAAGATAGAAAGTATAAACAAGACCGTTATCAGAAATTTTATAGTTCTTAACTGCACACTTCTGTGGTTCATTGTTTTCGTCAAGCTTAAAAAGACCGTCAAAAATATTGACAGCTATCATTTTTTCACTTACGGTTTCAGCAATCTGGGGGTCAAAGTGCTGTGGCATTTCTGTAATTCCGCAAGCGAAGAATTTATTTGTGGTATCTTCTTTTGTGCAGGATGCAAAACAGGTAATGGTCATCATCAAAGCACAAAAAAGAGCAATAATTTTTTTAATCATTTCTTTCACCGATTGTTATTATACCAAAGAAAATAATTTATGGCTATATTTTCATAAAAATTTTTATAAAAAACTCGCTTTTATTATATTAATTTGGTATAATAAGGTATATATTACACTTGGAGAGAACAATTATGGATTTTATTCTTGAATTATTTAAATGGATTGCAGTTGTTATTCTTGCAATCAGTTTTATTGTACTTGGCATTTATTTCGGTAAACTGTCAAAAGCAATTAAAGAAAAAAAGAATAATGAAGATGATGAAATCAAGTCACTTGAAAGTAAACTTGATTACATAAATAAAAATTTAGGTGACGAATTCCATAGAATTCGTGTTGAAAATCAGAATTCCAACAAAGAAATCCGCGAAGATGTTAAAAAGAGTCTTGATGATATGAATCTTCGCATTGACAATATGAATAAAGGTAACTTTGAACATCGTGAAAAAATGAGCGAAATGCTCGTTTCAATGAGTGAAAAAAATGCAGAACAAAGTGACAAGCAAAACAAAACTCTTGAAGCATCTATTACTAAAATGCAGGAGTCCAATGAGAAGAAACTTGAAGAAATGAGAGTTACTGTTGACGAAAAGCTCACTGCAACACTCACCACAAGGCTTAATTCTTCATTCAAAACTGTTTCGGACCAGCTTGAAAACTTGTATAAATCCCTTGGCGAAATGCAGAAGCTTTCAACAGGCGTTACTGAAAATGTTACTGCACTTAACCGCGTTCTCACAAATGTTAAGGCTCGTGGTACGTGGGCAGAGGTTCAGCTTGAGGGAATTCTTGACCAGACAATTCCGAATATGTATGAAAAAAATCTTGCTACTGTTCCCGGTTCACTTGACAGAGTTGAATTTGCAATTCGCATTCCGTCAAGCGATAAAGACGGCAAAGATATTTTCTTACCTGTCGATTCAAAATTCCCTATGGAAGATTACGTTCGACTTTGCGATGCCGCTGACCGTGCAGATGCTGATGCTGTAAAGGTAGCACGTAACGAACTTGAGAAGATAGTTGTAAACGAGGCAAAATCTATTGCAAAATATATTCACGTGCCTGACACAACACCTTTTGCAATTATGTATCTTGCAACTGAAGGTCTTTATGCAGAAATTGCATCATCAAGAACAGGACTTCCCGAAAAATTACAGAATGACTATAACATTATGATTGCAGGGCCCTCAACAATCACCGCACTTCTCAATTCACTTTCAATGGGCTTTAAAACTATTGCAATCAATGAAAAAGCAAACGAAGTTCGTGAAATCCTCGGTGCCGCAAAAGCACAGTACGAAAAATTCGGTGACTTACTTGCAAAAGCTAAGAAAAAAGTTGACGAAGCAGGCAAGACATTGGAAGATGCAGAACGTAAAAATCTGTTTATTCAGAGAAAACTCAAAAACATTGAAGCAATTGACACAGTTTCGGCTGATAAACTTTTATTTGACGAAACCGATAGTGTTGATATATAATAGAAATGTTAATGTAAAGTTATACATTTGAGGAGGAAATAAACTATGGCTCTTAAACACGCTGACCTTATCGCTCAGATGACACTTGAAGAAAAAGCAAGTCTTTGCGACGGTCTTGATTACTGGCACAGCCAACCAATTGATCGTTTGGGAATCCCATCAATCAGCCTTAACGACGGCCCTCACGGTATCCGTAAAAAAGGTGACCCGGGCGATACACCAAAGGGTGAAACAAATCTTTTGAAAGGTGTTCCTGCAATCTGCTTCCCGACAGCATCTGCAACTGCTTGTTCATGGGACCCTGACCTTATTGAAAAAATGGGTGAAGCACTCGGTGAAGAATGCTTAAAAGAAAAAGTTTCAGTTTTGCTTGGACCAGGTACAAACATTAAACGTTCACCTCTTTGCGGCAGAAACTTTGAATATTTCTCAGAAGACGGTGTTCTTGCAGGCGAAATGGCTGCATCATTCATCAAGGGTGTTCAGAGCAAGGGTATTGGTACTTCTCTTAAGCACTATGCAGCAAACAATCAGGAAACACGCAGAATGACAGTTAATGCTGTGGTTGATGAAAGAACACTTCGTGAAACATATCTTCTTCCATTTGAAATTGCAGTTAAAAAGGCTCAGCCTTGGACTGTTATGAACTCATACAACAGACTCAACGGTACATACGCTGCTGAAAACAAGTGGCTTTTAAGAGATGTTCTTCGTGGTGACTTTGGTTACGAAGGAATTGTTGTTACTGACTGGGGCGCAGAAAACGATAGAGTTCCCGGACTTCTTGCAGGTCAGGAACTTGAAATGCCGACTTCTTCAGGTGAAGGCGCTCGACTTATTGTTGAAGCAGTTAACAACGGCACTCTTGATGAGGCTGTTCTTGACGCAGCAGTTGACAAGCTTGTTGATATGGCTAAGAGAGCTGAGGCAGTTCGCGGTGAATATACTTATGATGTTGAAGCACATCATCAGCTTGCAAGAAAGATTGCAAGTCAGTGTATGGTACTTATGAAGAATGACAATAACGTTCTTCCCTTAAAGAAAGATGCTAAAGTTGCTCTTATCGGTGAAATGGCACATACACCTCGTTATCAGGGTGCAGGCTCATCACTTATCAACCCGCTTAAACTTGATTCAGCATATGCTACAATGAAAGAAATGGGCGTTGACTTCTCATTTGCACCTGGTTACACTCTCAACGGCAAAAACAAGAAGTATATGGATCTTATTCTTGATGCTAAACAGAAAGCAAAGAATGCTGATGTTGCTCTTGTATTCATCGGACTTACTGATGAATATGAAACAGAAGGTAACGACAGAAAGCACCTTTCAATTCCACCAATCCACAATATGCTTGTTGAGGAAGTGCTTAAAGTTAATCCTAACACAGTTGTTGTGCTTTCAGGCGGTGCTTCAATCGAAATGCCTTGGGCTGACAAAGTTCCTGCAATCCTTAATATGTTCCTTACAGGTCAGGCCGGCGGTAGCGCTGTTTGTGATATTCTTTTCGGTGATGTTAACCCAAGCGGTAAGCTCAGCGAAACTTATCCTCTTGCACTTTCTGACAACTCAAGCTACAATTATTTCCCAGGCTCACCTGTTTCAGTTGAATACAGAGAAGGTATTTATGTAGGTTACAAGTATTATGATAAGGCTGACAAGGAAGTTGCATTCCCATTCGGTTTCGGTCTTTCATACACAACATTTGAATATAGTGACATTAAAGTTTCTGCTGACAAGATTAAAGACACAGACACAGTTACTGTTTCATTCAAGGTTAAGAATACCGGCGACGTTGACGGTGCTGAAGTTGCTCAGGTTTATGTTTCTGACGTTGAAAGCACAATCTACCGTCCCGTTAAAGAACTTAAAGGCTTTAAGAAAGTATTTATCAAGGCTGGCGAAGAAGTTGAAGTTTCAATTGACCTTGACAAGCGTGCATTTGCTTACTACAACGTAAATCTTAAAGATTGGCACGTTGAAAGCGGCGACTTCAAGATTCTTGTTGGTGCATCAAGCCGTGACATCAAGCTTGAAGCTACAGTGAATGTTGAGTCAACTGTTGAAGCTGAAATCCCTGATTACAGCAAGACAGCGCCTTGCTACTACACAGCAGACATTATGAATGTTAAGGATGAAGAATTTGTTGCAGTTTACGGCGCAGAGCTTCCTCCGTCACAGCGTGATAAGAGCCAGCCTCTTACAATTCTTAACACACTTGAAGATGCTGCTGACGGCAAGTGGGGCGGAAGAATCAACCGTCTTCTCAAGAAGATGCTTGGTACTGAAACAATGGCAGGTGCAGTAGCCCTCCAGACACCAATTAAGAACTTCATTTCAATGAGTTTCAGCATTTTCAGTCCTCAGATGGCAGAAGGTCTTCTCATTATTCTTAATGAGGACAAAATGTGGAAAGGTCTTAAGATTATCTTCAAGGGCGTTCCGAATGCTCTTAAAAATCTTGGCAAACTTAAGTCCATCTAACATAAGAATACATAAAAACTCCCTACAGAATTATTCCGTAGGGAGTTTATTATTTGTGTTATTTCAATACGCTTACATTTGCTTCAGGGAGATAATGACATACTATTGAGCCATCTTCATAGACAACATAAACATATCGTCCGTTATCGTTATTTACGAAATAGAATGGTACACACTTTTCAAGAACGGCATTATTCTTATTGCTATCAAGTGTTGATAACGGTTGACCTGCCTCTTTGTAAATATCTTTAAGAAGATTATACTGTGTTTCTTCTTTATTGATGCAATCCATAAGTCCACTAAATGAATTATTATAGAAATGATTACTATCAAAAATCTTAATGTTTGTACCTAAGTTGAAATAATCGCGGTATCTGTTTTCGTGCTTATCTTCATAATATGAACAAGCATCATGATAATAAAGTGGACCATTTGTATAAAATATTTCTTTAATTTTACCCTGATACTGGCAATCAAACTTAATATTCTTACTTTCAAAATACTTAATTGTTTCTGTCATTTGTGGATAAATATATAAAATTGGATTTACAGTAAAGTTGCCTTTAATATTGCTTATATCTGTACCTACATAAACGCCATCAATGTAGTATCTGTAATAGCCTTCATAATACTCTTCTCTGAGTCCTTGAAGTTCATATTTATCCCATTCATTGCCTGATGGTTTAAGTACCTTGTTACCATTAAACGCGAAGTCGCACATTTTTGCTCCAATAACCGCATATGGTTTAGAGTTGTTTATGAAAAGGTCTTCAAATGTCATTTTTGTAATGTCATTATAAATTGCCTTTGCAAGCTCATCGCCTTTTCTGATTTCGACCGAATAACTGGTTTCGGCACTTTCATCATTCATATTAGAATAAGTGTCTGTAATAATCATTTGATTATCACAAAAATCTCCGCGAGCTATAATATATGAATCATATGAAGCATCTACATCAGTGATTTCATAATCTTCATACTGATTCTTCATATAATTTTCACTTTCAGACGCCTGATATTTTCCATTTGCAGAAATATTCTTCTCATTAAAGCCCAAAAGTTTATATTCTGCTACTGCATCAAAATAATCTGAATTAAATACTGTTTTAAGGTATTTTTCATATAACTCTTCAGAATAAATGGTGAAGCATCTATATTTTATTTCACCATTTTCATCTTCAAAAGCAAAATAAGCCCAACCCTGACGATTTTCTGTTTTCTTATCGTTTTTTATTTCGTCAAACAAGTCAATTATCATTTTTGTATCTTTTTCGTTAACACTCTTCACATATTCGCTTGAACTAAACACATTATTATTGAATAATGACAATTCATTAAAACTGATTGCTGCACTTTTCACTTCAGAAATTTCAGGTGTTTTATTGAATGTTCCAAAGAAACCTGTATAGAATGCTGAAAACCATACTACTATAAAGCAAGCAAGAACTGCCCACACTTTTAACGATTTTAATGTTTTTTTGAATTTGCGGGCAAGAATTAACTGCACTACAAAATATGCTACAAAGCTCATTCCTAAAGCAGCAAGAATTGTTACTGCTAATGACATTTCCTCGCCAATGAATGCCATTGTAATAAAGCAGATTGACAAGCAGACTGCGAAAGTAGCATTAATTGCTCTTGAAATACTGAAATGACCTACTGAATTTGCATGTTCTGCTTTTCTTTTGTTAATAAGATAAAGTCCACACACAAGCAACAATACAGAAATTGTAAACCATATTAAAAGAGGTATTAAAAGCCCGAAATCAACTGTAAGATTTGTAGGAATTTTACCATCAACAAGGTCGCTTTTATATGTAACATCAAACAATTCACTTAAACGTGTATAATCCAAATGGTCTTTTTTATTCTGCAACTCTCTTGCATAGTCGCCTACAAAAGTGAGTGGAGAAAACAAGTTCAGCCAAACTGCATCAACACTGCCATCGTCAATATAACCTTTTAAGAAATTCATTTTTCCATAATCAAAAGCACTCGCAAGTACCATTGGAATAAATGACATTGAAACAGTTGTTAATGCTGCTTCAAAAATATTACCCGAAATCATCATAGCGGTAGTAGTAATAGCAAAACCTACAAGTCCGCTTGTGAAAAGAGCAAAGAACAAATATAAGAATGTTTTAGTAAGGTGTGCGGTTAATCCAAAATTCACTATATTCAAAATGTATATAATAAAAATCGGAATAAACACTGCTAAGAACAGAAGAATAACTGCTGATGAAACTCTGTTTATAAACATTGTTTTTCTTGTTACGCCAATGCTTAAATAAACATTAACTTGCTTTTTACTGAAAAGAAAATAAAACGCTTTTAATGCAGTTAACACTCCACATAAAACCATACCAATACAAAAAACCAGATGTCCCATTGAGGAAGATTCTATAAACACCTGCAATTCATCGTGAACAGGTGTTTTTACAAATGATTCAGATGTAACATATTGAATAATTGGGAATGTTACACAAGCAAAAAGGACAACAAATGCGATTATCGGAAAAAGCATAGATTCACTAAGACTTCTTTTGAAATCATTGAAGTTTACATTATTTTTCAAAGATTTTTGTGATGTCATATTTCTTGTCCTCCATTTCGTTTAAGAATACTTCTTCCATTGTGAGCTTATATTCGTCAATTGCCATAGGAAGAAGTGCGTTAAGTTTTTCTTTTTGTTCAGCAGAATTCTTGTCAAAGATAATCATTGCCACTCTGCCGTCAATTTCAAGAGATTTATACTGAATGTCCTTAAAATCTTCTTTAGTAATTTCACGGTCAAAAATAAGACGGAGTTTACTGTAATTTGCTGAAATATCATATACAGAACAGTCCATTGTAAGTTTTTTGCCATTTATAAGTCCCACATGGTCACAAAGGTCAGCAAGCTCTGACAAATTGTGTGATGAAATAATGAGCGAACAATCACTTTCAGCCATATATTCCATAAAAAGCTTTCTTGTTGTTTCTTTTTTCTGTGGGTCAAGACCGTCAAAGGTTTCGTCAAGCAACATATATTTCGGGTGTGATGCCAAAGCTAAAATAATTTCAGCCTGTCGTTGCATACCTTTTGAAAATCCACGAATTTTCTTTTTAGGTTCTAGTCCGAACACTTCAACAAGATTATTGAGTGTTTTATAGCTGAAATTCGGATGATAATCAGCATAAAACCTTGCCATTGAATTAATTGATGCGTTCATCGGGAAATAGAGGTCATCAGGAATATAGAACAAATCACGACGCACATCGTTATTATCATAAACATCTTGCCCATCAACCAAAACGCTTCCGCCGTCCGCTTTATAAATTCCTGCGGCAGTTTTGAGAAGTGTAGTTTTACCTGCTCCGTTATAGCCGATAAGCCCGTAAATTGATGAAGGCTCAACCTTAAATGATATATCTTCTACTGCTGTAAAATCGCCAAACTTTTTGGTTACGTTTACAAACTCAATCATTTTCATTCAACTCCTTTGAAAATATCTTTAACGATTGCAGTTATTTTTTCTTCACTTGCACCCATTTCTTTTGCATTAATAAGTGCTGATTTAACTGCATCTAAAGATTGTTCAAGATAAATGTTTTGTGATTCTGCGTTTCCGCTGATGAATATACCTTTTCCTGCGACGGAATAAATTACCCCCTGTGCTTCAAGCTCTGATAAAGCACGTTTGACAGTATTAATATTAATTCCTAACTGCGCAGATAACTGTCTTAAAGATGGTAGCTGGTCATCTTTTTTGAGAACTCCCCTGCTTATATCAAGAACGATTTGTTCTTTAATCTGTTCATAAATTGGAGTTCTTGAATGGTAATCGAGAAATATATTCACCTGTATCACCTCCTACTTGAAACTGTATTAACTGTGCTATTTCAATTAGCACAGTTTGATAATACACCTGTTTTTGTGGTTTGTCAACATAATATTGGAAACTTTTTTATTTCTTAATAAAATCTTAAAGAAAAACAGCACAGTCAAATGACTGTGCTGTTAACTGTTTTATTCAATTTTATTTCTTCTCTTCACGCACGCTTTTATGATGACGAATTCTCACAAAAAGAATAATCACACCCGTTATTAAAATAAGTGCAACCAATGTTATTGGTAATGCATATTCAACCATAGGATGCATATACGGTGAAACAATATCAGTTTCAGGCAACTCATAAAGTGATGTTCCGTCATTGGTATCGTAAGGAATTCTCACAACATTAATTGAATAACTGCCTATATTATAAACAATATTGTTATTTTCAACCGTTAAATCCGCTTGAGCAGGCGCAACATGCAGTTGCTCTTCAAAATCGTTATATGCAGATTTGAAATGCTCTGTCATATACTGAACTGACGGATTATTTACATTCTTAAATCCCTCAAGACTAATGTTAATTTTTTGCTCACGACTTGTGGTATTTACGAGTTTTACATAGATTACTTTATTTTCTGTGTCAACCGTTGTTGACTGGTAAATGCCGTCTTCTTCCATATCGAAGTCAGTTGAAATATAGTTTGTACCCAAATTATTTGCAAAAATCATTTGTGAATAATAATCGGCAGTTAAAAGAATATCTTGAGAGTCAAACCAGATAAGTGAAGTTTGCTCTGCCTGAGCATTTCTTTTTGCAATGGCATTCTCATAAGACGCCATAGTAACAACATCTGAATTCTTTTCAAGTCCCATTAAAAATGTTGTATTTTCAATGGCAGACCAGATATTATTAGCTGTTATTATTGTGCCGATACCATCAGCGTATGAATTGAAAGAATCAACAGTAATTTTAGATTCACTACGTTCGTACTCATCATATTTATGAACATTGTCATAAAGATCGATTCTTCCGTCACCGTAATACTCGTTGAAAAGTACATTGTGATAGGTCGTTGCCAACTTGCCCCAAGATGTACCACTTGCACTTTCATCATCAATACTGCTTATAATAACATTTATATCAGGATGATTTTCAGTCAAAGCTTGGCAGAGTTCTTCTGTTTCAAGATAATAATCATTTTCACCATCAAGTGCAATATAACTCAACTTAAATGGTTTTGAATGACCGTCTGCAACACGCTTTGCACCCCAAACGGTTGTTTCATCACCTGCTGCATATTCAATAAAATCAAGAATGCTCTGCACGGCTAAACTATTGCTCTGTTCTTCTGTTTCTTGTTCAGTTTCTTCTTGTTCAGTTACAGTAGTCGTTTCCTCTGCTACTGTAGTTCCTTCCTCAGCTTCTTCTGTAACATCTTCAATTACTTCATATTCCTGAAGATCCATATTAAATACCGGTACAGGAACTGCATTCAGATCTTCACAAAGAACAAGATACTCATAAAATCCCATCGCATTGGAATTTACATAATATCGGCCGTTATCATACTCTGTACTTACCTGAGTTCTTGTTTCAAGTGAGCCGATTGTATCTTTCCAGCTTACCGCATCTTCGTAAAAACGAATAAATGACGGTGACAATTCACTGATTGCATCAAAAAGGTCTTGTCTTAAGCTGACATATTTCCAACTGTCCTCGCCATAGCCATAACTGGTTACAGGGACAAGTGAAACTGAGTCCATATAAAAATTACCTGTACCATTGACATTAATAATCAATGAGCCGTCTTCGGTAACATCCGATTTGATCGAAAGACTGACTTTGGTCCAATCATCACAATTATCAATATTAAACTGATATAATTCAGTATTGCCCTCTGCATTCAATGAGATACTCATTGTACCAATGAAATCAATATTTTTAAAGAATGCAGAAAACTCATACATTTCATCTTCTTTAAATCCCATATCTGCAGTTGTTGCTTTTTTACTACTATACTGTGTACTTTTATTGTTGAAAATTTCAGTATAACCAAAATTCTCAACAGTGCCCTCACCGTCAGCCGTAATATGCAAATATACAGAATTTTTCTCATTCATACATTCAGCTGTTTCTATGGCATAGTCCACACCATCAATTTTCCACCCTGCCATTGCATTACTTGTATATTCAAAAGAATTATTGCTTACAAGTTCTGACACTAATCCGCCGTTAACAGCATAACCTACATCATCAAGTGACAAGCCGTAAAGAGTATCACTTAACTCGTAAGAAATATTGTCAGCCGATATGTTAAGTGTTGGATTTATTTTTTCAGACACAGTACTGCCTGTAAATGAAAAAAGCACAGTCATTGCTAATACAAGTGTCATCAATAATGATACAAATTTTCTCATTCGGCTAACTCCTTTTTACTTAAATTAACGAACAAAATCAAATACATTAATATTTTAACAATAAACAGTCAATCTGTCGAGTATTTTTTGCAAAATTTTACAAGCATTGGTTGATTTTTTCTTCATTAAAATATATAATTTTCTTATATACAGTTTTTATAGGGGATTTTTATGGATAAAAAGAAAGTTTATACTATTGCAAATGCTCATCTTGACACCATCTGGAGTTGGGATTTTGAAACTACTGTAAGCAAATACATATACAACACTCTTAACGATAATTTTCAGCGTTTTGAGAAATACCCTGAATACAGATTCAATTTTGAAGGGTCATACCGTTACGAGTTAATGAAAGAATACTACCCTGAAATGTGGGAACGAATGAAATCCTATATTGCAGAGGGCAGATGGAATGTGTGCGGAAGTGCCTTTGAAAACGGCGACGTAAATGTGCCATCCCCTGAAGCGCTTTTCAGAAACATTCTTTTAGGTAACGAATACTTTGACAAGAATTTCGGCAAACGCAGTTGTGACATCTTCTTACCTGACTGTTTTGGCTTTGGTTATGCATTACCATCAATTATGCACCATGCAAATCTTAAAGGCTTTACTACACAGAAGCTTACATGGGGTTCTGCATACGGCGTACCTTTTGACCTTGGCAAGTGGTATGGCGTTGACGGAAATTATATTTATGCAAATACAAATCCCGGTTCATATGATAAAACTCTCACCAAAGTAAGAGAAAATGAAAATGTGGTTAAAAAGCTCAATGAAAATGACCAGTATTCTCTTGATATGACTGCTATCTTCCATGGTGTTGGTGACAGAGGTGGCGCACCGAAAGAACCGTCAGTTAAAACTATTTGTGATGAAATCGGCTTAAATGATACAAGTGATATAGAAGTATTATCTGCCCCCGCTGACAAAATATTCCATGATATTGACGCTTTGCCTGAAGAAGTAAAGCAGAAACTCCCCGTATGGAACAATGAACTTGTTATGACAAATCACGCGGTTGGCGGATACACCTCCCGTGCAATCGGCAAACGTTGGAACAGAAGAAATGAAGAAATTGCTGATATGGCAGAACGTGCTTGCGTTACTGCAAACTTAATTAACGGCTATGAATACCCGCAAGAAGCTTTAACTAAAGCTTGGAAAAGAGTTATTGCTCATCAGTTCCATGATGATTTGCCGGGTACGTCAGTTCAGCGTGCATACCGCAGAAGCTGGAATGACTACGCTATGTCACTTAACCAGTTCACAAATGAATATGAAGGTGCTGTGAAAAATGTTGCATCACTTCTTGACACGTCATTTGTAAAGGGAATTGCAGTTGTAGTAAATAATCCTATGGAATATGAGCGCACAAGTGTTGTTACTCTTAAAATTCCTGCAAAACTTTGTGGCAAAAATGTTACCGTATTTGATGCTGACGGCAAAGAATACCCTGCTCAGATTACCGATATTCAGTTTGGTGTTGCAACAGTTCTTATGTGTGTTGCAGTGGCACCAATGGGCTACAAGGTCTTTGATTTAAGAAACAAGAAATGCGCTGTAAAATCAAAGCTTTCCGCATCAATTAACGCACTTGAAAATGAAAAATATGTTGTAAAATTCAACAGTAACGGTGATATTTCTTCAATATACGACAAAGAAATAAAACTTGAAATCCTTAAAAAACCGATTGTTACAGGTATTTTCGATTACAACGGCAGTAAAGATTGGCCTGCTTGGGAATTGAACTATGACGAAGTTCATCGCGAGCCACAGAATATTGCAAAAATCAAGTCAATTAAGGTTATTGAAGACGGTCCTTGCAGAGTTGCACTCCGTATTGTAAAAACATTCGGCGACAGTACCTTTGTTTCAATTGTAGCACTTTCACGTGGTGGTAAATCCGTTGAAGTTTATACAGAAACCGAATGGCGCAGTAAGCGTCATTTAGCAAAAGAAATCTTTACGCTTTCAGCTGAAAGTCCTGTTGCTACTTACGATTTGGGATTTGGTGCAATCAAGCGTGGTAATATGAACGATAAGCTTTTTGAAGTTCCTGCACAGAAATGGGCTGACATTACTGATAACAGTAAGAATTTCGGCGTTTCAATTATCAGCGAATGCAAATACGGCTGGGACAAATTTGACGATAACACACTTCGTCTTACACTTATGCATACACCTCTTAAAAATTACCGTGTTGACAGTATGCAGTCAATGATGGATTTAGGTCTTAACCGTTATTCTTACGGCATTTATTCACATAAGGGTAATGTTGGGCACGACACTCAATGTGAAGCAAGAAACTTTGTAATGCCGTTGTCTTGTTTTGTTTGTTCAATTCACGAGGGAAGTCTTGGCAGTGAATACTCATTGGGAAGTCTCTCAGGCAATGCAATAATCCGTGCTGTTAAAAAAGCTGAAAACGGTGATGAAATTATTGTTCGAATTAATGAAAGTGAAAAGAAAGAGCAAAAAGGTGTTACTCTTTCACTTAACTGTGAAATTGAGTCAGCACGTGAGATTTATGCGTCGGAAGAGCATATAGATGACATTTCACTTGTTGATGGCAAGTTAGTATTCGACTTAAAGCCTTATGAAATCAAGTCATTTGCTCTTAAAGTAAAGAAAGCAGACGCAAAAACCACAACCGCAAAGGTTGATATTATCGGCAACATTGACGCTCTCTCCACTAACAGTCAACCAAAAGGCAGTTTACCAATAATCAACAAAACAATTCCTCAGGAAATTACACCTGACAGAATTATTTCAGGCGGTATTCCTTTTGAATTACCGCAAAACAGCAAGGCTATGCTTTGTGGCGGTCAGACTTTATCGTTACCTGCAAACACAAGTAAAGTTCACTTACTTATGGCATCATTAAGCGGTGATAAATTTGTAAAAATCAATGGTCGTGCATATAAAATCAATGACGTTCGCGAATATTACGCAGGTTGGGATTTGTATGATTTCAAAGAAGTTGCATATACAAAAGACGGCAAGTTAGGTTATGAATTCACACATTCTCATACTGCAAACGGCGATGCCCAGTGTGAACAGTTATTCTTCTGGAATGTTGAAATCAGCGTAACTGACGACAAACTTACACTCCCCGTTGACCGAGAAATTGTAATTCTTGCAGCAACTGCTGACATTGATAATACCGAATGCTCACTTGCTTGTGAACTTTACGATAAAATTAAAGACCGCAAGTTCGATTACAAAGAAAATCTTAAAGAAAAACTTACATATCTTAACTGCAAAAACTCATATTTGCTTAATGACAAAGGTGGCGCAATCCGTCACAGAAATAAGGGAAGGAGAAAATAAACCATGGCTGAAAATAAAGGCGACATTCGTTATGTCGGTGTGAAAGAAACCTTGGCATACGGCATTGCAAACGCGGGTCAATGCTTTGGTTACAACATAATATCAAGCAGTTATCTTTCGCTTTTCTTCACAAAGGTATTCGGTGTACCATTCGGTGCCGTTTCAGCAATGATGCTGTTTTTAGGAATATGGGACACAATAAATGACCCGCTTATGGGCTCAATTATTGACAGAACAAGAACGCGATACGGAAAACTCAGACCCTATCTGCTTATAATTCCCATTCCTTTAGGACTTGCAACGATAATGCTTTTTGCGGGACCGCAAATTCTTGGTGACGCGGCAGAAACTACCGCAAAAATCATTTATATGTTCGTCACATATTTCATTTGGGAGCTTTTTTACACCCTTGGCGACGTGCCGTTCTGGGGAATGAGTGCGGCAATCAGCCCCTCGCCATCTGACAGAACAAGAGTAATTTCTTCTGCACGCTTTGTTTCAGGTCTCATCGGCGGACTTTCAAACACTATTCTCGTAGTTCTTATGGATTTGAGCAACAACGGTGCAATCGGACTTTCACTTTCACAGGTATTTTTACTTATGGCAGTAATTTCAGGCACCTTTGGAATGGCTCTGTTCTCAATGTCGGGTATCTGCACAAGAGAACGAGTTGTTCAGACAGTCAAAGAACCCAGCGTGCTTGACGGCTTTAAGGCTCTTGTAAGAAACAAACCTCTGCTTTTAATTGTTATCGGCAATGTGCTTGCGGCTGTGAGTGGTGTGGGCGGATTTTTCCAGACCTATTACTATTCAGAAGTTGTACAAATGAATTCGTTAACAATTGTTATTGCATTGCCGGGTACAATTCTTGGATTTGTTACATATTTGCTTATTCCTAAAATTAAAAAGCGTTTTGATAACCGTCAAATTATCTTCTTAAACGGATTTGCAAGACTTATTATGGGAACTCTCGTTTTCATCGTTGGCATGAAAGCATTTACAAATCTTTGGGTTGTTGTGCCACTTTTGATGGTACAAAACCTTCTTTTCAGTTTCTTCAATACAATCAATATGGTTATTCCTACCGAAATGATTGGCGATACAATCGACTATATGGAATGGAAAACAGGTGAAAGAAATGAAGGCGTTTCATTCTCTGTACTTACATTCGTGGGCAAGCTTACGGGCTCGCTTTCAAGCGCAATCGGTGCGGCACTTATGGCGCTGATTGGTCTTTCATTTGACGAAACAACAGGCGTTGCAATCAAGGCTTATGAGCAGACAGATTTCTTCATTTGGGGAATGTTCACATTAGCCCCTGCGATTTTGGGACTTCTTCCTCTTATTCCGTACATCTGGTATGACCTTACAGGTGACAAATTAAATCAGGTTCGTGAAGAAATGGCAGAGCGCCGTACCGCTCTTTCTGCAAAGGTTTCAGGAGGTGGCGAAAATGAGTAACAGATGTCCAAAATGCAATGAAAAACTTTCACCATTCTATATGAAGCAAAACTGCCCCAAGTGTAACACAAATCTTGTTTATTATGACCTTGACAAACGACTTGAGGCCGACCACGAAAAAGCAATGAAAGAGCAAGCAGCCGTTGACAAAGTGCTTAACAATATTAAAACATCTGCATTTGGTGGACCATTACAAATAACAAGATTTGTATTAATGTTCTCCCCTCTTTTATGGATGTGCTTACCTATGTTTAAAACCGCTGACGGAACAACAATTACACTTATAAACGTGATTATGGGAATAGTGGGTGGCTCAATGCCATTTGATAAAATTCTCGCGGAAAAATCATATTTATTCCCTGTTGTTACAATGGTTTGTATAATCCTTTTCTCGTTGGCAGTAATTATTTCTTCACTTTT
>CAYXMF010000006.1:1866-3394 GCA_964465845.1 uncultured Eubacteriales bacterium | reverse complement strand
TTACAATGGTTTGTATAATCCTTTTCTCGTTGGCAGTAATTATTTCTTCACTTTTCTCAATGGGTAAAAAGGCATATTTAAGAAATGTAATATTCAGCAGCATTAATCTTATCGTGCTTTTGGTATGTATTACACTTTCTAAAATTATGGGTGCAACTTTTGGAATAGGTGCTTTAGTTGTTCTTATTGTTTATGTTATTGAGCTGTGGCTACACAAACCCGTTGATAAAAAAATAAACCAATCAACAAACGAATAAAAGTTAAACGGAAACCTTTGATTTCTTCAAATGTTTCCGTTTTTTCTATTGCATTTTTTAAACAATATGGTAAAATATAGTCTCAAAAAAATTATGATGAGGTATAAAAATGATTATTCATATATTTGATAATGCAGAACAAATCGGTGCTGCAGTTGCCAATATGATTATTGAAAAAGTTAATGAAAAACCTGATTCAGTTTTAGGCTTTGCAACGGGTGCATCTCCTGTTCCCACATATAACAGTCTTATAAAAGCGTACAATGCAGGTAAGGTCAGTTTTAAAGATATTACAACATTCAACCTCGATGAATACTGTGATTTGCCACGTGACGATAAAAACAGTTATTACACATTCATGCACGAAAATCTTTTTAACCATATTGACGTTAAAGAAGAAAATATTAACTTCTTAAACGGCAACGCAGAAGATTCCGATGCTGAGTGTGAGCGCTATGATGATTTGATTATTGAAAATAAAATTGATATTCAACTTTTAGGCGTAGGCAGAAACGGTCACATAGGATTTAACGAGCCTTCAAACAAATTCACAAAAGGTACGTTCAAAGTTCGTCTGACGCAAAGCACTATTGATGCAAACTCTGTGTATTTTGATGAAGACACAATGCCACACTATGCACTTACAATGGGTACAGTTTCAATTATGAAATCAAAACAGATTATTCTTATTGCAACAGGTCGCTCAAAATCTGACGCTATAGACGGGCTTGTGAATGGTGATATTACTCCTGCTTGCCCTGTATCAGTTCTTCAGCTTCACCCTGATGTGCATATCTTCCTTGACAAAGCCGCTGCATCAAGACTTTGATTGAAGCAAAAATTATGACCGAACAGAAAATTCTGTTCGGTCTTTTTCTTTATTTTGTTTCTATACCAATAGTTACAATTTCAAATGGCTTATATTCAACCGTATCAGTTTCTTCTAATACATCTTCAAGGAAGTTGAGAAGTTTAACCTTACCGCCAAGTTTGATTTTACCACGTCTGCCGTTCTGTTCTGAAAGACGAATTACAATCATATTACCTTTTTCGCTCATTTTCATTGTCTGCATATAAAGCTCGCCAAATGAATTTTCGCAAGTAAGATCTGCTTTACCAAGCGGAACGTTATATTCGTAAGCAATATTATTGATTTCCGCTTTCACAAAATCATCACTGTGTGGGTAAATCATATAACTGAATTCGTGATGACCGATGTCGCTTGTAACGTCAGGACGGATTGTTGCACGAAGAAGGCTCAAACTCATTGA
>CAYXMF010000006.1:0-1766 GCA_964465845.1 uncultured Eubacteriales bacterium | reverse complement strand
TTCCAATCAACGATATTTTCAACTTCAATACCGCGTGACTGACGGAATACACGGATTATACGCTTCCAAGTACTCTTCTCTGTACCGAGAATGCACTCAAAAGATGCAACTTCTGAGTTCTTTTCGATAGTTTTAAGCGGTGAAATTATCTTAACCTCTACCTCGCGGTCCTTGTAGTTTGGAAGAATGTCCCAAGCATCATAAACGCCGGGGTTATCTTTATAAAGTTTAAGCTTATTGAATTCACCGTTTGTCCACTCACGGTCAAGTTCTTTATCATAAAGGCTCTTGATACTGCCATCATATTCAAACTCGATTTCGTAGAATGGTGTAACAATTTTATTACCGATTTCGCACCAGTCACCTGCATAAGTACGCCAAGTAATTTCACCACATGAAAGTGGTTCAAGATTTGGAATTACCCAGTTACCCTGCTTACCATAACGAACACTCTTGCCGTTTTCATCTTCAATGAAGGTCAAGTGTGTACGCGGGAAGTTAAGTGAGTTAAAGTATTTTTCACCTGTGCCGATAATTTTATCAAGCCTTGCATCGATTTCTTTATAGTCAGCCATTGCATCACGGTAAACAGGAGCAATATGGCTACCCGGCAAAATATCGTGGAACTGATTTATAAGCAATTTCTTGTAAATATCGCGGATTTCTTCACTTGGATACTCTGCACCCTTTAAATGACGAAGTGTTGAAACGATTTCAGCCTCACGAAGTTTATATTCAAGCTTACGGTTATAACGCTTCATCTGTGACTTGGTGGTAAATGTACCACGGTGCATTTCAAGATAAAGTTCTCCGTCCCATTTTTCAAGCTTGTCATTATTTTTAAGATTCTTTTCAAGGAATTCCTGACCGCCAACATGCTCAGTTTTAGGCATAATTGAAAGTTTATTGAAGCGGTGCATAACCTCAATCATTTCTTCAGTACAACCGCTGCCGCCGTCACCGTAACCGAACATTGACATTGTTTGTCCGCCAAGGTTTTTGTCCTGATAAGCATCCCAGTTCTCCTGAATCTGTGAAGGCATATTCCAAGTAATAAAGTGAGTTGGCGGTACGCAAGCGTACACCTCACTGCCGTCAATACCTTTCCAGATAAAGTTATTATGTGGGAATCGGTTAGTATCATTCCAGGTTGACATTTTGTTTGATACAAAATAGTCAACACCGCTCTTTTTGAGAATCTGAGGTAAAATCCAGCTGTTACCGAAAACGTCAGGTAACCAGCAGTTATTGATTGTTTTACCGAACTTTTCACGGAAATAGTGCTGACCGTACATAAACTGACGAATAAGACTTTCAGCACAAGGAATATTGCAGTCAGGCTCAACATACATTGCACCCACCGGCTCAAACTGACCGTTTGCAATCTTCTCTTTCAATTCCTCAAACACATCTGGGTAATATTTTTCAAGCATTTCATAAGTAAATGCCTGAGTATGAGTATATTTAAAGTCGGGGTATTTGTCCATAAGACGCAACTGAATAAGAATTGTTCTTAGATTCTTCTGAACAGAGTGTATTCTGCGCCAGTAATACGCAATATCAAGGTGAGAGTGAGCCACAAGTGCCACGTCACCGTTACCCTTGTAATCATCGTTTGCATAGATTACATCGTCAACATACTTTTTAGCCGCTGCAACATCTTCTGTTCTCAAATCGTCAAAATCAATAAGATTAAGTGCATTGTTGATTTCACGGTTTAAGAAGTTGCGGTAATCTTCATTGAAAAGGTCACTCTTTGCAATATC
>CAYXMF010000005.1:0-30831 GCA_964465845.1 uncultured Eubacteriales bacterium | reverse complement strand
CTGTCCTTCAAGACGGTGGTGCTTAATGTTGTTTTTATTTTCATATTTCAACTGATCAGCAAGATTAAGGATTTCTGTAATCTCTTCAGTTGAAAGAGCAAGCATACTTAAAAGATGTTTCATAGTTAAAATTATCTCCTTACCAAATTTAACAAAATAAAAGTTTGAAAGAAAATTGTTCACAGTGCATTTTGAAGTGAGCGGTGCTGTATACAGATACCGCCCCGAGCAAAAAATGTGCTGTGGGCAATTTTACTCAAACTTCAATAATATTTTTGAGAATTGCAATACCCTTGTCGATTTCTTCTTTTGTAATTACCAACGGTGGCAACATTCTGAGTTTTGTTTTGGCGGTGAGAATCAGCAGTCCGTTCTCACTGCATTTTTTTGCAATTTCGCCTGCATTCTTGGTTTTCAGTTCAATGCCGAGCATCATTCCAAGACCTGTTACAGACTCAACTTCTTCGATTTCGCTGAGTTTTTTTCTTATGTATTCACCTTTTTCGGTTACTTCATTAAGAAATTCGTCAGTCAGAGTACTAAGAATATATTTAGCACCTGCGCAAGCTACGGGGTTTCCGCCGAATGTGGTACCGTGAGTTCCTGCAGTAAGCACGTTGGCACATTTTTCTGTACAAAGACAAGCTCCCATTGGAAGACCGTTGCCTATACCTTTGGCACTTGTTACAACGTCAGGTGAAATTCCTGCGTGCTGGTAAGCGAAAAGCTTACCTGTTCTTCCCATACCCGTCTGAACTTCGTCGATAATCAAGAGAATATCTTTCTCGTTGCAAACCTTCTCAACAGTTTTAAGGAATTCAAAATCGGTAGGCACAACTCCGCCCTCACCCTGAACAACCTCAAGAATGATTGCACAAACTGTGTCATCTGCATTTTTGAGAAAATCTTCAGTATTACCTGACTCAACATACTTAAATCCCTGAACAAAAGGATTAAAGAACTGATGATAATGTTCCTGACCCGTTGCAGTAATTGTAGCCATTGTTCTGCCGTGGAAAGAATTTACCAAAGTGATTATATTATAACGGTTTTCACCATATTTATCAAAGCTGTATTTACGAGCCAGTTTAATTGCACATTCGTTAGCTTCAGCACCTGAGTTACAAAGGAAAACTCGGTTAAATCCTGTTTTTGCAGTCAGCATTTCTGCATATTCTGCAACAGTTGAGTTATAGTAAAGGTTTGAAGTATGCTGAACTTTGCTCAGTTGTTCAGTTACTGCATTAATCCAACCCTCGTTATTATAGCCGAGAGAATTTACGCCGATACCTGAGCCGAAGTCAATAACTTCGTTACCCTCGCTGTCAACAAAGGTTGCACCGTTACCCTTTTCAATAGAAACCGGAAAATGAGCATATGTAGGCATCAAACTGTTATCTGCCTGAGTTTTAATTATATCCAAATTCATTTTAAGACCTTCTTATAAAAACATGGTTCCTATACCACTATCTGTCAACATCTCTATCAATATTGAATGTGGAATTCTTCCGTCAATAATATGCGTACGCTTAACGCCACGACGTACAGCTTCAACACAGCAATCAATTTTCGGAATCATACCGCCCTTGATTATGCCCTGAGATTTAAGCTGTGGAACTTCACTTACATTAACAACGTGAATAAGAGTATCTTCATCGTCTTTATCTTTCAAAAGTCCGCGAACATCTGTCATAAGAAGTAATTTTTCAGCGCCGAGAGCTGCTGCGATTTTAGCCGCTGCAATATCAGCATTGATATTATAAACTTCTCCGTTTTCACCGCCGCCAACAGTTGAAATTACAGGAATATAATGTTGGTCAAGAATTCCGTTAAGAAGAGTTGTATCAACATCAACAATATCACCGACGAAGCCGATATCTTTATCTTCAACTTTCTTTGCTTTAATCATACCGTCGTCAAGTCCGCAAATGCCGATTCCGTGACCGCCGTGATGATGAAGAAGATGCACAAGTCTTTTATTAACCTTACCTGCAAGCACCATCTGCACAACATCAATAGTTTCTTCGTCAGTATAGCGAAGTCCGTCAACGAATTTTGACTCTTTGCCGATTTTATTTAGCATTTCGTTGATTTCAGGACCGCCACCATGAACAAGAACAACATTAACGCCGACTGAACGAAGAAGCACGATATCAGTCATAACAGCGTCCTGTAAATCTTCATTTATCATTGCGTTTCCGCCGTATTTGATAACAACTGTTTTATTATGGTAATGCTGAATATACGGAAGTGCTTGCACCAGCACCTCACTACGATATTCAGTTGGTATGTTTTTCAAGTCCATATTAACCTCCAAATGTAAAGTTATACTAGAAAATAACATAATTTTCAAGAGTGCGTGCAGTTTGTGCTTTTCGCACGGCGAAGCGTATCAGGTATACGTGAGTTGCCGTGTGAAAAGTGCAAAATGTACGTGCTATTGGAAATTAGGTTCTGTAATCACCGTTGATTTTTACATATTCATATGTAAGGTCGCAACCGTAGGCAGTTGCGTTATATTCACCGTCATTAAGAGAAACGATAATATAAACTTCGTCTTCAATAAGAACCTGTTTTGCGATTTCTTCTGAAAATTCTATGCCTGCACCGTCTTTACAAACTGCGATTTCACCGCCGTCAGATTTGAATGATACGTCAACCTTATTAACGTCAATATCTACACCTGCATAACCGAGTGCACAGAGGATTCGTCCCCAGTTTGCATCTGCACCAAACATTGCAGCCTTAACAAGAGAAGAACAGATAACACTCTTTGCACAAACCTTTGCGATTTCCTTTGATTTTGCACCACTTACCTGACATTCAACAAGTTTTGTTGCACCCTCACCGTCTTTAGCCATAAGCTTAACAAGTTTTTCACAGATTGCATTAAGTGCTGAAACAAATGTATTATAATCGTCATTTTCAGTTTCGATTCTTGCATTTCCGCAAAGTCCTGATGCCAAAACTGCAACTGTATCGTTTGTTGATGTATCACCATCAACGGAGAGCATATTGAAACTATCTTTAACAACATCCAAAAGTGCTTTTTTAAGCATATTACTTGAAATGTTAGCGTCAGTAGTGATAAATCCGAGCATTGTTGCCATATTAGGATGAATCATACCACTACCCTTTGAGATAGCGCCGATTTTACATTCTTTGCCACCAAGAGTAAATGAAACTGCAAACTCTTTTTTAACGGTATCAGTAGTCATAATTGCCTGAGCAGCTGAGTCAGAACCGTCTGTACTTAACTCGCTGACAAGCTGCGCCATACCGTTTTGAATAGGCTCAATGTCAATAGGCTGACCGATGACACCTGTTGAAGCAACTACAAAATCAGTTGGTTTAAGACCTGTTTCTTTTGCTACGATTTCGCACATCATTTCAGCTTTTTCTACGCCGTCAGCATTACAAGTATTAGCAATACCGCTGTTACAGATTACGCCGTAAGCCTTGCCGTCTGCAATATTGTTGCGTGTAACTGTAATTGGCGCACCATACACAAGGTTCTGTGTATAAACTGCCGCTGTGTCGCACTCAGTTTCACAAAGAATAAGTGCTAAATCCTTTTTGGTTTTATTTTTACGAATTCCGCAATGAATACCGCTTGCCTTAAAGCCTTTCGGAGCAGTAACACCGCCGTTGATAAATTTAAATTCCATTTTATTCACCATTATAAACTAAGTTGAAATTCAGGGTTTAATCCCATTTTTACATTTAAGCATTGAACTGCGGCACCACTGGCACCTTTGCCCAAATTATCATATCTTGCAATCAAAAGAATTCTGTCATCATTACCGCAAACTGTAACTTCCATACCATCGTTTTCGCTCATCTTGTTACCTGCGATAAATCCGTTTTCGTCCATATTTTCTTTATACATTACAATGCTTGAGTTGTATTTTTCTTTATAAAGAGCCTTGATATCGTCTGCCGTCTTGCCGTCTTTCAAGTCCTTTTTGAAAAGTGGCACTGTCATAACCATACCGCTGAAATAATCACAGATATACGGGCTGAAAATTGGCTCATTATTAAGTCCTGAAATTGCTTTCATTTCTTTTAAATGCTTGTGCTGTTGAGTAAGAGCATATTCTCTTGGAGCATCTAAAAGGTAATCTCTTTCTGCATCTTCATACTGTGCAATTCCGTTTTTACCTGCACCGCTGTAGCCTGACATTGCGTGACAAGCGATACAAATATCTTTATCAATAATTCCTGCATCAACCAAAGGTTTAACGAGTGCTATAAATCCGCTTGCGTAACAGCCCGGAACAGCAATTCTTTTTGAATTTTTAAGTTTTGTTTCAAACTCCTCTGATAATTCAGGAAATCCGTATGCCCAGCCATCATTTGTTCTGTGAGCAGTTGAAGTGTCGATTACAACTGTGTTTTCATTTTCGATAAGACTTACCGCCTCAATAGCTGCCGCATCAGGTAAGCAAAGGAATGCAATATCAGCAGAGTTGAGTGCTTCCTTTCGGGCATTTGTATCTTTTCTCAAATTTTCGGGAAGAGTGATAAGCTCAATATCTTCTCTTTTAGCAAGGCGGTCAAAGATTTTAAGTCCTGTTGTACCCTGACTGCCGTCAATGAATATTTTGGTCATAAGTATAATTCCTTATTTATTTAATTCTTTTACTCTCTCAACCTGTGCCAAAACATTCTGTGGAGATGGTCCGCCGAGAGATGTTCTGTCGTTTACGCATTTGTCAAGATTGATTGCATCATATACACCGTCATCGAAAACATCGCAGACTGCTTTGTATTCTTCCAAAGGAAGTGTTTCAAGTGTAAGTCCTTTTTTGATGCAGAGGGCTACGAGTTCACCTGTTGCCTTATAAGCATCACGGAAAGGAAGTCCCTTACCAACGAGATAGTCTGCACAGTCAGTTGCATTAATAAATCCGCCTGCTGCTGCTTTTCTCATATTTTCGGGAAGAGCAGTCATTGTGTCAAGCATTGGAATAAATGCAGTAAGGCACATTTTAACTGTATCAAAAGCATCAAAAATTGCCTCTTTATCTTCCTGCATATCTTTGTTATAAGCAAGTGGCAAGCCTTTCATCATTGTAAGGAGTGTTGTAAGATCACCGAATACTCGACCTGATTTACCACGAATAAGTTCTGTAATATCAGGGTTTTTCTTTTGTGGCATAATTGATGAGCCTGTTGAGAAAGCATCGTCAAGTTCGATGAATTTGAATTCCCAAGAACACCAAAGCACAATTTCCTCTGAAAAACGTGAAAGATGCACCATAATGATTGAGATTACTGACGCTAATTCCACACAAAAATCACGGTCAGAAACACAGTCAAGTGAGTTCTGCATTGCACCATTAAAGCCTAATGCTTTTGCTGTCATTTCACGGTCAGTATTATATGTAGTACCTGCCAATGCACAAGCACCAAGTGGTGAATAGTTCATTCTGTCAGTTGCCTGGCTAAGTCTTTCTTTATCACGCATAAGCATTTCTGCGTAAGCCATCAAGTGATGACCGAATGTAATAGGCTGTGCTCTCTGAAGATGTGTATAACCCGGCATTACACAACTTGCATACTGTTCTGCTTTTTTGCAAAGCACATCAACAAGTTCAGTAAGTTGCTTATAAAGTGCATCACATTCATGGCGGAGATAAAGTCTTATATCAACTGCAACCTGGTCATTACGGCTACGTGCTGTATGTAAGCGCTTACCTGCTGAGCCTATTCGTGATGTTAATTCACCCTCAACAAAAGTATGTATATCTTCAGCATTGGGATCTATTTCTAATTCTCCGCTTTCGATTTCTGCCTTAATTGCCTTTAAGCCGTCAGTAATCTGAGTTAAATCTTCTGCTGAGATTATACCCTGAGCACAAAGCATTGCTGCATGAGCAAGACTGCCGTCGATGTCTTCTTTATACATACGGCTGTCAAACTTTATTGAAGAGTTAAAATCATTGGTTTTGGGGTCGATTTCTTTTGAAAATCTGCCTTTCCAGAGTTGCATTATAAATTCTCCTAAAATCAATATTGCCTCCCTCTGACGAGGGAGGTGGATTTTGCGAAGCAAAAGACGGAGGTAGAGACTGCCCCTCAGTCACTTCGTGACAGCTCCCCTGACAAGGGGAGCCGATTAAATTTTATTATTTATTCTCTCCACGCTGTTTATCAAGAAGTGCCTTAACCTTAATTGAAAGACCAAAAAGGTTGATAAATCCTGCTGAATCTTTCTGGTCATAAGCACCGCCATCATCACCGAATGATGCAACATTTTCATCATAAAGTGAATATGGTGAAGTGATACCCGCGTTGATAATGTTACCCTTGTAAAGCTTAACCTTTACATCACCTGTAACAGTTTTCTGTGTTTCATCAACGAAAGCTGAAATAGCTTCACGAAGTGGTGTGAACCAAAGTCCGTTGTAAACAAGTTCGCCAAACTTCTGACCTACAAGTTTCTTGTAGTGTGATGTTTCACGGTCAAGAGTAATCATTTCAAGAAGTTCGTGTGCCTTGTAAAGAATTGCACCACCCGGAGTTTCATAAACGCCACGGCTCTTCATACCAACAAGACGATTTTCAACGATGTCAAGAAGTCCAATACCGTTTGCGCCGCCAAGCTCGTTAAGTTTTTCAACGATTGCAAGGCCACCCATTTCTACACCGTCAATAGCTGTAGGAACACCCTTTTCGAAGTGAATTGTAACATAAGTTGGCACATCAGGAGCCTGTTCAGGAGAAACGCCCATTTCAAGGAAGCCTTCCTTATTATACATTGGCTCATTTGCAGGATCTTCAAGGTCAAGACCTTCGTGTGAAAGGTGCCAAACGTTTTTATCTTTTGAATAGTTTGTTTCACGGTTAATCTTAAGAGGAATATTGTGTGCTTCAGCATAAGCAATTTCTTCTTCACGAGATTTGATATCCCATTCACGCCAAGGAGCGATGATTGCCATTTCAGGAGCAAATGCTTTGAGTGTCAACTCAAAACGAACCTGGTCATTACCTTTACCTGTGCAACCATGACAGATAGCGTCTGCACCCTCTTTGATTGCGATTTCAGCAAGTCCCTTTGCAATGCAAGGACGAGCGTGAGAAGTACCGAGAAGATACTGTTCATACTCTGCACCTGCTTTAAGGCAAGGCCAGATATATTCTTCAACGTATTCTTCTTTAAGGTCAAGAACATAGAGCTTTGAAGCACCTGTTGCAAGAGCCTTTTCTTCAAGACCGTCAAGTTCAGTACCCTGACCAACGTCACCTGAAACTGCGATAACCTCACAATTATTATAATTTTCTTTAAGCCACGGAATGATAATTGATGTATCAAGACCGCCTGAATAAGCTAAAACTACCTTTTTAATATCTTTCTTTTCCATTGTGTAATCCTCCGAAAAAATTGCTTATTTATTGTGCAATTTGTAGTACGGGTTATATTATACACGCTTTTTTCATTAAATCAAGTATTTTTGCATACTTTTTTAGCAAATTTTGTATTTTTATTCAATTATTTACATGTTTTATGAATAAATATACATATTTTATGCATTTTGATTACATATTATTAAGATTTTATACATTTATACATAATATAATGTATAAAAATCAGTTTTTAATACAAAAAGCAAGGCGAGGTCAATGCCCCGCCTTGTTTTATTATTTTACTGAATTCACAGTTACTATTTCGCCATTAGCGTCTTCCTGAACTGCGAAAGTGATTGTGTCGCCCACATTAAGAATTACAATTTTTTCTGCATCTTTAACTGCAACCTTATAGTATGTTGCATTATCTGTAAGTTTGATATAAAAATAAGTTTCTCCGCCTGTGATTACACTACGGATTTCTTCAACCGTACCGATAACATCAACAGTTTCAGCAACAGGTATATCTGTTTCATTTTCGTCACCCATTGCATCAACGTCAACATCTACATTAACGCCATTCTTTTCAAGTTCAGAAGCATAATTTTCAGTACACTCTGCAAGGCTTGAGCCAACACCAACAACTGTTGACTGCTCAACATTAACCATGGCATACATTTTTACAAGTTGGCTTGAATCCTTAAGCGCCATAAAGTATGTTGGCTCACCACTAACATTAAGAAGAATCGGGAATGTTGCTGTATAACCATACTGCTGAACTTTACCCTGAGCAGAAGTTCTTGCAGTTTCTTCAAGAGCGCCTGCCTGCTGATAATAACTTGCTTCTTTAGTTCTCTGATTAATAAGAACGAACCCGATAATTGATTGGTCAGAGCTGATTGAAGTAACGCCTGTGTACATATATACGTCATCATTAAGAGCCAGATAGTTGTAGCCAGATGATGTGATCTTAACATTTTCCTGACCGATAAGTGAGTTCCAGAAGCCGTTATTATATTTACCGTAGTAATTATACTGTTCATTAAGAATTGCTGCTGAATAAATCTGGTCGAGCCACTGATATTCTTCATCAGTTACAAACTTATCTGTAGGGAGCTTTGTTGTGCCGTCAAGGCTTGTTGAAATCAATTCTGTTTCGCCTGTAATTGAGTCAACAATAATTGCACCGATTACATCAGTACCGCCGAAAAGTCCGATAGTTTTATCAAGAACAGGAACAATCCAATATGGTCTGCCGCTTTCGTCGATTTCAAATGATGCCTCATCAAGAATAAGTGTAGGATACTTAAAACGTACGTGGCGAAGAAGATATTCGTTAAAATGCTCAGCAGGTGAATATTTCATTCCTTCTTCCAAACGAACTGTTTCTGCCTTCTGAGTTGTCATATCAACTATGATATATGCAGGAATACCCTCTTTTGTATTCTTTAACCATTTGAAAACATCACCGTAGTCAAGTGACTGAACGCGAACGGGAGTACCTTTATAGTTAATTTGTGTTGAATAATATGAGTTTACAACGAACTGTGAAACATAATCAGACAATTCACCAAGAGCACGTGTTGCAATCATATTTGATGAATCTTTATCAAGACGTGGAACGCTTGAAAAATCAATTTCAGAAATGTCCTCTGTAAAATCGCCGTCTTCAACAGTAATGATTTCGGCATAATCTTTTGCTCTGAAAAGTGATGCACCTGTGAGATAACCAATACCTACAACAACAGCAAGCACAAGAATAAGCACAATCGGAATTTTTACTTTATTCTTTGCATACTCCATATATTCGGGACGGAAATATGCTTTTGATGTTAACCCGAAAATACCTATATAAGCAATAAGCACAACTGCAATATAAACATATAACTCAATTGCCTTGAAGTTAAGTGCAGGAAGCATAAAATAATAAGCAACCGCAGCAACAACCAATGTAAGCAAAACGCTTATTACAACTCTTTTCGCTGTACTGCCCTTTGGTGTTTCAGGAACAATATTTTTTCCGCTGAAATCAACGTTAATAGGATCCATAAAAATACCTCTTTTCCATATTATGTAAATAGTATAACATATTTTGCATATAAAATACAACAGATACCGTGCAAAATATAAACGGGCAAGAAAACTTACCCGCTGATTTATTTGATTATTTTCTTACAAACCTCATTTAAACAACAATTCTCACAATCTGCTTTTCGTGCAGTACAAACTGCTCTGCCGTGAAGCACGGCACGATGACAAAAATCGTTACTTTCATCGGGTGGAAGAATCTTTTTAAGTTCCGTTTCAACTTTCTTAGGATCTTTTGTATCTACAAGTCCCATTCTGTTGGTGAGTCTTATCAAATGAGTATCTGCCACAACCGCAGGCTTACCGTAAACATCGCCCACAATCAGATTTGCAGTTTTTCTGCCAACGCCCGAAAGCGTTGTTAAATCTTCAATATTATCGGGAACTACTCCCCCGAATCTGTCACGCACACCCCTTGCCATTTCAATAATATCACGGGCTTTACCGTGATAAAACCCGCAGGAATGAATTATCTCTTCAACATCTTTAACGTCAGCATTCACATAATCGTCAAGAGTTCTGTATTTTTCAAAAAGTGCAGGAGTTACCATATTTACACGGGCATCTGTGCATTGTGCTGAAAGTCTTGTTGCAACAAGCAACTCAAAGGGGGTTTCTGCAACAAGTGAACATACTGCATCGGGGTATTCTTTTTTCAGTCCCTCAACAAGAAGTTTTGCACGTTCTTTTTTCGTCATAAATTACTCCGGATAATTCATATTATTGGGCAGTCCCAATAAAAAATCTGCTGACACATTGAAATACTTGCAAAGAGCAACAATATCTTTAAGACTTGGCTCAGTTGTGCCTGTTTCTAAAAAAGAAACCTTACGCTGAGTAATGCCAAGAGCATTCGCCAAATCCTTTTGTGTTATAGTTGGAATTTTTGCACATCTTAAATATTTTAATCTATCGTGAAATTGCATTTCTACACCCTCAAATTGCCACATTAATACGCGGTCAAAAAAATATCGCCAAAAGGCGTAGCAATATAATATCACAAAAAAAGTTTTAATGAAAGATGTAGTTTAAAAATAACTATACAAAAATTTCTGAATATTTTTGGTAAGTTTTACAAACTTTTTCAACATTTGAACAAAGACGAAAACTATCTATACCTATTAACTTGTTTTTTGTTTCTTATGGGTATATAATAAATACAATTTATATAAAGGGTGATTCAAATGCAAAAAGAAATCAATATAAGAGAATTAAAAGACAGTTTTGTTAAAATGATAAGCAACGATTGGGCACTTCTTACCGCAGGTAAAAATGACGACTTCAACACCATGACTGTCAGTTGGGGCGGAATAGGAGAGCTTTGGAACAAAGATGTATGCTTTGTGTTTGTTCGTCCGCAACGTTACACATACGAATTTATTGAAAAGAATGATTACTTTTCACTTTCATTCTTTGGTGGAGAATACAAAAAAGAATTAGGCATTTGTGGTAGCAAGTCAGGTCGTGATGTTGATAAAATCCAAGAAACAGGCTTCTCCCCTGTCGACTTAGGTGAAGCAGTAGGATTTGAACAGGCAAAGGTAAATATTGTACTCAAAAAGCTTGCGTATCAAGATATGAAACCTGACGGATTTATTGACGAGAGCATTATGAAAAACTATGCAAACAATGATTTTCACAGAGTTTATGTTGGAGAAATCGTTAAAGTAATGCAGAATTCAGAATGCTGAATGCAGAATGAAAAAGGATTAACAAAATTAAATTCAATACACATAATAAAACGCAAAAAACAAAACAACTACATTTGTAAAAATTTTATATGTAATGATTTTTATTTTGATTTGTGTTATTCCTATAACACTTGTTTTGATTTCAGGTAGTGTTTTTGCAATTTTCATAGCACTCACTTGTATTGTAATAAGTTTAATCATGGGATTGGATTTTGAAAAAGCATATGTTGAGTTTAATAATGATGAAATCTATGTTGTTGATTATTATTTTCTTATAAAAAAAGAAAAACAATTCAAAACTCAAGATATAAACACCCTTGAAATTGTTTCAGGCTATTCACTAAAAATTCATTATGGAAATAGTTTGAAATCAAGTGGATGCCAATACATAGTTTTTAAAAATTCTGAAGATAAGCATTTGTTTAAGATTTTTTATACTGAAGAGAATTATGAGTATTTCAAGAAATATATAAATTAAGAAAACCCAAGGAAAAACCTTGGGTTTTCTGTTATATTCTATGTGTTATTCTCTCAAACATTGAGTTGATTTTTTCATAATCACAAGCAAATGATTCTGCACTTGCGATTATCATTTCTTCAGGTGTTACATCAGAAAAATCTACACGATAGCCAGCATTCAACGCTAAATATTCAATAAAAAGCCTTTGAGTTCTGCCATTACCTTCTCTAAATGGATGCAAAACATTGATTTCACTTAAATAATACGCTAATCTTTCAGAAACATTTTCTGCATCAACAAGATAATTTTCAGCTTTGAGCTTTGAAAAAATGTTATCCGCATAACTTTCAAGATTTTGTGCAAGACAGAACTGATTTCCTTTTGCGATGTTCACATGGCGAAGTTTACCCGCCCACGAATAAATATCTTCGAACAAAAATTTATGAATTTTCTGCAAATGTTTCAAATCAAAATTACCCTTAATCTTATTTTGCTTTGCATACGCCAATTTTACCGAAGTAATTTCTCTTTCAGCAACATATAAATCATCACTATTAGTTATATTTAATTTATTAATCAGAACATTCGAATCTGGATAACAATATTCAATATCCCATTCATAATCATAACTGTAATTTTTCATAATTTACGCTACCGTGTGCTTTTTAAGAAGTGCTGACAATGTCTTGTTAAAATCTTCGTTGCTTTTAAGACAAACTTTGATACGTTTTTTATCTTCACTTGTCAACGGCATACCCTCCATTGACATTGAACTATCCACTTCTTTTATGATTCGCTCAATCTCGCTCATTAAAAGCACCTCACTTTCAACAATATTATAACATATTTAAATATATATATCAACTAAAAATCCCAAGGATTTGATACCTTGGGATTTTTCTCATTCTCCTACGAATTCTGCAATCTGATGTTTTTCTTTTGCACCGACAAAGCGTTTTTCTTCCTGTCCGTTTACAAAAAGAACAACTGTTGGAATACTCATTACACCGAAAGTAAGTGCTAAGTCAGTTGCTTCGTCAACATTGAGTTTGCAGACTTTGACTTTATCTGTTTCTTCTGAAAATGCCTCAATTTCAGGTGCCATCATTGAACATGGTCCGCACCAATCAGCATAGAAATCAAGTAACACGGGTTTTTCGCTTTTAAGAACTTCCTGTGAAAAATTATCAAGATTAACTTTAGTTACTGCCATTATCTAACACTCCTATATAACGCCGCTGCTCTCTCGACATCTGTTTTATCAACACCGCATTTATCAGTGTTGCGAGCAAGCATTGAGCCTTTAAGTTCAATATTAAGTACTGTAAACGCCTGTAACAGTTGATGCTTTATAACTTCAAAGCCTATTTCACCGTCGCTGCCGCTTGTGACAATAAGTAATGCCTTGCGTGGCTTTTCAATGGGATTTTTCATATTACGGCGGAAACGTGCTTCAAAGTAACGCTGAAAACGATCTATAAGTGCTTTGAATGGAGCCGGCACGCCCATAAAATAAATAGGTGTTGCAAAAACAATTACATCTGCTGTTTCAAACTTTTTAAAAAATTCCTCTAAATCTTTTTTTGAGCAACCGTTGCCTGCTTTGCAATAGCCACAAGCATTGCAGGGAATCGGGTTTAATTCATAAAGATTTACAATTTCAATATCTGTACCCTTTGGGAATTCTCGTAAGAGAGTTCCTAAAAGTTTTGCAGTATAACCGTTTTTTCTTGGTGATGCCATTAAAGCCAGCACTTTTGTTCCGTTAGAAAAATCCTCGGTATTACCATAACCTAAAATCATTATATTATTCCTCTGTTTTTTCTGTGTTATCTTCTGTCTTTTCTTCTGTTTCAGGGGTATTCTTGCCCTTTTTGAGATTTGCATGACGTTTGATTTTCTTTGTTGTAGTCTTTTCAAACTCTTCGTCACGAATCTCAATGTTTCTTATCTTCTTGTATTTAGGAAGTTTCTTGTTAACATCCTTAACAGCTTCCTCAACAGATTTTTGAACATCTTCTTTTGTAATGTCCTGACGCTTCAAATTGTTCTTAATCTGCTCATAGTTAGGATAAATTGATGCACTTACATAAGTTTCGTCATCAATATCGTCACCGAATACAAGGCTTTCTTCAATAACAGGGTTTGTATTGAGATAATGTTCAACTTCTTCAGGGAAAATGTTTTTACCATTCTTTGTAACGATAACATTCTTACTTCTGCCTGTAATTTTATAGCAGTTATGACGGTCACAAGTACCAAGGTCACCTGTTCTGAACCAGCCGTCTGGGGTTATTACCTGTTCAGTTGCTTCAGGATTTTTGTAGTAACCCTTCATAACCATAGGACCACGTACCCAGATTTCGCCAACGCCCAAGTCATCAGGATCGTGAATGAGTGCCTCAACACTTGGAATAGGTGTACCGATTGAGTCAGGAAGCATAAGTCTGTCGTTATTACACATAACAAGAGGTGCACACTCTGTAAGACCATAGCCGATATAAAGGTCAATACCCATATGCATAATATCTTCTGCAACACGTGGGTCAAGTGCTGCCGCACCTGTAACTATAAGACGAAGTCTGCCACCGAATGTCTCAATAACTTCTGCGAAAAGTTTACGGTCAAGGTCTTTGATACCAACCGCTTTACTGAAAATAGAAGCGTATTTACCAACTTTAAAAATAAGTTTACCTGCAGTTTTTTCTTCCATCTTCTTCATAATTTTGGAATGAACTTTTTCAATAAGAAGAGGAACTGTAATAAATGCTGTTGGTCTTACTTCTTTAAAATTCTTTGTAATGTAACGAAGACCGTCACAGAACGCAATACAAGCACCACAGTAAATAATGTAAAGGAAGCCGATTGTACACTCATAAGTGTGGTGAATAGGAAGAATTGAAAGAAGCTGGTCTTCTTCAGTAACCTTAATACAACCTGCTGCACCGTGAATAACTGCACAGATATTATTCTGACTTAAGCAAACGCCCTTTGAAACACCTGTTGTACCTGATGTGAAAAGAAGTGCTGTCATAGCATCAGGATCAACTGTAATATCGTTAAGGTATCTTTCATTATTTCTGTAAAGTTTTCTGCCAATGTCAATATATTCTTCGTAATCAATTACGCCGTCAATCTGAACTTCGTCAAAGCAGACAAATCTGAAATCTTCAGGAAGTTCGTCCTTTCTTTCTGCAAGTGCTTTGATGTATTTTTTATCGCCAAAGAGCATTGTAGAGTCAGAATCTTTTAAAACGTCAATAATATTATCAGTTGTCAATTCTTTATCAACGGGAACAATAACGTTGTTACTGCAAGTAACTGCAAGATAAGTTACTGCCCATTTATATGAGTTTGCGCCAACTACTGCAATATGTTTTCTTGAAAAACCGTCTTTTATAAGAGTGTTTGCAAGATAATAAATTGCGTGACGGAAATTTTTATAAGTTACCTCATAATAAACGCCGTCTTTGTTCTTAAGTTTGTATGCAGGACGCTCTGAAAAAAGTTTTTCACTCTGGTCAATTAAATCTTTAAAATCTTTAACTCTTCTTACCTCATAGAAAGGCTCATTTATAGGGAATCGGCTTTGATTACTCATTGGTATTTACCTCATTCTGTTAGTTTTGATAAACATAATCAATATATTATAGCATATTATTTTATTTTTTTAAAGAATTAAATGAAAATTTACATTTTATACATATTTATGACAATTTATTTTTAACACTTAAAACTGCTTCTTTATACTCATCATATGTCATATAAACATTAATTATCTTTAAAAGCGCAGACGAGCTTATTTTTTCAGGCAAGTCCAATTCTCTGGCAAGTGCTTTTCGGATTTCACTGCTGTTTTCTCCGCCACTTATACCGTCTTCAAAAAAGTCAGTATGCGTAATTTCTCTGCCCTCTTTTTTATCATTTTCGGAGCAAAGCACGCCTGCTTTGCTGAGTGCCGCCATTATAACTTCAGTTTTCATTCCCTCTACGCCCAATTTACCCTCTTTTGATGCTTCGGTTTTGCGTTTTTCCTTACCATAAATATCAGGAATATAAACATTTTTAATGTTTTCACTTTTCGTAATTCCATTTATGAAACTGCGGATTTTAAAGCCTGCAAAATCGGAATCAGTCATTATTACAATTCCACGTTTATCTGCTAAAAATCTAATTAATTTTTGTTTTTCTTTATCTTTAAACACAGCAAAGCCGTCAGTTTCAATGATAACCGTATCAATGACTGCCGACAGCTTTATTTTATCGTATTTTCCTTCAACTATAACCGCTTCTTTGATTTTAATCATAGATTATCACCTTGCTATTATAAGTGAAAGACGAACTATAAGCTTTTCAAGAATTAGTTCTCCGCCCTGTGCTGTACTTTTAAGGGCACGGTCACTTTCAGCAAAACAGTCAAAGCATTCACGAAGCTGTTCATCAGTAAGCCTTGAAGCATATCTGTTACTGTTTGTAAGTCTGAATTCCTTATTCTTATAATCAAAAAGCTTTGACGGGTATGTTACACTCTCACCTGCACTCACAGAAGTTTTTACTCTGTAAATATCAACAAATGCAGTTAAAATTACTCCAAAAATGTCGATAGGCTCAGCCTTTTGAAGCATAAGAGTATGCAACAATTCAAGAGCACCCTGTGCATTGTGGTTAAGAATTAATTTTGACAAATCAAAAACCTTGGCTTCAAGAGAACGCACGGCAATACTGTCAATATGCTCACGTGTAATCTCATTACCCTGCCCTGCAAAATTGCAGGCTTTCTGAATTTCATTGAAAAGCACGTTAAGGCTGTCACCTGAAAGTTCAATAAGATATGAAGCGGTGCTGTCACTCATAGTGCAACCGTTTTTTGATGCGTAGACACAAAGAAGTTTCCGAAGTTCACGTCCTTCTGCTTTAGCAAAATTAACTGCAGCTGCATATTTCGTAAAATTATCAACTACCCATTTCCACTTTGCATTTTTGGGTTGAACTTCAATACTGTCCATCCAGAAAATTGTTATAGATGTGTCGGGTAAATTCTGCAAAAAAGCAGAAAGTTGGTCCTTTTGGTCACTGTTTAAACTGTCAAGTGGAAAGTCACGGGCAACTACAACACAGTAATCGCTCATAAAAGGCATAGACTGTGCACCCTCAAAAACTTCATCGAGAGTGTTTTCTTTGCCGTCAAACTTGCGAAGGCTGAATGTTTCACTACCTGGTGTGACAAATTTTGAACAGATTTTATTTGCATAAAACTGTTTCAGGTAATCTTCACTACCATAAAAAAGATAGCAGTTTGACATATTATTCTCTTTTATCTGTTTTTTCAGGTCAGATTCATAAATTAATGCCATTTCTTTTCTTCCCGTTATTCAAAATAAAATGAAATCCTCTGCATTTCTTCCGCCGTATAAACTTGTGCATCAGAACCGCAAGAATAAATGCTTTCTTTAATTTCCGAAGAATTTTCTCCATACAAAATGATTATATCATAATCTTTAATATTTTCAAAGATATTTTCTGCATTTTCATCATCAATTAAAATAAGACTCTTATTTTTACAGGTAATTTCAATATACTCAGTATAATTACAAACATTAATATTTATATTTCCGCCGACACAAATTTCTGTGACGTTACTTTGTGAACGGTCAGCAAATATCTGAGGTGAATCATAACAGAAGAATGTTTGCTCAACATTTATTTTACTGTAAAGATTAATAATGTATGACGGTGTATAGCCCGTATTTTCAGTTACAAGAAGATTATCAACACTCTTTTCATTGTGAGAATTTAAAATCTTCTTCAACTCATTTTCGTATTTTCCTTTCGGCGCACCTATAAGCACACTTGTTCCTTTTGAATTCACAACAAGCAACGGTTTCGCATCTGTAAAAAGCACATCTACAGACGGAGTATTATAATCATAAGAAGCACAATGAACAGTCAAAAATATAAATATGACAGAAAGAATTACCGAAACCGTTTTCAATATTGTTTTTCTGTGTTTTTTGAATATACAGGCAATCGTAATACATACAAGTGCAACAAAGAGAAAATACTCAAAATACTTATGTGATACTGACACGGTGGACCATTCTGACAATCCGATTTTCTCAGTGAACATCTTGAGGAAATTCCCTATAGCTCCCGAAATTGTGAATATTCCCTCTGCAAGAAAATGTAATCCCGCTATATGAAAAACCGCACCGATAACTGTAAGCACCATAAGCACGAGTGCCAGATCAATCATAACAAGATTTGATACAAACGAAGCTATTGGAACAAGTTCAAACTTTACAATAAACACGGGTAAGGTAAAAATTGTTGTAGCAACACTTATTACCGTTGTTGTTATAAATGTTGAAACGAAATAGTTCTGCATAAACTTTTTGTTTTTGCCCCATTCATCAATTCGCAAAATAACCTTCTGTGCAAAAACAAGTATGCCAAGCGTTGAAAGTACCGTAAACCACAAAGATACTGACAATGTGGAAAACGGATTGTGCAATAAAATAAAGGTAACGGCAAGTCCTATTGAATTTATGCTGTCGGCTTCACGATGCAAGGCTTTACCCAACAGCACCGCACCTATCATTGCGCCTGCACGAATAACCGAAACGCTGAATCCCGTAAGTGCTGAATATGCAAGCAAGCACACCAGCCCTACAGGTGCAGTATATTTTCTCAAAGATGAAAATTTTTCTGCAAAGTGCATCAGTCCTATTGACCACAATGTCAGATGCAGTCCTGAAATTACCAGTAAATGTGCTGTTCCGGAATAATTGAAATTATCACGCGTGGTATCAGTAATTTCAGATTTTTCGCCTATTGTCATTGCCTTAGCTATGGCTCCAATCTCACCCGGAATATATTTGTCGATTATATCTGAAAAACCGTTTTTAATCACACCAATATCAGCATAAAAGTCATTGACTTTTCCCGTTTTATCAAGGAACGATTCGTCGTCTTCGAAAAAAGTAAAATATATTTTCGATGACAATGCATTTTTAAGAAAATCATCATTATAACTGTCATCAGCTGCCGCAAGCGTTCCCGAAACACAGTCACCTTCTTTGAACATTTTGTCATCTCTCGAAACGTAACGGATTTTATAATCAGTATTTTCGACCTTGATTATATATGTAAAAGCATAGTCTGTTTCTTGAGGTGTGGCACAAACTACGCCTTGAATTTCTTTTTTCTCTTTAAAATCAAGTGTAGCACTATAGTAACCGTATTGAGCAAAAATGAACGAAACAATATACAGAGCGATTGCAAAGGCACTGTAAATCACAGTTTTGTATTTTCTGAGTTTATTGGATGCAATAAAAATACAAAAAACAGCCACTGCTCCGATTAACAGAGCAATGGCTGTTTTAAAACTGATATTTGTAACTAAGAGTGATATTATCAGCATTGAAAAGCCAATTATTGCAAATGGTCTTTTCAATGTTTCCTCCCCCTTAAACCAACTTTTCTGAAAGATTGTCACCACTCAAAAGATGAAAATGAATATGCTTTACAGTTTGGCCTGCTTTGTCACCGCAGTTGTTGATAATTCTGTAACTGTCAACACCTGCAAGACGAGCAATTTCAGGGATTTTTGCAAAGATATAGCCTACAATTTCGCAGTTTTCAGCATTAATATCGTTTGCACTGCTTGCTATGTGTTCCTTTGGAATTACAAGCACGTGTGTTTCAGCCTGAGGAGCAATATCACGGAATGCAAGAATTTTGTCATCCTCATAAACCTTGTTTGACGGAATTTCGCCATTTGCTATTTTACAAAAAAGACAATCCATAATAATTACTCCTTATTTAAGCATATTTTTAAGAATTTCTTTTGCTGACATTAAAGCGTCATCAATCTTTGAAATATCTTTACCGCCTGCCATAGCCATATCAGGTTTACCGCCACCTGAACCGCCTGCAATTTTAGCAACTTCACGGACAATGTTACCTGCGTGAGCGCCACGGCTAATTGCATCCTTACCACAAGCACAAGCGAATGAAGCAGTACCTTTTTCTGCATTTGAGCCTGCAATAACTGCAACGGCATTTTCAGCAGTATCTCTTGCAGTTTCAGCCATCCCGCGAAGTCCGTTAGCATCGAGTTCACCTGCATAGTAAACTACAAGCTGAACACCATTCACATCAACCGCACCTGCCATAAGTCCTGCTGTCTTGAATGAGTTGATTTCTGCTTTAAGACTTGCAATTTCCTTTTCCTTTGCTTTAAGGTCATTTGCTACTGCAACAGCCTTTTGTGGAAGTGCAGAAACATTGCCCACCTTAAGAGCATCGGCAGTTGTATAAAGAAGCTCATTCTTTTCATCAATATATTTAAGAACATTTTTACCTGTCACAGCCTGAATACGTCTTACACCTGCTGCAACTGAAGATTCAGAAACAATCTTGAAAAGACCAATTTTGCCTGTGTTGTCAACGTGAGTACCGCCGCAAAGTTCGGTTGAGAAATCGCCAGCCTTAACTACGCGTACAACATCGCCGTATTTTTCTCCGAATAACGCCATAGCGCCCATAGCCTTTGCTTCGTCAATTGGCATTTCGCGAATAAGCATTTCAGTAGCATTGAGAATTTCTTCATTAACAAGATTTTCAACTGCTTTGAGTTCATCACCTGTCATACCAGTGAAATGAGTAAAGTCGAAACGAACTTCATTTGCATCTACAAGCTGACCTGCCTGTTCAACATGAGTACCGAGAACAGTACGAAGTGCTGCCTGAAGAAGATGTGCAGCAGTATGATTTCTCATAATTGCTTTTCTGTTTTCAACATCGTATGTTGTTACTGCAACATCGCCGACCTTGATTGCATCGCCAACCAAAGCACCGTGATGAAGAACTACACCATCAGCGTCTTTTGTTGTGTTTGTCACTTCAAATGTGCTGTCACCGATTGCAATTACACCCTTGTCACCAACCTGTCCGCCACTTTCAGCATAGAAAGAAGTTTTATCGAGTACGAGAATTGCATCTCCTGCTTCAACAAAATCCTTTCTCTCGCCATCAGCAACAAGTGCAACAACAGTAGCGTCTGTGTTGTTTTCTGTATAACCTGTAAACTCTGTTTTTGTAATATCTTTGAATGAAACACCTGAATTTCTCCAGTCAGTTTCAGCACCGTCACGCTTAACTGATTTCGCCTTCATTCTTGCATCTTCAACAAGAGCCTTGAATTTATCTTCATCAACTGTCATATTGTTTTCTGCAACGATTTCTTTTGTCAAATCGATTGGGAAACCAAATGTATCCTGAAGTTTGAAAGCATCTTCACCTGAAAGAACATTGTCTTTTGAATTTGCCATCATTTCGTTAAGAAGTCCAAGACCTGAGTCGATAGTCTTATAGAAACTTTCTTCTTCCATAGAGATAACTTTCTTGATATAATCCTGTTTTTCAACAAGGTTTGGATATGCATTTGCATTTTCCTTGATTACAGTTTCGCAAACTTCTGCGAGGAATGGTCTGTCAATGCCGATAAGTCTTCCGTGACGAGCAGCACGACGAAGAAGACGACGAAGAACATAACCGCGTCCGCTGTTTGAAGGAAGAACACCATCCGAGACCATAAAGGTTGTGCTACGGATATGGTCAGTAATAACGCGAAGTGAAATATCCTTTTTAGCATCCTTATGATATTCAATACCTGAAATATCAATAATGTGCTTCATAATGTTCTGAACTGTGTCAACCTCAAAAAGATTGTCAACATCCTGCATAATACAAGCAAGACGCTCAAGTCCCATACCTGTATCAATATTTGGATTTGCAAGACGAGTGTAATTATTGTTACCGTCATTTTCAAACTGTGTGAAAACAAGGTTCCATACTTCAATAAATCTATCGCACTCACAACCAACTTTACAGTCAGGACTGCCACAGCCTTTATCAGAGCCACGGTCAAAGTAGATTTCTGAACAAGGACCACATGGTCCTGCACCGTGTTCCCAGAAGTTATCTTCCTTACCGAAACGAACCATATGTGATGGGTCAACACCTACTTCTTTAGTCCAGATGTCATAAGCCTCGTCATCTTCAAGATAAACGCTGACATAAAGTAATTCTTCAGGGATTTCAAGAACCTTTGTGAAGAATTCCCAAGCCCAAGCAGTTGCTTCGTGCTTGAAATAGTCACCAAATGAGAAGTTACCGAGCATCTCGAAATATGTTCCGTGACGAGCAGTTTTACCAACGTTCTCAATATCAGGTGTTCTGATACATTTCTGACAAGTTGTAACACGCTTTTTAGGTGGTGTTACCTCACCTGTAAAGTATTTTTTCATTGGTGTCATACCTGCGTTGATAAGAAGAATACTCTTATCGCCCTGAGGTACGAGTGAAAAGCTTGGAAGACGCAAATGGTCTTTGCTTTCAAAAAATGCAAGATATTTTTCTCTTAATTCATTAAGACCTGTCCATTTCATACAGACTACTCCTATTATATAAAAATATATTCAATAGATTATACATTTTAAAACGAAATATGTCAATAAAAACTCTTGTTTTACAAAGGATTTTCATTTATAATGAAGTCAGTTATATTTAAGGAGGGACAAGTATGAGTATAAAAGCACGTTCAAACATATTGCTGATTTTTACGGTTGTAATAACTATTCTCGCTGTTGCTGCTCCTTTTGTTGCCGGTAATATTAACCGCACTCTTTCCAATATACCTGACATTACAGACGGAAAAGCTGATTTTTCAGAATCAAAGTCTGACTATACGCTTTATCTTTCAGGTGAATGGGAATATTATGACGGTATTCATATAATAAGCGGAGAAAATTCCGTGGAGCCTACCGTTACCCAGATCCCGAATCCGATTGTCAAACCTATTACTTCACTTTCAAATGCAGACGGATTTTCTGCATCTTATAAAATCACTGTTACCAACTTGAAATATGAAAACGCACTTGTTTATGTACCGAACTTTGCAGGTACATACAAGGTTTTTGTAAATGGTGTGCTTGTTACTCAAAGCGGTACGTATATTGATCAGAAAGCTTATGCAAACCTTGATCTTATTGCAAGTCAGGTTAATTTCGAGCCGCAAAATACATACGAAATTGTTATTGAAGTCACCTGTAATATGATGACATCACTTTATATGACGCCTGTTATTTCTAATATTGACTACACGATGACATTTTCTAAAGTAGCCCAGACATTCAGACCGTTTCTCACAGGAATTATTCTTTTCTGCGGACTTTTCATATTCTCATTTTCCGCAAAACGCTCATTTATTTTAAGTTCAAAATGGTTGCCCGTGCTTTGTGCATGTGTTGCAATAAGAATGATGATTTCGACTGAGGGCTATTCAGTATTCTCATTCTTATTCCCCTACGTTGATTATGAAGGTATGACACTTATAATTTGTGTTTCTACATTCATTATCAAACTTGTAGCTTTACTGTTCTATTCAGAAACTCTTGACCTTAAAATCAATAAAAAAGTTATTGCCGTATTCTGTTTTGCTTTCCTTTCTCTTTCACTTGTTGCTGCGGTACTTCCTTATATTATTTTCAGTCCGTACTATTACATTATTATTCAGGCGGCAACAATTCCGCTTGATATTATAATTCTTGGTAATATCTGCAACTGTGTTGTAAGAAAAGTGCCTTATGCAAAACTTTATCTTACAGGCTATATGACAATTTCAGTCGGAATTCTTGTTGACTGTTTCTACACTAATGGTGTTATTAACTTTATGTCTAGCCAGTTTATGCCAATATGCTTTACGATTTTCATTATTACCTTTGTAGTAATTTACTTTGAAAAGATTTCTAAGATTTTTAAGACGGCACTTAAAACTGCTGAAATTGAAAAAGAACTTGAAATTGCAAACACCTCTCTTATGATTTCACAAATTCAGCCACATTTCCTTTATAACGCACTTAACACAATCAAATATTTGATTAAACGTGACCCGAAATCCGCCGAAAAAGCAGTTATTTCATTCTCGCGTTATTTAAGAGGAAATATGGACTCAATCACACAAAAGGCGCCTATTCCTTTCTCAGACGAGCTTGAACATACAAAGCACTACTGCGACATTGAATTACTGCGTTTCGGTGACAAATTAAATATTGTTTACGATACACCTGTTACTTCATTTTCATTGCCTGCTCTTTCAATTCAGCCTATTGTTGAAAACGCTATTAAACACGGCGTTACAAAGAAAACTGAAGGCGGAACTGTAACGGTAAAGACGAACGAAGATGAAAAGCATTACGTAATTACTGTAACAGATGATGGTGTTGGATTTGACGTAGAAAATCCTGACTTAACACCAAGTGATACACACGCCCACATAGGCGTGAACAATGTTCGTGAACGACTTGAGAATATGGTGAATGCAAAATTCACTATTGAAAGTCAGGTTGGGGTTGGAACTTGTGTTACAATTAAAATACCGAAAAAGGAGAAAGAAAGCATATGAAAATAATGATAGTAGATGATGAGAGAATTGCATCAGAAGAGCTTTATGACATTTGCCTTTCTCACCCAAGAATTAAAGAGGCTAATGTATTCAACAACCCTGCTGATGCACTTGAATTTGTTGCAAAAAATCAGGATATTGACATAGCATTTCTTGACATTGAAATGCCCGTTATGACAGGACTTGAACTCGCAAAGAAAATCAACACAATCAACGGCTCAACAAAAATCGTTTTTGTTACAGGGTTCAAAGAGTATGCTTATGACGCTTACCGTGTAAATGCAATTGGCTACATTTTAAAGCCTTATGATGATGAAACTGTTTTTCAGGAAATAGAAAAAGCTGATGCCATAAGAAGTGTTACAAACTCAACTGAAATTTCAATTAAGACTTTCGGTTATTTTGATATTTTTGTAAACAAAAAGCCTGTATATTTTTCAAGTGCAAAGGCAAAGGAATTTATGGCATTGCTTGTTGACCGTCAAGGCAGTTCTGTAAGCACAGAGCAGGCAGTTGCAGTTCTGTGGCCTGACAGAAATTATGATGAGAGTGTGCAATCATTGTTCCGTAAAGTACTCAGAAGTTTAAGAAATTCATTGTCAGATGCAGGAATTCTTGACATTCTAATTGACGGAAGAAATCAGCGTAGTATTGACATAACAAAGTTTAAATGCGACTACTATCAATTCATTGAAGACCCATATACTAACCTTGACGCCTTCCGTGGTGAATATATGGTGGGCTACGCTTTTGCAAAAACTACAGAACAGAAAATCAAAAACAAGTTCTATGAAATCAAAGGCGTAAATTAAGTGCAAAATGAACATATAATAAAACCCCGTTCTCGTGTGAGAGCGGGGTTGTTATTTGCAAAACGGCGAAGTATTATTAAATCAAATTTGATGTATAAAAATACCGCGAGCCGATAGACACGCGGTATTGCGGAAAAAAAATCAATTTTTAGAATAGACCATCAATCTTTCCTTCAGCATCAACATCAATTTTGTATGCTGCGGGGACTTTTGGAAGTCCGGGCATTGTCATAATGTCACCTGTAAGGCAAACGATGAAGCCTGCACCTGCGCTGAGTTTTACCTCACGGACTGTCATTGTGAAGTTTTCAGGCTTACCAAGCTTTGTTGGGTCATCTGACAATGAATACTGAGTTTTTGCAACACATACAGGAAGTTTGTCCTGACCGAGAGCCTCAATATCTTTAATTGCTTTCTCTGCAGCTGCTGTGAAAATTACACCGTCTGCACGGTAAATCTCTTTGGCAATAGTATTGAGTTTTTCTTTGATTGAAAGTTTTTCGTCATAAAGCGGTGCAAAATCTGCTTTGCCCTCATCAATAACTGCACACACTTTCTCTGCTAAGTCCATACCGCCCTCGCCACCTTTTGCGAATACTTCAGCAAGAGAAACGGGAACTTTCATTTCTTCACAGAATTCTTTAATGTAAGCTACTTCCTTATCTGTATCTGTATGGAATTTGTTGATAGCAACAACAACAGGAACATTGTATTTTCTCATATTTTCGATATGAGTTTTAAGGTTTACTATACCCTTTTTAAGTGCGTCCACATTTTCTTCTTGCAAATCTGCACGAGCAACTCCGCCATTGTATTTAAGAGCACGGATTGTAGCAACAACTACGATACAATCGGGCTTAAGTCCTGCATAACGGCACTTGATGTCAAGGAACTTTTCAGCACCAAGGTCAGCACCGAAACCAGCCTCTGTAATGCAGTAATCAGCAAGTTTAAGAGCAAGTTTTGTTGCAGTAACAGAGTTACAGCCATGAGCGATATTTGCGAATGGTCCACCGTGCATAATAGCAGGTGTATTTTCAAGTGTCTGAACAAGATTTGGCTTGATAGCATCTTTAAGAAGCGCTGCCATTGAGCCAACTGCATTAAGTTCTCTTGCATAAACTGGCTGATTGTCAAGATTATATGCAACGAGAATGTTGCCAAGTCGTGTTTTCAAGTCTTCAATATCAGTTGCAAGGCAAAGAATAGCCATAATTTCGCTTGCAACTGTAATCATAAATCCGTCTTCACGAGGAACGCCGTTCACCTTACCACCAAGACCAACTATAACATTACGGAGTGCACGGTCATTCATATCAAGACAACGCTTGAAAAGAATTCTTCTCTGGTCAATGCGAAGTTCATTGCCCTGTTGCATATGGTTGTCAATAATAGCACAAAGAAGATTGTTTGCAGCAGTAATCGCGTGCATATCGCCTGTAAAGTGAAGGTTGATGTCTTCCATAGGAATAACCTGTGAATAACCGCCACCTGCAGCACCGCCTTTAACACCGAAAACAGGTCCCATTGATGGCTCACGAAGTGCGATACAAGCATTTTTGCCGATTTTATTCATTGCCTGACCAAGACCAACTGTGATTGTAGTCTTACCCTCACCTGCCGGAGTTGGATTGATAGCAGTAACAAGAATGAGTTTGCCGTTTTCTCTGTCAGCATACTTTTTGTTGAGAGAAAGCGGAAGCTTTGCCTTGTATTTGCCATACATTTCAAGGTCGTCAGCATCAATATTGAGTTTCTTTGCGATTTCTGTAATCGGTAAACAAGGTGTTTGTTGTGCGATTTGAATGTCTGAAAGCATAATAATTTTCCTCCTGAATTTATATAATCAGTAATTTATTTAACTTATCCATTGTTTCCTTTGTGGGTGTAGGGACATTTGCAAAAGGAAACGCTATTTTCATACTGTCATATTTGGTCTGACAGATTTTTTTGAATGGTAAAAGTTCAATTTTGTCAATGCAAGAGTGTTCTTTTACTATTTCATTAAGTTTTGCTATATTTTCTTCATTATCATTTATAGTTGGAATAATCACCTGACGAAGCGTTGTGGAAATCTTTTTTTCATTGAGATAAGAAAGAAACTCCAACGGTTTATTTATTCCGCAACCTACATTCTCACGGTAATGAAAATCGTTTGTATATTTAATATCAAGCAGTACTCTGTCAGTTTCTGTTAAAAGTTTCTTTACCGTTTCATTCAAAATGCTACCCGATGTATCAAGGCAAGTATTTATTCCGTTTTCGTGGCAAAGAGAAAACACTTCATATGCAAAATCCGCCTGTAAAAGTGGCTCTCCGCCTGAAAGGGTTATTCCGCCTTTTTCACCGAAATATTCACGGTAGTGCAAGGCTTTTTCAACTATTTCCTGAGCTGTAAATTGCTTTTCGCTCTGCATTTCCCAAGTATCAGGATTATGGCAACATTTACAGCGAAGATTACAGCCTTGAAGAAATACTACAAATCTTAAGCCCGGTCCGTCAAGAGTACCAAGACTCTGAATTGAGTGTACTTGTCCTACAACCGAATTCATAATCACATTGCCTCGTGGAAAGTACGGCTGATAACCTCACGTTGCTGTTCACGTGAAAGTTTATTGAAGTTTACAGCATAACCTGAAACTCTGATTGTAAGATTGGGGTATTTTTCAGGATTTTCATAAGCATCCATAAGTGTTTCACGGTTAAGCACATTTACATTTATATGGTGTGCTTTTTTTGCAAAGTAACCGTCAAGAATTGCAACAAGGTTTTCTGTTCTTTCTTCTTCATCTCTGCCCAATGCTTCAGGTGTGATTGAGAAAGTATTTGAAATACCGTCACGGCAATCATCATAACTGATTTTTGCAACAGAGTTAAGTGACGCCAATGCACCGTTTTCTTCACGGTTATGCATAGGATTGGCACCGGGTGCAAACGGCTCGGCATTCTTTCTGCCGTCAGGAGTAGCACCTGTATTTTTGCCGTACATAACATTTGATGTGATAGTAAGTACAGAAAGAGTATGAATTGCGTTTCTGTACGTAGGTGTTTTGCGAAGTTCAGTAATAACACGTTTAGTCAAATCTTTTGCAATAAGGTCAACACGATCATCATCATTACCGAATTTAGGGAACTCGCCTGATGTTTTGAATTCTATAATGAATCCTTCACCATTCTTGATTGGTTTAACGTTTGCGTATTTGATTGCACTTAATGAGTCAGCAACAACTGAAAGTCCTGCTATACCGAATGCCATAAAACGCTCAACATCAGTATCGTGAAGTGCCATCTGTATTTTCTCATAAGCATATTTATCATGCATATAGTGAATGACATTCATTGTATTAACATAAAGGTGGCTGAGCCATTCAATATAAATCTGGAAGCGTTCCATTACTGCATCAAAATCAAGAGCTTCACCCTCCATAACAGGCATTTGCGGACCGATATGCATTTTGCTTGTTGTATCATAACCGCCGTTGATTGCGATAAGCAACAACTTTGCAAGGTTACAACGAGCACCGAAGAACTGCATCTGCTTGCCCACTTTCATTGCAGAAACGCAACATGCAATAGCATAATCATCGCCATAATCAGGACGCATTACATCATCATTTTCATACTGAATTGAGTCAGTATCTGCTGACACCTTTGCACAGAATTTCTTGAAGTTTTCAGGAAGTGATGTTGACCACAAAACTGTAAGGTTTGGCTCAGGTGATGAGCCGAGAGTATAAAGAGTGTTAAGCATACGGAAACTGTTCTTTGTAACAAGAGTTCTGCCGTCTTCACCCATACCGCCTACAGCTTCGGTAATCCACATAGGATCTCCGCCGAAAAGTTCGTTATATTCAGGTGTTCTTAAATGTCTTGCCATACGGAGTTTAATTACAAAATCGTCCATTAACTCCTGCGCACTTTTTTCCGAGAGAATACCTCTTGCTATATCACGTTCAATGTAAATGTCAAAGAATGTACTTACTCTGCCCAAAGACATTGCCGCACCGTTTTGTTCTTTGATTGCACCGAGATATGCAAAGTATGTCCATTGAATTGCTTCACGGGCATTTTTAGCAGGCTGACTGATGTCATAGCCATATGATGCCGCCATTTCTTTAAGATAACCTAAAAATGCAATTTGCTGATAAAGTTCTTCAAACAAACGGATCTGGTCAGTATTGAAGTTTCCGCTTGCTCTTTCCACCTTATCTTTTTTCTTTTCTTCAATAAGTCTGTCAATACCGTAAAGAGCAACTCTACGGTAGTCACCTATAATTCTGCCTCTGCCGTATGCATCGGGAAGTCCTGTAATAACGTGGCATCTGCGAGCCTGACGCATTTCATCAGTATAAGCACGGAAAACACCGTCATTATGAGTTGTTCTGTATTTGAATTCTTCTTCAACTTTATCACTGAGATGATAGCCGTAAGCCTCACAAGCCTGACGTACCATTCTCATTCCGCCGAAAGGATTTACGCCACGCTTTAAAGGACGGTTTGTTTGAAGACCTACAATCAACTCGTTTGGCTTATCAATATAGCCCGGTAAAAATGTTGTAAGTGAAGACGCATTTGTTGTATCAATATCAAGAACGCCACCATACTGCCTTTCAAGATCAAAAAGTGAATTGACTTTTTTCATCATTGCATCAGTACGCGGAGTTGTGCCTTCAAGGAAAGAAGCATCGCCTTTATATTCTTTATAGTTCAACTGAATGAAATCACGAACATTGATTTCATCTTGCCATACACCTTTTTTAAATCCATTCCAATTATTATGTTCCATATTTTTCATCCTTACAAATTCAAGTTTTGCTGAGAAAATAATAAAGGGCAATCCCACTTTGTAAACAAAATAGAATTGCCCAGACGGTCGGCTCTTATTTAGTTTACATTCCCTTGTGGTTGTCCACTTTTTTCCGTCAGTTATGTAAACTTATTTTAAGTTCTTTTTACACTAAAATTATACCTTATACAGTTGAATGATGTCAAGTAGAATTACTTCAAGTTAGGAACACCTTTTTTGTCGAATGTGACTAATTTAACTCTTGCGTGACGGCAAGGGTCGTAAAGTGGCTCGTCAAAATATGTTCCGCAGTTTTTCTCAAAATGTGATGACGGACGAGCGTGATACACAATCAACTGATTACCATTTTCATCAACTACAAAGCTGTTGTGTCCCGGTCCTGCCTCACCTGTTAAATCCGCTGTCTGCAATGCAGGTACAGGGGACTTTGTCCAACTTTCAGCATTCATTAAATCTGCATTTGTGTCAGCGTAGAGCATACCCATACAATACTCTGCACCTGTTCCCGATGCTGAGAAGAATACATATATTTTGTCATCGGTTTTAAGTACTGCAGGTCCTTCATTTACACGGTGACGAATAATCTCCCAATCGTATTCGGGCTTAGTGAGTAAAATGGGTTTTGAAATAAGTTTCCAAGGCTCTGCAGGATTAATTTCTGCCATAAAGAGTGAGGAATCACCTAACTTTTCTGCCCAGATAAGATAATGCTTATCATTATGATTAAAATAGGTCATATCGAGAGAGAATGTACTGAACGAGGTTTCGTCACCCTCGCTTGCCTGCATTTTGCCCATTTCAATCCACTTGTCATTTATTGGATCTTGTCCCTCACACATAAGTACAAACGGGCGAATATTCCATATTGCTTCTTTCTCACCTGCGGCAAAGAAAATGTACCATTTACCGCCGATATAGTGAATTTCAGGTGCCCATATATGCTTTGACATTACGCCTTCATCATGAGCTTTCCAAATGGTAATCTCTTCTGCACTTGCAAGTCCGATTACGGTTTTGCTTTTTCTTAAAATTATACGGTCATAACCTGCGTCAACATTATAAAATGCAGGGTATGATGCTGTGAAATAATAATATCCGTCTGGACCTTTTGTAACATAAGGGTCAGCACGTTCGGGAATAAATGGGTTTGGGTAGTT
>CAYXMF010000004.1:0-44588 GCA_964465845.1 uncultured Eubacteriales bacterium | reverse complement strand
GGGCAGTATGGCAATGCCTTTGAGAATTACATTTTTTGCGCTTGGTACGCTCATAACAGCCCTTGCAATTGCAATGTGTTTTCGTACATACCTTTACCCACAGGTTTACGACTTTTTTGTTAAAGGTATTACTGAGCATTTCGCACTTGACCGTACGAAATTCAAAATCGTGTTTGATATGATATTTCTTGCAATTTCTTGTATAATGACGATTGTATTCTTTAAAAAGTTTGTAGGAATTGGCATTGGAACACTTATAACAACTCTTGTAAACGGATTTTTAATTGGTATGAGCGGTAAGTTCTTTGATAAATTCTTTGAGGTTAAACCGTTGTTCCCAAAATTCGCTAAAAAGTTTGATATATAACAAAAACTCTCCACAAATTCTGTGGAGAGTTTTACTTTGCTTTAAAACTATTTTACACTTGAAATAAATTTCTTAAATTGTGCTCTACCCTGTTCTGTTCTGTCGAACACGCCGCACTGTTCAAGAATTGAAACGAATACAATACCGATTTCGTCGCGGATAATCTTGTCACAGTTATCAGCATTAATATCACTGTGCTTTGATTTGATTACCTCTGCCCAATCGGCATGCTTTGCAATTCTTTCATCTGATTTAACATCCTTACCCTCAAGGATTGCATCCTTTAAAAGTGCAATTTCGGTTTTAAGACGTGACGGAAGAACTGCAAGTCCCATAACCTCAATAAGACCGATATTCTCTTTCTTAATGTTATGGTATTCGGGATGTGGATGATAAAAACCGTCAGGATATTCTTCTGTTGTAATGTTATTACGAAGAACAAGGTCAATTTCATAATGACCGTCAGTATATCTTGTAATCGGTGTAATTGTATTGTGAATTGCACCGTCATCAGTCTTTGCAATAATAAATGCGTCATCATCAGAATAATCACGCCACGCTGCGAGGATTTTACCTGCAAGAGTGCAGATTCTGTCAGTATCTTCACCCATAAGACGAATTACTGACATAGGCCATTTTACAATACCTGCTTTAACGTCCTCAAAGCCCGAAAATTCAATGTATTCTTCGATTTCTGCCTTAGCCATTGCAAATGTGTAACGACCGCCCTGAAAATGCTCATGAGTAAGAATTGAACCGCCTGAAATTGGCAAGTCAGAGTTTGAGCCAATAAAATAGTGCGGGAACTGCTTTACGAAATCGAAAAGTCTTCTGAAATTCTTTTCGCAAACTTTCATTGGCTTATGAGCCTCATCAAAAACGATACAATGCTCGTTATAATAAACATAAGGTGAATACTGCATAAACGCATTTACGCCGTCAAGACAGATTGGAATAACTCTGTGATTCTGACGTGCAGGATGATTTACTCTACCGCTGTAACCCTCATTCTCTTTACAGAGCATACAGGTAGGGTATGAGCTTTGCTCCATTTTAGTAGCCGCCGCAATAGCTTTAGGATCTTTTTCAGGCTTTGCAAGGTTGATTGTAATATCAATATCACCATACTGTGTTTTCGTTACCCATTTAACGTCATTTTTTATTCTGTATTCACGAATATAGTCAGATTTTCTTGCAAGGTGATAATAATAATCAGTTGCCTCTTCAGGAGAAATTTCATACTTTTCTTTAAAGGTCTTAATAACTTCGGATGGTCTTGGTGTGATTGCCCCCATTACCTTAGTATCAAACAAATCTTTATATACAATTGAGTCTTCACAAAGACCTTTTTGGGTTGCATAATCAAGAATTGTCTTTAAGATTTCTTCAAGGTCATCGGATTTTACTTCTGCGTCAGTTTCCATACTGTCCATTTGAAGAACTTCGAGTATTCTGTTTACTGCCCATACCTTGTCTGTTTCTTCAATTAAGCCTTCTCTTACTCCGTAAGCCACAAGAGAATTAATAACTTCAAAAATATTCATTGTGAATACCCCCAGATATCTTCGCAAATTTATCTATTATAATTATAAAACTTTTTCTGCTGTTTTCAAGATATTTTAATAAATATGTTGAATATTTTTTTATGTTGTGATAATATAATGAGGTTGTAAAACGAGGTGTAAGAAAATATGGTTTATAACAATATACTTGAGGCAATCGGTCACACTCCTATAATCCGTCTTTCAAAGATGGTTGATGAAGACAGTGCCGATGTGCTTGTCAAATATGAAGGCTTGAATGTTGGCGGTTCAATAAAAACAAGAACTGCTTACAATATGATTAAAGCCGCTGAAAAACAAGGTATCATTAACGAAAACACAATTATCGTTGAGCCTACAAGCGGTAATCAGGGTATTGGTCTTGCGCTGATTGGTGCAGTAAAAGGCTACCGTACAATAATTATTATGCCTGACTCTGTAAGCGAAGAACGCAGAAAACTGGTTGAGCATTACGGTGCTGAGGTTATGATTGTTCACGACGAGGGTGACATTGGAAAATGTATTGATGATTGTTTGCAGACTGCACTCAATATGCAGAAAGAAAATCCCAATGTATATATTCCTCAACAGTTCACAAACCCGAAAAATACTGAAGTACATAAGCACCACACAGGGCTTGAAATTTTAGAGCAGGTTGCAGGTGACATTCACGGCTTCTGTTCGGGAATTGGCACAGGCGGAACACTCAGCGGTATTGGTGAAGTTCTTAAAAATCAAAATCCCGATATTGAAATCTGGGCGGTTGAGCCTGAAAACGCAGCAATTCTTGCTGGCGGAACAATCGGTACTCATTTACAGATGGGTATTGGCGACGGTCTTATTCCTGATAATCTTAATCAGAACATTTATGACGATATTTACATTGTTTCTGATGAAGAGGCAATCAGAACTGCAAAAAATTTAGCAAGACTTGAAGGTATTATGTGCGGTATTTCAAGCGGTACAAATGTTGCTGCAGCACTTAAACTTGCAAAGAAGCTTGGTAAAGGCAAAACTGTTGTAACAGTTCTTCCCGATACAGCCGAAAGATATTTCAGCACTCCATTGTTTGAATAATTGTTAAATAATATAGAAAAACGGTAGTTCATCTGAACTACCGTTTCTTTTATTTATAAGGGATTAAAGTTTGATAATCAAAATACCTGCGATTATTGCTGCAATTACAAAGAGAATAATCCAAGAACTTGCGCCACTGCTGAATACAGGATTTCCGCTTAATACAACGCCTGTGCTCTGTGTCTTAGTTCTGTCAACCTTTGAAGAACCAACGTGTGAAGTGCCTGTATTTGTGCTTGTGTCAGTTGATGTGCTTGTATCATTTGGTGTGCTTGTATCAGTTGATGTATCTGATGACATACTATCACCAAAGTCATCACCCTCGTCTTCACCGTCATCAGCAGGTGTATCAGTACCTGTGCTGCCACCAAGAAGACCGCTAATCATATCACCTAAGCTACCAACAATACCGCCAAGTGAAGTAATAATTCCTGTAAGAGCACTAAAGTCAATCTCACCAAGGCCGCGTATAATCTGCTCAAGTGCTGCCGCAAGGCTGCCTAAGTCGATTTCAGGAAGCCCCGGAAGGCTGATGTTAGGGAAACTAATACCACCCTGAGCATCATTTTCAGCTTTTTCTTCCCAAGTCATAAGCTGAGGAATGTTAGTATCATAATACATGAACTGAGGATAATCAGCATTTGTGTTGATATCCTGTGCATCAGTTGCTGTAAGAAGCCATACATAGAAATCTGCAACACCGTCATCAAGACCATATGAAACATGACTTAAATTCTTGATAAACCAAGTATTCAAAGGAGCCTGACAAGTTGATGCGTCAATAATATTGTCAGGTGAAACAAAATTACCTACATCAGTAAGTTCAGCCTGAACATAGTTTTCGCCAAGGTTGTAACCCATATCAGCTGCTGTTGCCCAACCACTTGCGTTGTAAACTTCAATAACGCCGTCACTATTCCAGTTTGAAGATGGTGTAACAGGTGCAATATATCTGTTGTAGTTTGTAACGTTAGCATAGCTGTTGATCGGTGCAATGATTGTGAAACCAAGCAACTTGTAACCGTTAATCATTCTGTCAACCAAAGTATCTGTGTTGTTACTTGCCACGCTGATCTTGTTGACAATCTTCAGAAGTTCTGAACCTGCGTTTGCACGAGTTTCGCCAAGCATTGCTGTGTTCTCACCAAACATAACATCTTTTGCTTCTTCAATGCTATAGCCCGGTACAAGGCACCAGAATGATGGCATATAGCCGAATACAGGAATAAGAATTCTTTCATAAATTGCATCGTGTTCAGCTGTCATAATGTTATTTGCCATCAATGCCAACTGTTCAAAAATCGGAATATATGCAAGAAGTGACTCATATTCAGAATTACCAAGAATACTCTGTGTAATGAGGTATGCAAGTGCTTCACCGTCAATATCAGGATTACCTGTAAAGAGCTGACCAAGCATTTCAAGACCGTTGAATGCAGAGTTAGCCATAACAAGATTTTCGATATCGCTATGACCATTTTTATCAAGGTAAAGGTTTACAATTGCACCGCCCATGCTTTCAGCATTGATTGAAACTTTATCGTGATTTGACTGTGTTTTTACTTCTTCAATGAATGCTTCAAGCTGGTCAACAACATCATAAGGATTTGCTGTCCAGTCGTATGTAAAGAGATACACATGATCATCGCCAAGCTCTTCATAAAGTGCTTTTGCAAGTTTTTCTTCTTCACTTATATCACTTGTTGAAAAGTCCATATAGTCTTCAACAGGTGCGCTATTGCAATTTACAGTAACTGTATTCTCTCTTGCAGCGTTATTATCATACATAACAGGGCCAAAGATTGTCTTTACTGCAGTTTCTGCCGCATCAACAAACAACTCTGTATTAGAAGTATTTAACAAGAACTGAGCAAGCTGAGGCATTACAGGTAAGATTGCATTAACAATGTTTTCAGTTGAGAAAATCTCATTACCTTCTGCGTCATAGAGTGTTTCGCCGATTCCTCGAACCTGAATTACAGGTGCGTGTCCGCAATCGCAATCAGTATTAGCTGCAAATGCAGGCAAAACCATAATTGAAGTCAAAACAATTGCAAGGAAAAGGCTTAAAAATACTTTAAGTTTTTTCATAAAATCCCTCCGTTATTTTATAACTGGGACTATTCTACCATATTTTTTTACATTTTACAATATTTTTTCTGTTAAAAAACACTTTTAATGATTTTTGATGAAATTTTTGGTGAATACTGCCAGTCGTCTATATGATTTCCGTCAAAATAATACCTTACAGGTGACGGCTCATTGTTATCGGGGAAGCTGTCAACAATGGCAAGTTTAATCTTCATTTTTTCGGGATTTATACTTTTTATGTAAACGCTGGCGCTGTCCCCTTCCTGTACGTCATCAGTATATTCGGCAAGTCCTGCAAGATTTGGACTGAGTTCAATAAAAACTCCGTATTTTTCGATAGAACGGACAATTCCGCCAACGGTCTGACCCGCTTTAAAGTTTTCTGCGTTTTCTTCCCAAGTACCTAAAAGTTCTTTGTGCGAAAGAGTAACTCTGCCTAAATCATCAACACTCTTAACAACGGCTTTAATTACTGTATTTACACTGAATCTTACATCAGGATGAGGAATACGGGAAACTGAAATGCTGTCAATAGGCAAAAGTGCAGGAATACCGCAACCGATGTCACAGAAAGAGCCAAAACTTTCATTATGAGTAATTCTTGCGTCAATTATATCGCCCGGCGAAAGATTTTTAATGTAACTTTCCATACATTCCTCTTGTGCGGCTCGACGGCTCAAAATCGCAGTACGAATACCTGTCTCATCATCCATAAAATCGATAATTTTAAATGCTACAGGTTTATTTACTCTTGAAATAATTGCAATATCACGCACGCTGCCGTCAGAAATACCTACTGCACATTCCTCACGGGGAATTATACCTTGAATATTACCTAAATCCACGTGTAAATTATGTTCACGGTCGCAAAGCAGCGCTTTGCCCTCAAGTATTTTTTCACCAAAGAAACATTCACGTAAATTGCTTATTGACTCCATACACTTTTTATTGGTTTTGCTTTCAAAGAGAATTCCCTCAGGGTAGTATTTTTTCATCATTATCACCTTTATTTTAAAATTAGTATATAAATATGAGATAAAAGTTCAATTAAGAATTAAAATAAGGTATTTTATTTTCATAATATTTATGGTATTATATAATGTAATATATTTTGAGGTAGTTTTTATGGACATAAGAGTTAACGATATTCTTGAAATGAAAAAAGCACACCCTTGCGGCGAAAAGCAGTTCTTAGTGCTTCGTGCAGGCATGGATTTTCGCATTCGCTGTATGAAATGTGAACGGGAAGTTATGGTGCCGAGAATCAAAATTGAAAAGAACATTAAAAAAGTAATTCGAGAGGAAAAATCTGATGTTTGATAAATTATTGGGTATTGAAGAAAGATTTGAAACAGTTAATGAGCAGTTATGCGACCCTGCAACTGTAAGTGACCAACAGTTATACACAAAACTGATGAAAGAATTAAAACAACTCACTCCTGTAGTTGAGAAATTCCGTGAATACAAGAGTTACAAAGATACTTTTGAAGAATCAAAAATGCTTTTAGACGAAGGCGGAATGGACAAAGATTTCAAAGAAATGGTGCAGGAAGAATTTGAAACCGCCAAAGAACAGTTGGACGTTTGCTGGGAAGAATTAAAAATACTTCTTCTCCCCCGTGACCCTAACGACGACCGTAGCGTTATTATTGAAATCCGTGGCGGTGCAGGCGGTGAAGAAGCGGCACTTTTTGCCAACTCACTTTTCAGAATGTACACAATGTACGCTGAGGCTCGTGGCTGGAAAATGGAAATTCTTTCTGAAAACCCAACTGAACTTGGCGGATATAAAGAAGTTATTTTCAGCGTTGACGGTGATGGTGCATATTCACGCTTTAAATTTGAAAGTGGCGTTCACAGAGTTCAGCGTGTTCCCGAAACTGAAAGTCAGGGCAGAATTCAGACATCAACCGTTACTGTTGCAGTTCTTCCCGAAGCTGAAGACGTTGACTTTGAATTAAACCCTGCTGAACTTCAAATTGACGTATTCCGTTCAAGCGGTGCAGGCGGACAAAAGGTTAACAAGACTTCCTCTGCAATCCGTGTTACTCACCTGCCAACAGGTATGGTAGTTGAATGTCAGGATGAACGCAGTCAGCATAAAAACAAGGACAAGGCTTTAAAGGTTCTTCGTTCACGACTGCTTGAAATTGAACAGGCAAAGCACGACGCTGAAATTGCGGGTCAGAGAAAAAGTCAGGTTGGTACCGGTGACCGTAGCGAGAGAATACGCACATACAACTTCCCACAAGGCAGAGTAAGCGACCACAGAATTGGTCTTACACTTTATAAAATTGAGCAGATTATGAACGGCGACCTTGACGAAATCATTGACGCACTCATAACTGCAGACACAGCAGAAAAATTAAAGGCTGAGGAATGATTTAAATGCTTAAACTTAACAAAATTGAAAAATTTATGTGGATACATCAACGCAAGATTCTTCTTATCACTTGGCTTATTGCTATTCTTCCGATGTTGATTATGAATGTAATAGATTTTGATATGTTTTTGCCCTATTTGGCAATTATCGGGCTGGAAATGCTTGTGTTAGTAATCGCAATCTTTGAAATAATCTTATCTTCTAAAATCAGAAATTTTGTTAAAGTTCATAATTATCAACTGAATATGCAGGCGTTTTTAGATGGCACAAACATTTTAATCGATGCTACAAATCCAAAAAGCAAACAGCAGTTGGCAACCCACAGTTACAATTTAATCACTACCTACTTCACAATGGGTGACTATGACCGTGCGGAGTGTGAAATCAACCACTTTTTGCAGAACTTCAACGATAATAAAGATGTTTCCGTAAAAATTAAAGTTTACGACAAAATGGCGCGAATTGCTTTAATCAGGGGCAATTATGAAATATATAATGAATACATAAGAAGAATTCATACACTTCTTGAGTCTGTTACAGGCTTAAAGATGGTCAAAAATATGCTCAATTATGACTACACAAATTTAATGTTGTGGGTTGATGCAATGACCTGCGGTGAAAATATCAATGAATATGCTTACGAATCAAAGGTTTTTGAAATGCTCAACACTTCTCACACAACAGGCAAGCCACGTAAAAAAGAAATTATGCCGATTGAATACATTTCTGCATATTACAAATTGTTTATATTCTTCAAAAACAAGAAGAACACAGAAAAAACAACCTTCTATGCAAACTTGCTTGTAACTTTTGGCAATGCTCAGCTTGTTGCATACCGTGAAGCAAAGGAATATCTTGAAAATGAAAACAGAAGTAATTAACATTACAACTGAATATGACAAGGCACTTCGAAAATCTGCCGAGCTCTTAAAAAACGGTGAGGTTGTGGGAATTCCTACCGAAACTGTTTACGGACTTGCGGCAAATGCTTTTGACGAAAACGCTGTTAAAAAGATTTTCGAGGCAAAAGGCAGACCGAGTGATAATCCGTTGATTGTTCACATTGCTAAGTTTGAAGATTTGGCACCATTGGTTGAAGAAGTCCCTGAAAAAGTCAAAATTATGGCAGATCATTTCTGGCCCGCACCTCTTACAATGATTATGAAAAAGAGCGACAGAATTTCAAATGTTGTTTCGGGAAATCTCGATACAGTTGCAATCCGTATGCCAAAAAGCGACTATGCCCGTGCGATAATCGAGAGTTGCGGATTGCCACTTGCGGCACCGTCGGCAAATCTTTCGGGTAGTCCAAGCCCTACAAATGCGAAATACGTTTATGACGATATGAACGGCAGAATTCCGCTGATTATTGACGGTGGTAACTCGGAAATCGGTGTTGAATCAACTGTAATTTCCTTTGCAGAAGAACCGCCAAGACTTTTGCGCCCCGGCGGTGTAACCCTTGAAGAAATGACCGCTCTTATTGGTGAAATTGTGGTTGATGATGCTGTTCTTAACAAGTTAGAAGAGGGGGCAGTTGCATCTTCCCCCGGTATGAAATACAAGCATTACGCACCAAAAGCCGACATAACAATAATTAAAAGTGATTTTGAAACTTTTAAAAATCTTTGTGAAAGCGAAGAAAACATAACCGCATTATGTTTTGATGGGGAAGAAGAAATTCTCTCCTGCCCCGCAGTTACATACGGCACAAAAAATGACGGCTACAGCCAAAGTGCAAGATTGTTTGATGCCTTGCGCGAATTGGACGAAATGGGCGCCGTGAAAGTTTATGCCCGTTGTCCCGACACAAAGGGTATGGGACTTGCGGTGTATAACCGTTTAATCCGTTCAGCAGGATTTAAAATCAAGGTGATATAATGAAAATTATTGGTCTTACGGGGCTTACAGGTGCAGGCAAAAGCACCGTTGCACAAAAGCTTATGGCATACGGTTGCTATCACATTGACGCTGACCGAGTTGCCCGTGATGTTATAAACAACAATGAAAATGTCAAAAATAAATTAAAAGAGCGTTTCGGTGACGATGTTGTGAATACTGACGGAACTACAAATCGTCCTGTTCTTGCCTCACGCGCATTTGCAGATGAGCAAAGTACAAACGATTTAAACGCTATTACCCACCCTGCTGTAACAGAAGAAATCAAATCTATTATCAAAGATATGGAAGAAGTGGGGTATCGCGGAATAATCATTGACGCAATCGCCCTTTTTGAAAGCGGTGAAGATGCACTTTGCGATTTTACTGTTGCAGTTGTAGCGCCCGAAGATATTCGACTTGAAAGAATTATGAAGCGTGACAACATTACAAAAGAAAAAGCACTTGAGCGAATCAACGCTCAAAAAGATGAAAGTTTTTTCACAAGTAAAGCAGATTTTGTTCTGTGGAACTACCCACCATACGATTTAAATGTGGAAATAAGGCCCATTGTGGCACAAATTCAACTATGATTAAGGAGTAATATATATGGACTTAAATGAAATGAAAAAAGAACTTTTCTATGAGCCAAAGCACGTTATGGAAACAGTTGACGAAACAGTAGTCAAGGCTGCTGACGATTTTTGCGAGGGTTACAAAGCTTATCTTGACGAGGCAAAAATTGAGCGTGAATCAGTTGATTTCTTTGTAAAAGAGGCTGAAAAAAGAGGCTACACAGAGTTTGATAACACAAAGAAATACAACGCAGGCGACAAAGTTTATTACAACAATCGCGGTAAGGCAATTATTCTTTGCGTAATGGGTAAAAAGAGCATCGCAGAGGGCGTTAAAATTTCTGCCGCACACATTGATTCCCCTCGCCTTGACTTAAAACCAAATCCGCTTTATGAGGATTCAAGTCTTGCATATTTCAAGACTCACTACTACGGCGGAATCAAGAAATACCAATGGACAGCAATTCCCCTTGCTCTTCACGGTGTTGTTGTAAAAGCAAACGGTGAAAGCGTAAAAGTTACAATCGGTGAAGACGATAATGACCCACAATTTGTAGTTACGGACCTTCTTCCACACTTAGCACAAGACCAAATGAAGCAGACAATGAGTGAGGGTATCAAAGGTGAACAGCTTAACATTTTAATCGGCTCACGTCCATTCTCAAAGGATGAGGGTAGCGAAAAAGTTAAGCTTAACATCATTAAGATCCTTAACGAAAAATACGGTATTACTGAGGGCGACTTCTTAAGTGCAGAACTTGAACTTGTCCCCGCATTCAAGGCTCGTGACATCGGTCTTGACAGAAGTTTAATCGGTGCATACGGTCACGACGACAAAGTGTGTGCATACCCTGCTGCTCAGGCAATTTTCAATGTAGAAAATCCTGAATATACTTGCCTTACAGTTCTTACTGACAAAGAAGAAATCGGCTCTGACGGCAACACAGGTCTTAATTCATCATATATGAAATATTTTATTCACGACCTTGCAGTAATGGGCGGAGTTGAGCCTTGGAGAGTACTTTCAGCATCTGAGTGTCTTTCTGCTGACGTTAACGCTGCATTTGACCCAAGCTTCCCAGAAGTAAGTGAAAGAAAGAACTGCTCATTCGTAAACAATGGCGTTGTTATTACAAAATACACAGGTGCTCGTGGTAAGAGTGGCACTTCTGATGCATCTGCTGAATACATGAGTAAAATCCGCAGAATGCTCAATGCAAATGAGGTTGTATGGCAGATTGGTGAACTTGGCAAGGTTGATGCAGGTGGCGGTGGTACAGTTGCCATGTATGTTGCAAACCTTGATATTGATACAATTGACCTTGGTGTTCCTGTACTTTCAATGCATGCACCACTTGAAGTTGTTTCAAAGCTTGACGTTTATATGGCATACAGAGCATTCAAAGTGTTCTTTGAGCAGAAATAAATGCGAATTCAGAATTAATGTAAAAATCAAACACCGTAGATTATTACAATCTGCGGTGTTTTTTGTTTTATTTAGCTTAATTTTATAAATAATTCTGCATTTTGAATTTTGCATTCTGCATTTATAACAGTATCGGTTGCGGTTGTTGGTTTGTAGCAAGAACTTCGCGGACTGTATCAAGTATATAATCGAAATCCGCTACTATTGAATTTGGCTTGTTGATATAGTCATCCTGTTTCATAGGTACAAAGTAAATATTTTTACTATTCATCAGTGTTCCGATATTTTTTGCAGATGTACCGAGAGCATCGTTTGTTGAAACTGCAATAATCACGGGGCGCTGATTTCTTAAATGTGCCTTTGTGGCAAGGGTTACTGACGTATCACTTATTCCGTTTGCAAGTTTTCCGAGAGTGTTACCTGTACAGGGTGCAATTACAAGAGCATCAAGCAGCTCTTTAGGTCCGATTGGCTCGGCACCGCTGATTGTATATATAATCTTTTCGCCCGTAATCTGTTCGATTTCTTCATTAAAATCGCGTGATTTACCAAAGCGTGTGTCTGTTGTATATGCAGTATGCGACATTATAGGAATAACTCTATAACCGTCGTTTACGAGTTTTTTCATTTGTGGGATTACTTTTTTAAAGGTGCAAAAGGAACCGCACATTGCAAATCCCACAGTTTCTTTGCCCATTTCTATTCCTCCTTTTGCAAGTGTTCTTCAATTTTTTTACCAATTATCTCCCCTGCAGTTTTTGGCGTATATTTTCCGGGTAAGCCAAAGGCTTTGATTACGTCAACACCATTCTGACGCATAACCTCAAAATCCATACCGTACGGGGCAGACGCAAGTTCAATAATCTTACAGTCTTGTTTTATGTTTTTTGCTGTTTCTTCCCCGATAATTTGTGACGGAACAGTATTTATGATAATGTCAAACTCATCAGCAAGAGAAGAAAGTTCTGTTATTGGGTATGCTTTACAGCCTTTTATGGTGGCATCTTCACGCTGTGACGGATTTCGTGCAAACACCGTGACACTACAGGAAAGAGATGACAGTAATGTTGCTGTTTCTTTTGCTACTCTGCCGTAACCCGTAACGGCGTAATTTCCCATAGGCAATGCAAAGTCTATATGCTCAAGCAGAATTTTAAGTGCTCCGAAAGCCGTTAATACCGCATTTTTCTCAATAAAAGCCTCATCATAGTAATCGATATAAGGAATATCGGTTTCGCGAAGTCGTGAAAGCAAATCCCCCTTGATTATTCCGCCGAAAACAAGATTATTCTTACCGAGAAAAGAAAGTAATCTGTCAACGGAAATCTCACGTTTTGAAAAGGGCATATTTATGGTTTTGCCGTTTCGTGTTGCAGGTAACGGCAATATAATTACGGAATTCTCGTTTATCATTGCCTTTAATTTATCTGTATCATCATCCCAGTCGAAAAGTCCGTATGATGAAACATCAAATCCTTTCTCTGCCAGGTATTCTTTCAGATATTTCTGACGTTTATCTCCGCCAACGATGACTGTATTTCTGTTTTTCATATAAACTTCACCTTCCCTTACAGTAATAGAATATGTTTTTTGAGAAAATTGGTGATTAGGTGTTTAAATTTTACAAAAGATGTAATATAATAAGGGGTGGTGATAAATATGAGCGAAATTTCAAAAGTTTTAGAAACTGCAAAAATTATACATTTTATAGGTATCGGCGGCAGCGGTATGTGTCCTCTTGCTGAAATTCTGCACAGCAAAGGTTATACTCTGCAAGGCTCTGACAACAACGAAAGTTCAATCGTTGACCGTATTCGCAAAATGGGAATTAAGGTTATGATGGGACAAAGGGCTGAAAATATTGAGGGTGCAGAAATGGTTGTGTATTCCGCCGCTATTTCAAAAGAAAATCCTGAACTCAAAGCCGCAATAGAAAGTGGAATCCCCACATTCCAACGTGCAGAATTATTGGGCGAGGTTTCACGTCAGTTTACAAACTGCATAGGCATTTGCGGTACTCACGGTAAGACTACCGTAACTTCGCTTACAGTTCAGACTATGTTGGGTGCAGGTCTTGACCCGTCAGCAGTAATCGGCGGAAAATTACCTCTTACAAACAGTTACGGCAGAGTGGGAAATACCGAAACTATTGTTATGGAATCCTGTGAATATCAGGACACATTTCTTCATATGTCTCCCGATGTTGCAGTTATTCTCAATATTGACGAAGACCACCTTGAATATTTCAAGACAATGGAAAATCTTATATTAAGTTTCACAAAGTTTGCAAATTCTGCAACAAAGGCAGTAATTTATAACGGTGACGACGAAAATACCCTTAAAGCCATCAAAGACATTAAGGGCAAAGAAATGATTTCATTCGGTTTTGATAAGGCAAATGATTACTACGCTGAAAATGTAGAAGAATACAAAGGCGCATTCACAAAATTTGACGTAATTTATAAGGGTGAAAAGTTAGGCTCAGTTGAACTTTCAATCCCCGGTATTCACAATGTACTCAATGCCCTTGCTGCTATTGCATCTTCAATCTATTCAGGTGCAGAATTCCACGATTGCATTAAAGGATTACAGGAATTCAAGGGTGCAGGCCGTCGTTTTGAAGATCTGGGAACATACAACGGCATTGATTTTATTGATGACTATGCACACCACCCTGCTGAACTTAAGGTTACACTTGAAGCCGCTATGAAAATGGGCTACAAAACAGTATGGGCAGTATTCCAACCATTCACATATTCAAGAACTGCTATGCATTTCGATGAATTTGTCGATGTGCTTAAAATTCCTGACCGCTGTGTTATGACTGAAATTATGGGTTCTCGTGAAGTGAACACTTATGATATTTATACTTCACAACTCGCTGAAAAAATACCGAATTCAGTATGGTTTAACACTCAGGAAGAAGTTGCCGACTATGTTGTAAAGAATGCAAAATCAGGCGATTTAGTTCTTACAATGGGTTGCGGTGACATTTACAAATCAGCATTTATGATGATTGAGAGATTAAAAAATGGTACAGTTTAATAATAGTTGGGACATACTTTTAAAGGACGAATTTCAAAAACCATATTATCTCAATTTGAGAAAATTCTTGGTACAGGAATACAAAACACAAACAATATACCCTGATATGAACAACATTTTTAACGCACTTAAATATACCGATTATAAAGACGTTAAGGTTGTAATTTTAGGGCAGGACCCGTATCATCAACCAAATCAGGCGCACGGACTTTGTTTTTCTGTGCTTAAAGGGGTTAATCCACCTCCGTCGCTTCAGAATATGTATAAAGAAATTCACGCGGAATACGGCTACCCGATCCCCGAGCACGGCGAGCTTACATACTGGGCAAAGCAAGGTGTTCTTATGATGAACACGGTACTGACTGTTCGTGAAAGTCAACCAAATTCACATAAAGGAATGGGTTGGGAAATTTTTACTGACAATGTTATTTCGCTCTTAAACCAACGCCCCGAGCCAATGGTATTCTTACTCTGGGGTGCAAATGCAAGGGCAAAAACAAAAATCATAACAAATCCAAACCATTTAGTGCTTCAGTCAGCACATCCCAGTCCCCTTTCTGCGTACAACGGATTTTTCGGCAACGGCCATTTTAAAAAAGCCAATGAATTTTTAAAATCCAAAGGTATGGCAGAAATTGATTGGAGAATTATATAAGTTATGGAACGAGAAAAATTAGGCTCGCGCCTTGGTTTTATATTGCTGAGTGCAGGGTGTGCAATCGGCATAGGAAATGTATGGAAATTTCCGTGGATGGTAGGCCAATACGGCGGTGCAGCATTCGTAGTTTTATATCTTTTCTTTCTGCTTATTATGGGCGTTCCCGTTCTTACTATTGAATTTACAATGGGACGAGCCGCACAAAGAAGTCCCGTAAAACTTTATCAGCAGTTAGAGCCTGAAGGTTCAAAATGGCATTATCACGGCATTGTGTGTATGCTTGCCAACTACCTTTTAATGATGTTCTACACTTCAGTTTCAGGCTGGATTCTTAATTATTTTGTATCTACCGCAAAAGGCGAATTTGACGGACTTGACGGCACCGGCATTTCGAATAAATTTGACGAAATGCTTGGCAACTTCCCCGAAATGACAATCTATATGATAATCATTGTAGTTCTTGGCTTTGTTATTTGTTCTTTCAAACTGCAAAAAGGCGTTGAACGTGTTACAAAGGTTATGATGATTGCTCTTTTGGGACTTATGATTGTGCTTGCCATAAATAGTTGTTTTCTTGACGGCGGTGAAGAAGGTCTTGAATTCTACCTGAAGCCAAGTTTCGAGACAATGAAAGCGGTTGGAATTGCAAAAGTTATTGTTGCGGCAATGAATCAGGCCTTTTTCACTTTAAGCCTTGGTATTGGTGCAATGGCAATATTCGGAAGCTACATTGGCAAAGAACATGCGCTTATGGGTGAGGCTGTACGCGTTGCAGGGCTTGATACCTTTGTGGCTTTTTGTTCAGGTCTTATTATTTTCCCCGCCTGTTTTGCGTACGGAGTTGAGGCAAATTCGGGACCGCCTTTGATTTTCATAACGCTTCCCAATATTTTCAACAATATGCCTTTTGGTCAGTTTTGGGGTGCGCTTTTCTTCTTGTTTATGACTTTTGCCGCACTTTCAACTGTTATTGGCGCATTTGAAAATATAATTGCCTGCAATATGGATTTATTTGGTTGGTCACGAAAAAAGGCCTGTTTTATAAACACCTTTATAATGATTGCACTGTCAATGCCTTGCGTTATGGGTTATAATGTTCTTTCGGATTTTGCACCGTTGGGTGAAGGTACAACAATACTTGACCTTGAAGATTTTATTCTCAGCAACTTATTGCCTGTTGGCACAATTATTTTCATAATTTTCTGTACTACCCGTTACGGCTGGGGTTGGAAAAACTTCTTTAATGAGGCAAACGCAGGTAAAGGTCTTAAAGTAGCAAAATGGATGCGACCTTATGTGACTTACGTGTTACCAATAATTGTTGCATCAGTCTTTATAATGTCACTTGTAAATTTCTTTAACAAGTAAAAAAACACCGTAGATTACAGCATCTACGGTATTTTTGTTTTTAATCTTCAATTATTTTTCCGTTTTTAATATATACTCTCGGAACTCTCGGTGTAATAACACAACAGAATTCGTAGTTAAAGCGGTAATCAGTATCTGCAATATCATCAACTGTTATGGTTTCATTACCGTCAGTGCCGATAAGCGTTACCTCATCACCGATTTTAATATCATCCAGGTGGCTTGCATCAACCATAAACTGATCCATACACACTCTGCCAAGAATTTTACAGCGTGTTCCGTTTATGAGTACCTCGCCTTTATTTGAAAGGTATCTTGGGTAACCATCACCGTAACCAACGGGAACAGTAGCAATTTTCATATCTTTATCAGTCACAAAGGTTGAGCCGTAACTTACGGTAAAGCCTTTTTTTACTGTCTTTACAAATGAAACGCTGCTTTTGAATTCCATTGCAGGATAAAGCTTGTATTCTTTATTCATTTCATCCGACGGGTACAAGCCGTATGTCATAATTCCGCAACGGACCATTTCACCGCAGTAGCCGTCTAACTCCATAACCGATGCGCTGTTATACATATGGCGGATTGGAATTGCATAGCCATCATTTATAAGTTTATCAGTAAATTCAAGAAATTTCTTTTTCTGATTGTTTGCAGATGTTTTATCTGTTGTATCAGCACAAGCAAAATGTGTAAAAGCACCGCCAACGTTGATACCTTCAAGGTCAAAAACAGATTTAATCTGAATTTCACCGTCGCTGTCAGGCTGAAAGCCGATTCTGCCCATACCCGTATCGATTTTAATATGCACATTTGCCTTTTTCCCCATTTTCAAGGCTGCTTCAGAAAGTCCTTTTGCAGTGTCAATATCAACAACTGTGCATATAATATCGTTTTCAATCGCAATAGCGTAATCCTGACTGAAAATCTGACCTAAAACAAGAATAGGTGCATCAATTCCGTTATGACGCAATTCTACTGCTTCATCAATAGCAGCAACGCCAAGCATACCTGCACCGGCCTCAATAAGAGCTTTTGAAACCTGAACTGCACCGTGACCGTAAGCGTTTGCCTTGACAATACCCATTACGGTTACATCATTACCAAGTTTTTCAATTACAGATTTAATATTCTTTTGTATGTTGTCGAGATTTATTTTTACATAAACTCTTTTTGGTAACATAGAAAAACCTTCTTAAATAATTTATACGCTTTTTCGCCATGTTGCAGGCATAAAGAGAACTATCATTGGAAAAATCTCAAGTCTGCCTATAAGCATATCTGCACAGAGTACAAGTTTTGAAAAATCAGAAAATGCGCTGAAATTTTCAATTGGTCCTACTCTTGAAAGACCTGGCCCCAAGTTACTTATACACGTTACAACTGCCGTCAGCGTTGTTGAGAAATCAAAATGGTTAAAAGATAAAAGTAAAACCGAAACGCCAATTATAAAAATATAAATAAGGAAATACGTTGTATTCGTGCATACCGCCTGATTATCAACAAGTGCACCATCAAGCTTAATTGCCTTTACACGACTCGGGTTAATCGCACGGCGAAGTTCCCTGAAAACAGTTTTAGCAAGAATAAGAACTCTGCCAACCTTTAAACCGCCACCTGTAGATCCTGAGCAAGCGCCGAGGAACATAAGGAAAATTATTATCATCTGCGAAAGCACAGGCCATTTATTAAAGTCCGCAGTTACAAATCCCGTTGTTGTAATAACCGAAACGACCTGGAATATTGACTGACGAAGTGCTGTGCCAAGTGACTCAACTATCGGATAAATATCAACCGTAATTATAGCAAAACATACGAAAATAATAAACAGATATGTCCAGAGTTCTTCACTCTTGAATGCACGCTTAAACTGTCTTATAAGCAGAAGATAGAAAAGGTTAAAGTTAATGCCAAACAATGCCATAAACACTGTAATGACCATTTCAGCAGCAAAATTATTGTATGAAGCAATACTTGCATTTCTTATTGCGAAACCGCCTGTACCTGCAGTTGAAAATGCAGTTGTAACGCTGTCAAAAAGCGGCATATCACAACAAAGCAACGCAACGATTTCAGCAATAGTGAACACTGTATATATGATATAGAGAATTCTTGCTGTTACGGCAGTTTTTGAAACAAGCTTACCAACGCTCGGTCCGGGCACTTCTGCTCTTAAAATATGCATTGACTGCATATCTTTTTTGGGAAGAAACGCAAGAACAAAAACGATGATTCCCATACCGCCAATCCAGTGTGTAAACGAACGCCAGAACAATAAGCATTTGGGTAACGCTTCAATATCAACAAGAATTGTTGCACCCGTTGTACTGAAACCCGAAACAGTTTCAAAAAATGCATCAACAGGAGAAGGAATTGCACCTGAAATTAAATACGGCAATGCACCGAAAAGTGACATTAAAATCCAGGAAAGTGAAACAATTACAAGTCCTTCACGGGCATAAATACGCTTGTTTTCGGTTTTTGGAACAGTCATAACAAGACTTGTTGCAAATAACAAACCGATTGTAATCAGGAAAACATATTCAATTTTTTCCTCAAAATAAATTGAAACCAGCAAGGGCAGAAACATAAGCAAGGCTTCAACCTGCAAAAGTCTGCCTACGGTTTTGAATACCATTTTATAATTCATACAATTACCTTACTCAAAAATCCCGTTAATACTGCTTATGTGATTACGCTTTGTAACGACTACAAGACTGTCATCTTTTTCAATGCAATCGTTACCGCCGGGGAATATAACCTTGTGATTTCTTATGATACAAGCAATAAGAGTATCACTCTTAAGTTCTAAATCCTTAAGCGGAACACCGATTTTAGGAAAATCAGATGTAATATTGAATTCAAGCGCCTCAACCTTACCGCCAACAAGCTTGTAAAGAGTCTGCACACTTGATTCTTCTCCTGAATTTTCAAGCGCTCTTACGAAAGCCACAATTCTGTTTGCGGCGATTGCCTTTGATGAGAAAGCACTGTCCATACCAATGCTTTCAAGTACGTCATATGATACTCTGTTTACCTTTGCTACTGTTTTGCTGATGCCAAGAGAACCCGCATACATAGCAGAAATAATATTTTCTTCATCGATTGTGGTAAGGGCTACAAATGCGTCCTGTCCCTCAAGTCCTTGTTCAAGAAGAGTTGCACGGTCTGTTCCGTCGCCGTGAATAATATTGGCATCGGGAAGCAACTCGCAAAGTTTTTCGCAACGGTCAGCGTTAATCTCAACAATTTTAACATTGTAACCGCCTGTTTCACAAAGTTGACGTGCTAGGTAGTAACCCATTTTGCCGCCACCGATAATCATAATGTCTTTTGTGCGATGCTTATAAATCTTCAACTTTTTCATAAAGTTTACAAGCACTCCGCGAGGTGCGGTTATGTGAATTCTGTCGCCTGCTTTAAGAACAAAATCACCGCGAGGAATAATAACCTCATTTTTACGCTGAACTGCACAAACAAGGATTTTTACGTTAAACTTGCCGAAGATATCAGTAAGTTGCATATCGCACAAGGGGTTTCCCTCATCAATTTTAACTTCCGCCAGGTCAACAAGCCCTCTGTAAAAAGTTTCAATATTGATAGCATTCGGGAATCGAAGTACCTTTGCAATTTCATTTGCAGCATCAAGCTCAGGGTTCACAATCATACTGAGTCCAAGTTCATCCTTAAAGAATGGAATCTGCTTTAAATACTCGGGATTTCTTACCCTTGCTATTGTATGCTCAGCTCCTGCCTTTTTTGCCATAAGGCAAGAGAGAATGTTAAGTTCATCAGATGACGTTGCCGCTATGAAAAGTTGCGCATCACTGACGCCTGCCTCAATTTGTACCTCATAGCTTGCGCCGTTACCGCAAATACCCATAACGTCGTATGAGTTTACCATTTGTTCAATTACTTTCTGGCTCTGGTCAATTACCACAATATCGTGATCTTCTTGTGAAAGATGCTCGACAAGTGCGGCGCCTACTTTACCGTCACCAACTATTATAATTTTCATTTTAATTCTCACCTTAAAAATAATTATAACTATACTGAATTTTAGCACATCGTGATTGATTTTACAATGTTTTTATGCTAAATTATAGTTAATACTTGATCAAAAAGTGGTGTTTTTATGAAAAAGAGTATAAAAATAATTTTAATTTCTTTTGTATCTGTTTTACTGGTGTTTGCAATCGTTGTTGCGGGTTTTTTTGCAGTTTACCCGATGACGCCCGATGTGGAAATCAAATCTTCACAGCAAAAGTTGGAAAATAACGATGAAATTTCTGTTGCCAGCTACAATACTGCTGCACCTTGGGGAAACTTGCTTGAGGGTACATACACAACCCGCAGAATGCACCTTTTTGCGCAACAGATTAATAACACACTCCCCGACTCATTAGGTGTTCAGGAAATCAACAGCATATGGGTTGAAGGACTTGAAGAACTTTTACCTCAATACGCTTATTACGGTGTTAAGCGTGGCGGTGACGAAAACGAGCAAAAATCAGAAATGAACGGAATTTATTATCTTAAAGACAAGTTTAACTTACTTGAAAGCGACACATTCTGGCTTTCAGAAACACCTGAAGCTGAGTCGAAATACGAAAATGCAGGATGTTACAGAATTTGCTCTTATGTGGTACTTGAAAATAAAGCGACAGGTTTTACATACATTCATATGAACACTCACCTTGACAATGCAAGTGTTGAGGCACAAAATCTTGGTGGAAAGCTGATAGTGGAATATGCTGAAAAACTGACTACAAAATATGAAAATGTTCCGATTGTCATTACAGGCGATTTTAACCAGTACAGCGATGGCGAATCAGTAAAAATGCTTATTGATAATGGATTTATGAATGTAAACAACGGTAACAATGTGCCAACATATCACGGTTGGGGTGAAAATCCGCACACCGAGCCTATTGACTATATATTCGTAAGCGGATTTACTGCAAGTGATTATGCGGTACACAACAACACAGGTGAAAAATCTGATATTTCTGACCATTATATGATAACAGCTACGCTGAATGCAGAATGATGAATGCAAAATGCAGAATTAAGGGTCTGCGACGCTGATTTATAGATATTTGCATAAAAGTTCATATGAAACGCAAACTATAAAAAACGAAAGTGAGGACTTTTTATGGTTTATGTTTGTGAGGTTTGCGGTTGGATGTATGACGAAGATGCAGGATGTCCTGAAATGGACATTACTCCGGGCACAAAATTTGAGGATTTACCTGACGATTTTGAGTGTCCTATCTGCCACGTAAGCAAGGAAATGTTTTCAAAAGAAGAATAATGAATTTATCAGGGGACGATGCTGTTATTGTCCCCTACTTTTTTTATAAATATAATTGTTTTTAATATTTTTCTGTGTTATACTTAATTTGTATATATTTCAAAAACATAAGGGGTGTTATTTTTATGAATAAAGCTTGGTATAAAGAAATGGTAGTTTACCAAATCTGGCCTCGCAGTTTCAAAGACTCAAACGGTGACGGTATTGGTGACCTTGAAGGTATTTACGAGAAACTTGACTACGTTAAGAGTATTGGTATTGACGCAATCTGGTTCTCACCACTTTTCAAATCACCTAACGCTGACTACGGTTATGATATTGCCGATTATATGGACATTAACCCTGAATACGGCGATATGGAAACATTCAAAAAGGTTCTCAACGGTTGTCACGAACGTGGTATGAAGGTATTTATGGACCTTGTTGTTAACCACACATCAACTGAACATATGTGGTTCAAAGAAGCTTGCAAGAGCGTTGACAATCCATACCACGATTATTATATCTGGAGAAAAGGCAAAGGCAAAAACGGTAAAAAGCCACCTAACAACTGGCTCTCAACATTTGAGGGTGGTGCTTGGGAATATGTACCTGAGGTTGACGAATTTTATCTTCACGTTTTCACCAAAGGTCAGCCTGACTTAAATATGGATAACCCTAAAGTTCGTGAAGAAGTTAAGAATGTTATGAAATTCTGGCTTGATATGGGTGTTGACGGTTTCCGCGAAGACGTTATTACATACATTTCAAAGAAAGAGGGCCTTCCAAACGGTGTTCCGATTCCTGTTGCTGCAGGTATGGAGCATTACAACTGCGGTCCTCACCTTTACGAATATCTTAAAGAATTCCACGATGATGTTCTTTCAAAATATGACTGTTTCACAGTTGGCGAAGGTCCATTGATTACTCCTGAAAAAGTTCTTAAGTTTGTTACAGAAGACGAAACTCAGGTACTTAAAACCATGTTCAGTTTTGACCACCTTGAAGCTGACTGCTTTATGACTGACTGGATTAAAACTCCGTTCAGCCTTAAAAAGATGAAAAAGTGCTACCAAAAATGGTATGATGCTATGAACGGCAAGGGTTGGCATACACTTTACCTTGAAAATCACGACCACCCACGAATTGTTGACCGTTACGGCAGTCTTAAATACAGAGTTGAAAGTGCAAAAATGCTTGCAACTATGTGCTATTTGCAAAAGGGTACTCCGTTTATTTATCAGGGTCAGGAAATCGGTATGACAAACATCGAACTTCACTCAATTGATGAATTCAAGGATATGATGACATTCAACAATGAAAAAACCTTTGCAAAAATGGGTATTAAGGGTGAAAAGTTCCTTAAAATGGCTAACGCCGGCTCACGTGAAAATTCAAGAACTCCTGTTCAGTGGGACGACAGCGAATATGCAGGTTTCTCAACAGTTGAGCCTTGGTTTAACCTTAACCCAAACTATACTGAAATCAACGTTGCAGCCGCTGAAGCAGACGAGAATTCAATTCTCAACTACTACCGTAAGCTTCTTAAATTCCGTAAAGAACACGAAGTTGCAATCTACGGCGATTACAAAGAGCATTACAAAAACAGCGACAAACTTTATGTGTATGAAAGAAATCTTGACGGTGAAAAAATTCTTGTTGTCTGCTCATTCACTGAAAAATGCATCAACTTTGAGGCACCTGAAGGTATTGACCTTTCAAGCGGTGAACTTGTTCTTTCAAACTACAGACTTAACCCTGTTAACAAGAACACCTTTGTAACACGACCTTATGAAGCACGGGTTTATTACTTTAAATAATTGAGGTGCGTAAAATGAGTAATAATAGAAAATTAAGTAAACAGCTATGGTTTAACATTATACTGTTCAATTTTATGGGTGCAGTTGCTTGGAATGTTGAAAATATGTATTTTAACACATTCCTTTATAACTCTGTTTATGCAGGAGCATCAGCAGAAGCACTTGCAGGAACAATGGCACCTACAACAGCAATCAGTAGAATGGTTGCTCTTTCTGCCATCACAGCAGTTGTAACAACATTTATTATGGGCACATTTAGTGACCGAATGAAAAACCGTAAAATATTCATTTCATTCGGCTACATAGCTTGGGGTATTGTTACAGGATTGTTTGGATTTATATCAAGAGATAATATTTCAACAATTCTTGGCATCACTGATAGCGTTAAAGTATTAACTGCAACCGTTTGGGTTGTTATCATAATGGATATGATAATGACATTTATGGGCTCAACAAGTAATGACTCTGCTTTCAACGCTTGGGTAACTGATGTTACTACTCCATCAACAAGACCGGCAGTTGAAACTGCATTTACATTTATCGGATTTGCTGCTATGGGTGTTGTTATGGGTGTTGGCTCATTTGCACAGGCAGGTAAGATTTCATATACAACATTTTTCGTTGGACTTGGCCTTATAGTTACAATATGTGGTATCGTTGGCCTTTTCACTCTTAAAGAGCCTGAGCACAGAACAGAAGCTGAGAAAAATGCAAGCTACTGGGCAGACCTTTTCTATGGCTTTAGACCAAGCGTAATCAAAGAAAATTCTCGACTTTATTTAACTCTTGCATCAGTTTGTATTTTTAACTGTGCATTCCAAGTATTCTTCCCATACTTGTTCGTTTATCTTCAATATGTAGTTCTTGCTGACAGTTCAAATGCTGCATTGCTTTCACCTTTATCAACATCACTTATTGTGGTTGCTGTTATTGTTATTGCTGTGCTTGTAGCCGGAGTAATTCTTCTTATGAAGTTATCTAATAAAAGCAAGATTTTAGGTTTCGTTCCCGGTGTTATTTGTCTTGCAGTAGGTCTTTTTATTCTCTCTACTTCAACAAGTCTTTACACCGTTCTTATCGGTGTTGCACCTACATTCATTGGATACCTTGTTTTGACAATTCAGTTAAACGCTGCAATTCGTGACTTTATTCCTGTTGGCAAAGCTGGTCTTTTCCAAGGAATCCGTATGATTTTTGTTGTCTTAATTCCTATGGTTGTAGGTCCTGCTATTGGTGACATTGCTTGTAGAAATGCAGGTGCTGTTTATACAAATGAGTACGGAGTTGAAACTATTGTTCCTGATGCTACAATGTTCCTTTACAGTGCAATAATTGCATTACTTGTATTCATACCGCTTTTAATCCTTTGTAAAAAGGGATTTAAGGTCGAAGAACCGGCAAAAGATTAAACAAAAAGCTAAAAAAGGAGCTGTAAAAAACGAAAGTTTTTTACAGCTCCCTTTTTTATTGTTCATTTACATCTGAAATATTCCGTAAGTAAGACCTGACATTATAAATCCTGCAATAAGTACGCCAAGTGCAATAATAGGTAATGCACGCTTAAATCTCATATCAAGAAGACCTGCCATTAAAGCACCTGTCCATCCACCTGTGCCGGGCAATGGAATTGCAACAAAAATTAAAAGTCCCCAAGATTCATATCTTAATACCTTTTCTTTGTTCTTTTCTGTCTTTGCTTCAAGTTTTAAAATGATTTTTTCAAAGAATTTAAAACGTCTTAAAAAATCAAAAATCTTTCTTATAAAAAGAATAATAAACGGAATTGGGAGCATATTGCCTATATAACATATAAGAAATGCTTTTAAAAAAGGAATTTCCATAAGTCGTGCGGCAATCATTCCCCCACGGCATTCAAGCACGGGACAAAGCGAAATTACAAACGCAATCAATTCTTCAGGAATTTTGTCCTGCAAAAAGGTTGCCAGTTCATTAACCAATGTTTCAACCATTTGTTACCCCCGCTTTTTCAAGATATTCTTTCGCCTTGGTCAAAAGGAATTTATCGTTAGGGAATTTAAGAGAATTCATAGCCTTATCGTATTTAAGCCACAGATATTCTTCAATTTCCTCACGCTGAATAATTGTATTCACATCTTCAGTAGTAGCCAGGAAAATAATTACCTTTTTTTCAATACGGTTTTGTATTGAATACTCAGACTTGTATCTGAAATCAGGCAAGAAATTAATTCTGATTCCTGTTTCTTCAAGCACCTCACGGTATGCGGTTTCTTTTTCATTTTCGCCGCGTTCCATATGGCCTTTAGGGAATCCCCAGTTGGCACTACGCTTATTCTTTATAAGCAAAAATCTTGTTTCGCCGTTAATAATGCGGTAAACAACCGCACCGCATGAGCACTCATAAAGACAACTTATATCATAAGTCCCCTTTTTCTCAGCGAACTCAATTGCATCTTCAATCTGATGCACTATATAGCGTTTGCTTTTAGGCGCAACAACAAGCATTATTCCGCCCATATTTTTTCTTTTTACAACAGCAATTACACGACCTTCAAAAACTCTTACCCTGTGTGTAACGCCCATAATGTATGCACCCTTGACGGGAGAACGTGCGTCGAGTCCGCTCTCAACAGTACCGAAATTCAATTGATAAGGAATACCATTTTCGCTGTCAAAGGAGTGCATAGGTTTCGTAACACGAACCCTTACATATTTACCTAACATATGTATCTACTCCCGAAAATTGAACTTGCAAATCGCAAATTCTTCTAAAACTGTTTTACATTATACATATTTTCTGCAGATGTTTCAAGTGTATGACAAAAAAATCTTCAAAACAGTATGCTTTTTTTGAAAAAACCATTGTGATTTTTACTCGGTTGTTGTAAAATAAGATCGATAATGATGTTTTCAGATTAAGGAGTGTAAGTTTTGGCTGACAACCGCTTTAACAATATAAATGATGAGTTTGAGGACATTTTCAGTAACTCGTCAAAAAACGATGATTTTGAAGATATTTACAGCAATTCCGTTGATGCTGACAGATACGAAGATATTTCGTCTTTTTCGGGAAATCCACAGAAAAACACACCAAAAGATTATGATGATTATTTTAACGGCGATTTTACCGTAAAATATAACAGCGCAGTGCAAAACCGTCGCCGTCAGGAAATTCAGTATGACGACGTAAGTGAGGTTTACGGTGATATTGCATCTGACTCTGACAGACGTAGAAAAGACAAGAAGAAAAAGAAAAAGCATCCAATCAGAAATGCATTTATTGTTCTTTTATGCGTTATTATTGTCGGTATTTCCTGTATCGGCTTTTACGGTTACAACACAGTTGACAAGCTTTTGTCATCATTCAACACAGATGAGCCGTTAGGTGAAAACCTGTATATTTCTGACTCCGAACTATACAGTAATGAAGACCAGATCAATATTCTTCTTGTAGGTGTTGACGCGCGTGAGGGTGAAACTGATTCACGTTCTGACACAATGATTCTTGTTACTCTTGATAACAAGAACGGTCAGATTAAACTCACATCATTTCTTCGTGACTCTTATGTTGAAATTGCAGGCAGAAACAGCAGTTCAAAGCTTAATTCTGCATATTTCAGAGGCGGAATTCAGATGCTCGTTGATACACTTGAACTGAACTTTGGCGTTGAAATCCCCTATTATGCACTTGTTGACTTTGAAATTTTCATGACTGTTGTTGACGAGCTTGGCGGTATCAATGTTGATGTTACAGAAAAAGAAAGTTACTATACATACAATTCAGGCAGTGTTGGTGTTCCCGTAAGAATTGAAGCAGGCGAAGATGTGCTTCTTAACGGTCAACAGGCACTCTGGTACAGCAGAATTCGTTATCTTGACTCTGACTTTATGCGAACACAGCGTCAGCGCAAGGTAATTACTGCTATAGTTGACAAGGCTCTTACAAAAAGTATTCCTGAACTTTTAAGCCTTGCTGAAACGGTAATTCCGCTTGTCAAGACAAACCTTGATTCTGACAGAATTATGAAAATCGGTATTGATGCCGTTCTCAATCAGGCTTATTCATACCCGATAGTTCAGCACCAGATTCCTGCAGACAAGACCTGGTCAAACAAGACAATTTCAGGGGTTGGCGCCTGTCTTGTAATGGATATGGAAGAAAACCGTGAACTTTTCCGTTCATTCCTTGAAGAAAAACAGGAAGTAGAAACTGCAGAAACAACAACTGCACAATAACTCCGTTGGAGGTAATATGTATATATATGAAAAAGGCAAAAATGTCACTTGTATCTGAATTTACAAGTGCAAAAATTGATGACAGAGTTTACGGCTCATTTATTGAGCATTTAGGCAGAGCGGTTTACGGCGGTATTTATGAGCCTGATCATCCGCTTGCTGACGAAGACGGCTTCAGAACTGACGTTATTGAAAAGGTAAAGAAGCTTAATGTACCGATTGTACGTTATCCCGGCGGTAACTTTGTTTCAGGTTATAATTGGGAAGACGGCGTCGGCCCTGTTGAGTCAAGACCTAAAAAACTTGAGCTTGCATGGGGTGTTACAGAGCCTAACCTTTTCGGCACAAATGAGTTTGTAAAATGGTGTAAAAAAGTAAACTCTGCACCTATGATGGCGGTAAACCTCGGACTTCGCGGACCTGAAGAAGCAAGAAATCTTGTTGAGTACTGCAACCACAAATCAGGCAGTTACTGGAGTGACCTTCGTCGTTCACACGGATACGAGAATCCCCATGACATCAAACTTTGGTGTCTTGGTAACGAAATGGACGGGGACTGGCAAATCGGTCGTAAAACTGCTTATGAATATGGCAGAACGGCTGCTGAAGCTGCAAAGGTTATGAAATGGACTGACGGTTCTATTGAAACAGTCCTTTGCGGAAGTTCTGCTTGGGATATGCCTACTTTCGGCGAGTGGGAAGCTACAACTCTTGACTTGGCTTATGACAAGGTTGACTATGTTTCTTTGCACCTTTACTTTAACAACCGCGCAAATGACACACCGTCGTTCCTTGCTAAAAATATGGTTATGGATGACTTTATCAAAACCGTTGTTTGTATCTGTGATTACATAAAGGGTAAAAAACATTCAAAGCATACTATTAACCTTTCATTTGATGAGTGGAATGTATGGTATCATTCAAACGGTGCACCTGTTGAGAGATGGAGTACTGCCCCACATCAACTTGAAGATATTTATAACTTTGAAGATGCACTTTTAGTTGGTCTCACACTTATTACACTTCTTAAAAATGCAGACAGAGTGAAAATCGCTTGTCTTGCACAGCTTGTAAACGTTATTGCACCTATTATGACTGAAAACGGCGGTGCTTGTTGGGAGCAGACAACCTTCTACCCGTTTATGCACGTTTCAAACTATGGTCGTGGTTATACACTTGAATCAAGAGTTATTTCTCCCAAACACGACACAAAGGAATTCACAGATGTTCCTGACGTTGAGTCAATCGCTACAATGAGTGAAGATAAAGAAAGTCTTACAATCTTTGCAGTTAACAGAAATATGGAAGAAGATATTCTCTTTGACGTTTCACTTCTTGATTTTGAAGGCTTTGAAGTTCTTGAGCATATTGAAATGAGCGGTTACGACATTAAGGCTGAAAACAGTGCAATCCACACTCCTGTTAAGCCTTTTGTTGCAGAAAAACCTGTTCTGGATGGTAAAAATCTTTCTGTTAAGCTTAAATCACTTTCATGGAACGTTATAAGACTTGCAAAAAGGAAATAATTATAGTATAATATTGGATAATCTTTAATAAATAAGTTAGCGAATATAATCCGAATAGCCTTAAAGCGACAATTTTAAAGTTTTATCGGTTCTTCGCTCTCGAAAGGCGTTAGCCTTCCATCGTACTCAGTTGCCAAAAATCCAATTAAAAATCTTCTCTTTCAGGTCGAAGATTTTTTGAATAGGAGATTTTCGTCAAGCTGAGGCACAAAACGTAGTAGATCCTTTGTGGATTTACGAGAATTTTAACAATAGATTGGCGAAAATATCCATTCAAAAAACGGTTTTGGATTATTTTAGCCAACTTAAAGAAAGAGTTGATTTTATGGCTGCTAAATGCCCAGAATGCGGACACACCCTTAAAATTTGGAACATTAAGGCTGAATGTCCTGAATGCGGAACAAACATTCCTAACTATCAGTGGGAAAAAAGATTGAATGACGATGCTGATTTTGCAGAACACGCTTTTGCAAGTATGCACTATAAGACAAATAACTTCAAGAACTCAGTTGTTGGTTCAAAGCTCAGAATTGTTCGTCTTATAATGACATTTGCACCGCTTATTGCACTTCTTCTTCCTCTTTACAATTTCAAGGTTACTCTCCCATTCTACAGCGGTGAGCAGTCAGTTTCATTTTTAACATTCGTTCTCAATTATCTTCTTAAAGTTGATATCGGCAGCGTGTTAAAACTTGTAGGCGGTGAAGTGCTCGGCGATGCAACACTTATGGTTGTTATTGCTTGCGTATTGTTGCTCGTAGCTGTTGTATGCGGAGTTCTCAACTTCTTTGTGCTTTTGATTTCGGGCATTAAAATGCGTTATGCTTTTAATGTAATTCTTAATGTAATCAGCACAGTTTCTTGGGCAGTTGCATCAATCTTCTTCGTGCAGTTCACAAATGCTTGTACTGAACTTGGCGGCGGAATCATTACAGAATGCAGTCTTGGTTTTGGCTTTATTGTAGGTACAGTTCTTTTCATCATCAATGTTGTTCTTAATATTGTAGTTGGTAAAGGTCTCAGAAAGCAATACAACGAACAGCCTTCAATGGAAGAATTTATTGAAGACGAAATTGCAAGTCTTCGCCAGCCTAAAGCAGAATAAGCACATAAAAATCAATACATAAATATTAATCCCTCCCGTATATTTTACAGGAGGGATTTTTTATGCGTATCTGGACCGTAACCAAACAAAAATTTATAGGATTTTTATGTGTCATATTAGCCGTCACCATAATTGCAGGATTGCTTTTAAGCAGGAACATTTCAGCTTCATCAACCAACCGCAAACTGCCTGTTTATTCTGTCAGTACAACTGAAAAAAAGATTGCAATAACCTTTGACGCCGCGTGGACTAATCAGGACACCGACCAACTGATTGAAATACTTGCAAAGCATAATGCAAAAGCCACTTTTTTTATTGTAGGCGACTGGGCAGAGAAATTTCCCGAAAGCGTGAAGGCTTTTTACGATGCAGGACACACAATTGCAAATCATTCTGACACTCATAAGGCTTTTTCACAATGCTCATACAATGAAATCAGAGAAGAAATCGTAAATTGCAATAAAAAACTTGAAGAGATTACAGGCTCCCCTATTACCCTTGTCCGTGCCCCCTCAGGTGACTATACAGACGCAAGTCTTGATGTTTGCAAAGAACTAAATATGACTATGATTCAATGGGACTGTGACAGTCTTGACTATACAAAAATTTCAGTGGATGAAATCGTAAACAGAGTTGTATCAGGCACAACAGAAGGCTCAATTCTTCTTTTTCACAACGGTGTAGATAACACCGCTCCCGCCCTTGACAGAATCCTTACAGAACTTGAAAGCCAGGGCTATTCGTTTGTTTCTGTTGAAGATTTAATCTATAAAGAGGACTTTTATATAGACCATACGGGCAAACAGCACAAAAATTCTTAATTTTTTAATATTTTTTTGTGAGTTTTTATTGATTTTTTTGAAAATATACTATAAAATAATTACATAAAAAATTAAGGGGGATTCTTATGCCAACAACAAGCATTACAAAAATCAAGACAAATCACAATAATTTGTTTCTTCGTGTTGCAAGAGGTCACTTCGCAACAAGCAGCTCACACAGTAACTATTACATTGACGTTGCTGCACAGAAATCCCGTCTTTCTGAGGCAAAGGCCATTGCTCACGAGCTTTGTAAAAATCACAAGTACAGCAATAAAATTATTGATACAATTCTCTGTCTTGACGGCACAGAGGTTATAAGCACCTGTATTGCTGACGAACTTACAAAGCAAGACTATATTAACATTAACGCACATCAGACAATTTATATTGTTACTCCTGAAATTGTTAACGGCTCACAAATTATTTTCCGTGATAACATTGTGCCTATGATTAAAGGTAAGCACGTGCTGATTACAGCGGTTTCAGTGGCATCAGGTAACACAGCAAAATCTGCTGTTGAGGCAATTAAATATTACGGCGGTGACGTTGTAGGCGTTGCTTCAATCTTCGCAACAAGTAAAACCTGTGAAGGCTATGAGGTTAACTCAGCATTTAATCCTAATGACTTACCTGACTATTTCAGCGTTCCGGCACATGAGTGTCCGCTCTGTAAAGAGGGCAAGAAGCTTGACGCACTTATTAACTGCCACGGATTTTCAAAATTATAATACTGATTCTATGGCGGGGGCTTTGCTCCCGCCGTTTTTCTTTAATTGACTAATAATTGTGATTGTGGTATATTTAGTCAACATTTTTATGCTCTTTTCATTTCTGAGAATTTTTCGCCCCAGCTATTTGCCCATGATTCGCAATAGAGTTTGTAATATGAAACGTTATTTTTTTCTCTGTACTTCTGGAAGCAATTGCACCAAATCATTGATGGAATTGCAATAACAGGGTAATAAAGCGGTCCTAACAACAAGCATTGCCAGGTGTGACCGTACTCATGAATTCTTGTGTTATATGTCCATTCTTTATTTGGATGGTCTGCTCTCATAAAGATAAATGTACCCATTGAAAGTCCACCTTGATTCCAAGGCATATAAACGATATTTGAATAGCCGAATTTTTGATGTTTATAGCCTAAAATCTTTGTGCAGATAAGATATGCAATACCGCCGACAATGTTTACTGAAAGTCCCCAGGTCCATTGAACTGCATAGAAGAAAATATCAAATAATTTACTTCTTTTTACTGTTGGTGCAGTCTGGTTAATATCAATATTGTTCATAATTGCCCCCTATTCTACGCTTGCCATAAGCTGTTTTTTGAGTTCTTCAGCTTCTATTAAAATAATGTATTTACCGTCTTCATTTTTTTGGAGTGTATGGCCTTGAGTTTCGTCGTTATCTTTACCTAACCAAGTATTCTGGAGTTTATGACCTGTAAGCACTTCACAACGCTCTTTTTCGTAAGGACTAAGAGTAACACTGCCATATTTGTGCTTTGTAGCAATAGCGGCACGAATCATTGTGTGGTCATCTTTTGTCATTTTAAAGTTTCTCAAAAGAATATATGAAATCAGCGCACAAATCATAGGTATTATTGCAACGCAAAGTCTTATACCGAAAATTGCTGAATCAGGCTGCTCTGTGAACTCTGTCGCTTCGCTGTTTGTATCAAGACCGAATCCGCCGAGAATAAGTGTAACAATAAATGTATTGATACCGCCTGTAACCTGTTTTACCATTGTGTTGCAAGTTGAAACAACACCTTCACGTCTGCGTCCTGTTATAAGTTCATCAACGTCAGTCAGATCAGGGAAAACATTATTGCATACAAAACCGATACCGCTCATACCGAATGGGTAGAAAATTACGCCCATAAGCATAAGCACAAGCATTAATGTTGCCTTTGGTGTACCGGGCTGGCTGGCAGTAACTACAAGTCCTATTGCAAGACCTAAAATCATAAATGGTGTTACGATTGTTCCGCACTTTTTCTTGCCGTGTTTCATTGTAAGCGCATAGTTAAGCGGGAATGCCGCTGACTCGAAAATGCCTGCAAAGGTATTGAATATAGGGTAATATTTATACTGATTTGCAAGGAATGTTATGTAATAAATATATGTTGTAGAATAGAAACTTCTTGCTGTTTCCCAGAAAAAGCTTATTCCGAAATACTGTCTGAAAGATTTACTCTTGAACACAAGCACATACTCATTGAATGCTGCTTTGAGGTCGAGTGGCTCATTCTTCATATCAAGGGAACTTGGCTCTTTTACAAGCTTGAATGTGCCGTAAATCGCAATACAATACATAAATGCAAGAATAATACCCGTAACGAAGAACGGCATTTTAGCATCTTTTGTAAGCCCGTCAGAAAATCCGAATACAGAAAGCATTATAAGCAGAATGATATATGACGGAATCATTCCCACAGAGTTGAAAATGTAACTTACAGAAGTATATTGGGTACGCTTGTTGTATTCAGGTGCCAATTCAGGAAGCATTGCAGTATGAGGAACTGCAATAATTGTATAAGCCGTTTTGTAAAGCACATATGCAAACACGAAATATGCAACGGTCATATATGGGTGATTTTCGCCGTCAAGACCGAATGAATTCCACAGCATTATGTATGAAATAAACACAAACGGAATACCCCATTTAAGATATACTCTGTGTCTGCCGTATTTTGAACGGGTACGGTCAGTAATAATGCCCATAAGCGGATCATTAATACCATCCCACACAACAGCAATCATAGTAACAAAGCCTGCATATTCAATATCAAGCCCTACAACACGGGTTAAGAATATGCTGAAATACATACTGATTATGTATCCGCCACCGCCCGTAAAAATATTGGTAAAGCAATAATAAATCATAGGCAAAACGGCATCTTTAAAAGTCCCCTCAATGCCTATTGCTTTTTTTAATCTTTCTCCCATAAAAACATCTCACTAATAATATTGTTAAACGGTAAACAGAAAATTCTGCTTACCGTTTATTTGTTTTATTCTACAAAAATTGTAACGGCATTTTCCAGCGTACTGACCTCACAATAATCGTGGTCGCCGCCGTTTTCACCGTCAAGAGTCCAGTTTACTTTATTTTCAAACCAGAATTTAAAGCTCTTGCCTTTTTTAACCACAAGATACTCATTGCTGAGCACATCACGTGTTACAAACATTGATTTAACAATTGACACAAGCTGTGCAGGATTTTTAGGCATACGAATAAGTGCCAATTCATGATAACCGTCGTCAAACTCAACGCCTGCTTTTGTAAGTACAGGAAATCCTGCAACGGAATATGAGTTTGAAACTCCGCCGTAAAAGAATTTACCCTCGATAATCTCACCGTCATCGCACTCAATTTTTGCCTTAAATCCTTTAATCTTGTGAACTTCTTTAGCGGTTTCCCAGTAGTATGCTCCCCTGCCGATTTTGTTCTTCAAACTCTGCTTTGCCTTATATGAAACATCACAGAAATTACCGAAGCAGGAAACGTAAATAAACTGTTCGTCACCGTTAAAATCGCCTATATCAACCTTCATTTCTTTGCCGTTGATAATTGTATCAACAGCCTCCATAGCGTCAGTAGGAATATGAAGTGAATGTGCAAAATCGTTTGTTGTTCCCATAGGAATATAACCGATTTTAGCATCACTTTCTAAAGTCATAACACCGCAGATTGTTTCTTTAAGTGTACCGTCACCGCCACAGCAGACAATAACATCTTTATCTTCGCCGTGGTTAAGTGTTACTACAGTAGCATTTTTATCAATTTCAGTATAACGGGTTTCAACATCATAGCCTACATCCTCAAATCTTTTGACGATTTCAGGAAGATAGTCGATTCCACGTTTTTTACCCGCGGTGGGGTTGATGATAAGCAGAAGTTTTTTCATATCAGAACTCCAATTTTTTATTAATGTAATCAACGAGCTCGTCGATTGGAAGTCTTACCTGTTCCATTGTGTCGCGATCACGGACTGTTACGCAGTTGTCAGCAGGTGTTTCGTCATCACCTACTGTCTGGAAGTCAACAGTAATACAGTAAGGTGTACCGATTTCGTCTTGTCTGCGGTAACGCTTACCGATTGAGCCTGCGTCATCGTACTCAACATTGAAGTATTTTGAAAGCATTGCATAAATTTCGTCAGCCTTGTCGCCGAGTTTCTTTGAAAGAGGAAGAACTGCAGCCTTAACAGGAGCAATTGCAGGGTGGAAATGCATAACAACACGAGTGTCGTTCTTTTCTGCATCAACAACCTCTTCATCATAAGCTTCAGTTAAAAGAGCAAGGAAAAGACGCTCAACACCCAATGATGGCTCAATAACGTAAGGAATGTATTTCTCGCCTGTTGTCTGGTCGAAATATTCAAGAGTTTTGCCACTTGTATTGCTATGCTGTGTAAGGTCATAGTCAGTTCTGTCAGCAATACCCCAAAGCTCGCCCCAGCCGAATGGGAACAAGTATTCAAAGTCTGTTGTTGCTTTTGAATAGAAGCAAAGTTCCTCAGGATCATGGTCACGAAGACGAAGATTTTCAGGCTTAATGTTAAGTGAATAGAGCCAGTCACGGCAGAATGCTCGCCAATACTCAAACCATTCAAGGTCAGTACCGGGCTTGCAGAAGAATTCAAGTTCCATCTGTTCAAATTCACGAACGCGGAAGATAAACTTACCGGGAGTAATCTCGTTACGGAATGATTTACCAATCTGTGCAACGCCGAATGGCACTTTTCTTCTTGTAGTTCTCTGAACATTCTGGAAGTTTACGAAAATACCCTGTGCTGTTTCAGGACGAAGATAGATTTCGCTTGTTGAATCTTCAGTAACACCCTGGAATGTTTTAAACATAAGGTTGAATTGACGAATATCAGTAAAGTTGTGAGCGCCACAATCAGGACAAGGAATTGAATGTTCCTTAATGTAGTTACTCATTTCTTCATTTGACCAGCCTGCAACGTTTGTGCCGTCAAAGTTTTCGATAAGATTATCAGCACGGTGACGTGTTTTACACTGACAGCAGTCCATAAGCGGATCAGAGAAACCGCCCAAGTGACCTGATGCAACCCAAGTCTGTGGATTCATAAGGATTGCTGAGTCAAGACCTACGTTATATTTATTCTCCTGAATAAACTTCTTTCTCCAAGCCTTTTTGATGTTTTCTTTAAGTTCAACACCTAATGGGCCGTAGTCCCAGGTGTTTGCAAGGCCGCCGTAAATTTCGCTACCTGCATATACAAAACCTCTGCCCTTACTGAGAGCAACAAGTTTTTCAAGTGTTTTTTCTGTGTTAATCATAAATGATTCTCAGTCCTTTACGTTTACTTATATATTATTGTTTAATTTTTTCTTAATTAGTCAGTTTTTCCTGCTTTTGCCATTTCAAACTCTTCAACCATTTCTTTTGAAGGCTCTTTTGTAACAAGTGAAACCACAACAATAAAAATTGAAGATACAATAAATGCAGGAAGAAGTTCGTAAATTGTAAATACGCCACCAAGTTGTGGGTTAAGAACAAGTTTCCAGATAAATACTGTTGCTGCACCTGAAACCATACCTGCAATAGCACCTGCACGGTTTATTCTCTTCCAGAAAAGTGAGAAGATCATAAGCGGTCCGAATGTAGCACCGAAGCCTGCCCATGCGAATGAAACAATGTTGAAAATAACGCTGTTTTCATCCCAAGCAATAACCATACCGATAAGTGCAATTACTATAAGAGCAATTCTTGAAACCCACATAACTTTTTTGTCATCTGCATCTTTTTTAACAACGCCCTTGTAAACGTCATTAGCAAGTGCTGAAGAAGCAATAAGAAGATATGAGTCAGAAGAACTGATAGTAGCAGCAAGAATACCTGCCATAATTACACCTGCAAGAAGTGCAGGAAGAAGACTTTCTGACATAAGAACGAATACATTTTCAGCACCGCCCTTTGTAAGAAGTGTTTCTGCTGACGGAAGCAATGCACGACCAACAATACCGATTGCAACTGCTGCAAAAAGTGAAATTACAACCCAAACTGTTGCAATTCTTCTTGACTTTTTAAGCTCACTTGCTTTACGGATAGCCATAAAGCGAAGAAGCACCTGAGGCATACCGAAATAACCAAGTCCCCAAGCAAGCATTGAAACAATTGTAAGTAATGGGTAAGGTGACTCAGCACCAAATACAGGTACACCGTTTTCAACCAACTGCACACCCGCCTCATTTGTTACAGGATTTGCAATTTCTGTTAATGAGAAATAGCCAGGGATTGCCTGAGCATTTGCAATAACTGCATCAATACCGCCTGCGTTAACTGTGCCCAATACAAGAATTGAAATAAGGGCAACAATCATAACAACACTCTGCATAAAGTCAGATGCACTTTCTGCAAGGAAGCCACCAAGGAATGTATAAACGATAACGAAAATTGCACCGACAATCATCATTGAATGGTATGAATAACCAAACAATGTGCTGAAAAGTTTACCGCAAGTAACAAAGCAACTACCTGCATAAACTGTAAAGAACACAAGAATGAAAAGAGATGCAATAATTCTGATTATCTTTGTATTCTCGTGGAAACGGTTTGAGAAGAACTCTGGAATTGTAATAGCATCACCGCTGATTGCGGAATAGTTACGAAGTCTTTTAGCAATGATAAGCCAGTTAAGATATGTACCGAGTGCAAGACCAATTGCAGTCCATGTTGCGTCTGCAATACCGCACCAATAAGCAACACCGGGAAGGCCCATAAGAAGCCAACCGCTCATATCTGAAGCCTCAGCACTCATAGCCGCAATCCAAGGACCTAAGCTTCTGCCACCAAGGAAATAATTTTCTGCATTTTTGTTTGCTCTGCGTGCAAAGAATATGCCGATACCGATAACAACCAACATATAGCCCGCCATAGCAAGGAATACCTTCAACTGTTCTGAAGTCATATTCATTCATCCTTTCTGACACGTGGAACAATACCCCACTATATAAATATACCATTATATTGTAATAAAAAAACGGCAATTTGTAAAGGGTTTTCATAAGAAAACATTTTACTTTCTTTCTATAAAAACCAGCACTAAAAAAGGCAAAATCCTACGATTTTGCCTTTTACTATTAACCAAATGCTTTTTCATTAAATCTTCTTTCAAATTCCTGTGAAAGTTCGTCACGGAAATTCGGATGTGCAATGCTTATCAATGCCCTTGCACGTTCTTTCATTGTTTTACCTTTAAGTTGAGCAATTCCATATTCGGTAACAACGTAATTCACATCATTTCTTGTGGTTGTGACCGCTGAATAATCAGTAATTTTTGAAACGATTTTTGAAATTGTTCCGCCCTTTGCTGATGACGGCATCGCCATAATTGAACGCCCGCCACGGCTCATTGTTGCACCACGGACAAAATCAACCTGACCGCCAACACCTGAGAACTGATTAAGTCCGATTGTATCAGCTACAACTTGTCCCATAAGGTCAATCTGAAGACAGGAATTCACCGACACCATATTATCATGCTGTGCGATTACAAACGGATTGTTCACGTAATCCATCGGCACCATTTCAACATCGGTGTTGCCGTTTAAGAAATCAAACAGTTTTTTTGTACCAAAAGCAAAGCCGAGAATTGTTTTGCCCGTATTGATGTTTTTCTTTAAGTTATTGATAACTCCGTTTTTAATCAGGTCAACAACACCGTCGCCAACCATTTCGGAGTGAAGTCCCAAATCCTTTTTATGCTTTAATTCTTCGCAGATAGCATTCGGAATTCCGCCGATACCAAGCTGAATACAATCACCATCATTGATAAGTGATGCACAGTTTTTACCGATTTGCATTTCAACCTCTGTAATAGGCGGAGCTGGTACTTCGGGCAATTCTTCATCACACTCAACAAAAAAATCGAACTGTGAAATATGCTTTCTTGCGTTACCGTATGTATAGGGAACATTTTTATTCACCTGTGCAATTTTCACTTCACAGTGTGAGAGTGTTGTTTCAATATAATCACAGTTTGTGCCAAGTGACACATAGCCCTCACTATCGGGCGGTGAAACAGACATCACGGTAACTCTTGGACATACATATTCACGCAAAACCATTGGTGCTTCCGAAAGATAGCAGGTTGTAAAATCTGCCGCACCCTCTGAAATAGCCTTGCGGTTTGTACCTGATGCAAAAAATGAATTGTATGAGAAGTGACCTTTTACTTCTTCGTCAACCCAAGGTGTTTCGCCAAGCAAAAGCATATTTATAACCTGAACGTCGTGAAAATCCTTATAATTTTCACGCATGGCACGAACAATGGCACGTGGCTCACCACAGCCAAAAGCCATAACTACCTTGTCGCCGTCATTTATACGACTTATTGCTTCTTTTGCGGATACAAGTTTTCTACTGTATTCTGCTTTCCAATTCATAATTTTACCTTTTCTTTCTGCAATATGAAGTTATTATACACTATAACTTTCAAATCTTCAACTGAATGATATGAATATTCCCACTATTTTGATATTGCTGTGTGTAAAAATTTTATTTTAATTTTTATGACTTTTCACTATATCAAATCAACACAACATAGTGTATAATTTAACCAAAGGTTGAAATCAACCATTAGTTTAAAGGGGTGTTATTTTTATGAATTACATCAGCAAAAAGGAGAAACGCAGTTTCTTAACCGGTCTTGCAGGTCAGAATGTTGTTTACTGTATGATTGGCGCTTCATTCTTTACATACTTTATGACAGACATCGCTTTGTTTCCACCTGCAGTTGTTACCGTACTTCTTCTTTTAATGAAAATCTGGGACGGCATTAATGACCCGATTGTTGGCTCAATCGTTGACCGTCATCGTTTCAAGAATGGCGAAAAATTACGTCCGCTTCTTAAATACACACCTGTTCCTGTTGGTATTTTCACAGTTCTTCTTTTTGTTGTATTCTCAACTGATGAAAATCTTTTGTGGCTTCGTGTCAGCTACTTTGTAATTATGTATTTGTGCTGGGACATCACCTACACAATACAGGACGTTGCAATCTGGGGTATGACTGCCGTTGTATCACCTAACTCTGACGAACGCGACAAGTTTGTTCAGTGGGCAAGAAGCGTTGGCTCTGTTTTCTACGGTGTATTCAGCGCTATGATTCCAATGGTTATGGAAATGGTTGCTAAAAAATCAGGTAATTCATTAGCACTTATGACCGTTGTATTTGCGGCTATTTTCGGTCTTGGCGGTGCGCTTGTAAGTGCAAAATGCTATGCCGCACAAGAAAGAGTCCGCCTTGTAAAGCCTGAGTCACAGCAGACATCATTCCTTGAATGTTTCAAGCTTTTGTTCCAAAACAAGATGCTTATGCTTGTAACTCTTGCAAATCTTTTCGGTTCATTTGCATTCGGCAACAGCCTTATTACACATTTCTTCAAGTATAAAATCCCTGCAGATTTCTTGGGTGAAAACAGTCTTATAGGCGCACTTGGTCTTACCACCATTTACTCGGCGCTTACTTATGCACCAAGCTTTTTAGGTATGATTTTTGCTGACAAACTTAAGAAACTTTGTGGTGGCTACAGAAATCTTTTGATTGTCATTCAGATTTTCACAATCGTGGGCAAGGTTGCCGCATTCCTAATCGGATTTGAGGGCAAAAACCTTATTATTGGTATTATAATTATGGCAATCTGCTCAATTCCGTCAGGTGCATCAGGTATTGCACAGACTTCACTCTTCTGTGACAGCGTTGACTATATGGAATGGAAAACAGGCAAGCGTACCGAAGGTGTTACATTCGCTATGCAGACATTCTTCACAAAGATTTCAAGCGGTATTACAGGCGGTCTGGCAACAATGGCTCTTGGAATTCTCGGCTACAAGGCTGTTGAGGATGTTCCCGGTGCAATTTATATCGGTACTCAGACTCAAGCCTTTGAAGATTGGATCTGGCCACTTGTAATGCTTACCCCCGCAATCGCCGCACTTCTTTATATTATACCGTTGCTCTTTATCAAGTACACACCGGAACAGAAAGCTCAGGTTGAAAAAGAACTTGCAGAACGCAGAGCAGCACAAGAAACTATGGCACAAACCGAATAAAACAAAAAGGCTTGCAGTTTTGCAAGTCCTTTTTTGGTGGAGACAGAGAAGATCGAATTATAGTTTCACAATGCGATGAGGTGTTCGCATTGTGTTCTTCACTAAAAACGCACCCCACTTTTTATATTAAGCGCACTACACACAGTCATCCTCATTTATAAAGTGTAACAAAATTGTAAATACACCACTTGTTTATATGCCGTAATTACCCGTTGTCATATCTTGAAACAGCGGTATTTTAGGTTGCACAAAAGTCATAACGACGAACAACACCAAAATCAAACATAAAATTGTAAAAGCAATAAAAGGTGATTTGCATAAATTGAATTTGTTTTTTAAAAACAAATTTTCAAGATAATATGCCGTTCCCGCCGCTATAAAAAATATAACTATGTTAAACCAATCGGCATTAACTCCGAGTATGCCTGTATAGGTGTAATAGATTGTCGGAATCAAAAACAATCCGATCATTATTCCGATAAGTTTAGCACACCAGAAGTTTTTATAATTCTTACCGATAAACTTATATTCAACCAATGCAAATATAAACATCGGGAAGAACAGCAGTTTCATGTGTTCCCATATCGACTCATTAACGGCTGAAACAGGTGCAACAATTATGCTCTTATTAGTCCAATCATAAAGGAAATGGAGCAGAACTCCTAATATTACGGTAAAAACAAAACCGCCGATTTGCCAAAACTTCAATGACCTTTTCAAACAATCACCCTTGAAAAATATATTCAGAATATAGCGGTACTATTCTGCTTTATAAAGTGAAAGCTGTTTGTTTTGGTCACAGATACCGAGAAAAACCTCTTTTTCACTTTTAAGACCTTGTGCTTTTATCTGCTTATGCAGCCATTTTGCATCAAGTCCCATACGTTTCAGGTTATCGTCAAGTATTCTGCCATCCATAATTACTTCGGTACTTATATATTCGGGTTGAGGTGTTAAATTCATATCTTCGGGATTGAGTGGACGTTTTGTACTGACAGGTAAAACAGTAAGTCTGCCGTTATATTCAAAAATTGCCGTTTGAATATCAGCTAAATTGAAATATCCCTCTTGTCTGCACATTACCATAAATTCACTTAAATCCAGCTTGGCTTTTTTCATATTTTTGCGATAGATTTTTCCGTTGTTCATAATTATGGTTGGTGTTCCGTTGATGAACTTTCGCATCTTCGGAAGCTTTGATGTTATTGCAGTAAGAATAACGGTTATGACGCCGTAAACAACCATTGCAACAAGCGGTTTAAGAGGTTCTTCAAGCTCTGTTGCAAGCTCAGCGGCAATTGAACCAATTGTTATGCCCGTAATGTAGTCAAAGAAATCAAGTTGCGACATCTGTTTATGACCCATAACCTTTGCGATAACAAATAAAGACACTGCTGATAAGACTGAAGTTAATACAACCTTTAATATTTCCATGCCAAAACTCCTTTTTTAAACAGTATTCCCGCCGGCAACAGAAAAAATCCTTATTCGATTTTATTTGTATTCTCACATATTGCCCTTTGTGTTGCGATGGTTACAAGTGTATCACCTAACTGTACTAAAACGGATGCAAGAAGGGTCAAGTCTTCGTTACTCAATTTGCAAGCTAAGGTATTAGCAACGGCAGTCACCGATGCCGTAAGTTCGCAAGAATTCATAGAAAACACCTCCGGTATTATTCTATGTTAATTTTGTGATATTGAGATTTGTATAAATATGCGACAGCTTTGACGAACTTATTTCTTGGGCAGAGCTTTATGATGAAGCGAGCTTTGAAAAGAAGAAAATGATTGTTAATTGCTTAATAAAACGGGTTGAGGTCAGCAGAGGATACAAGCTGAAAGTTGAGTTTAATATTGACTTTGAGCAGTTTATGGTGGGTATTGATAAGGTGGCGTAAAATATAAGAAATCCCGTTGAGATTGTAATAATGATTTATTCTTGACGGGATTTTTAGTTTTACAGTATCATTCTACCACAGGTAGGGTGACTTTTTTTGTGTTTTAATATATAATTTCATTAGAAACAAAGGAGGATAAACTTTATGAATACTTTTGATGTTGGCAAATTCATTTCTGAACTAAGAAAAGAAAAAAGATTAACTCAAAAAGAATTAGCCGTAAAATTAAGTGTAACAGACAAAGCCGTTTCAAAATGGGAAACGGGCAAATGTTATCCTGATATTGAAACGATAGAAAAAATTAGTAAACTATTTAATGTTAGTATTAACGAAGTTTTAAGCGGAGAAAAAATTCTTCCCGAAAAGATGCAGGAAGAAGCAGATAAAACTATTATTCAGGTAATTAAAAAATCAAAAAAAGAAAAACACAAAGGACGAATTATCGCTTTGATTTTAAGTATTATTACTTTGATTTCAGGAGTTTTTGCTGTTTATCAAGCAGTAAATTCGCAAAAAAATGAACACATTTCATTGCAGATGTATTCAAAAAATAGTAGCAGTGTTTTCAATGAAATATCTGCAGCAATATATAAGGAGTTTCATATTTCGTCTAATACCGTTTGTTCAGATTCTTTTATAAGATATGATAAAAATGGTGAAGTTACCTACATTGATATGCGACTGTGGGATAGAGATAGTTTTAAAGAAATTTCTGTGAAATATTGGCTACATGACGAAAAAGGAACTCCGCAAACATCAATAACCATGTTTCAAAAGGATTATGATTTAAACATTGATGGGATTCATTTTAATAAATACATTAATTTTCTTTCCACTGAAGATATAGGAAAAATTGTAAAAATGTCAGGGAATACAACCGATTTCGGATATGCAATAAACAATGATTCAAGCATGTGGAAAACGATAGAAGAAAATGATACTTATGAAATTGGTCCTGAAAATTATACTTATCTGTATAAAAATGGTGATATAGTTGCTTTTACAAATGCCGATCAAATCGAAGGCAAACTTTTCGAAGTTGCGGTGCTTGCAAATATTGAAAATGATACGGAAAATTTACTCCAAGGTTCTTGTGCAATAATAAATATTCCACGGTAAATTATAAAAACTCCGAGATCACAAAATCTCGGAGTTTTAAATCCGCCAATCTTAAAGAAAACAAAAAATATTACTTAGTGTCCGATGGTGGAGATGAGGGGGATCGAACCCCTTACCTCTTGAATGCCATTCAAGCGCTCTCCCAAGTGAGCTACACCCCCATGTTTGAGGACACTAAGTAATTGATTTTTATTAAATTTTTGCAGGGTGCGTTTCTGAGTGCTTCGGGCTCCCAGCTGAGCTACGCCCCCAAATGTGCAAATATTGTAGCATAAATTCTTGT
>CAYXMF010000003.1:0-51232 GCA_964465845.1 uncultured Eubacteriales bacterium | reverse complement strand
GAATATGGATAACTGGGCTAACGAAGGTTGGGAAATAGAATAAATAATCAGCGGAAAGGTCAAGACAATTATGTTTGAAGAAGATTTAAAAATCATTGAAAATCAAATAGCAAGAGCAAAGGCAAGTAGAAGAGGAAAAGAAAATACTATTGAAGGCTATAATATTTCACGTAAGATTGAAATCCTTGAAGATATGCGCCTTGACCTGATGATTCAGATTAAAAATGCAAGGGAGGATAATGATGCCAATGACTTTAGAAAAATTAAATAATTTACGAGACAGCATTAACACACTGAAAAATTTACAAGAAAAAATTGAAGAAAAGAAAAGAAGAGCGGAAAGTGCAACCCAGAACTTAACAGGGCAGCCTTCCGCTAAAGGTCGTTGCAATGGTAAAGAAAATATTATTCTCTCTTATGTTGATGATGAAAAAGAACTTGAAAAAATATGTGAAGAAATGTCAGCGGTACATACTGAAGCTTTTACTTACATACTCAGTATTGATGAACCTGTGACACGGTTGATATTTCATTACCGTTTTATTGATGGCTTTACCTGGAATGAGGTAGCGACCTTAATTGGTGGAAATACTGAAAACAGTGTTAAAAAAACTGCATATCGCTATATTGACAAAAATCCTTAAATAAATTTGTCCCACATGGCACGAATTTTAAGAATATAATATAAAATGAGGAACGGGAAGCAGGAAAAGAGTACGGCATCACGGTAGGCTTCCGCCGTGCCCCCGTTTCTAAAAACCGAGCACTCCAAACAACTGGAGTGCTTTAATTTTTGAAAGGAGAATACTATGGCCGAAAAGTCAGCGGATAAGAAAAAAATTAAGCTTCCTGAATTACAAGAAAAGTTTTGCAAAGAATATGTAATTGATTATAACGGAACTCAAGCGGCTATTCGTGCAGGTTACTCCGAAAAATCGGCAAGGTCTCAGGCTTCAAGATTGTTAACAAATGACAACATTCTCTCACGCGTACACGCGATACAGATTGAAGAGTTAAAAAAATTATCAGTTACTCCTGAATCTGTTATAATGCGATATTTAGAGATTTATGACCGTTGTATGCAGAATAAACCCGTTATGGAGTGGGATTATAGAGAGCATAAACTTGTTGAAACAGGTGAGTACACATTTGATTCAAAAGGCGCCATAAATGCACTTTCTAAAATCGGCGATTACCTTGCAATGTTCACAAAGAAGATTGAGCATAGTGGTAAAGTTGAGACGGAGAATTCGGAACTTGCACAAATCTTACAACAGTTAAGAGCTCGGAATGATGCCAAATGATATTAAGCGATAAATATTTAGACTTTTTGCAATCGAATGCAAAGGTTGAAGTACTTGAAGGAACGACATTTGCCGGTAAAACAACGGTGGGTGTCGTTAAATTTATGCTTCAGATAGCTCAAAGTGATAAAAGATTTCATGTGTTATCTGCACTCGATTTGGGAACTCTTGAAAAGAATATTATAAATGCCGAACTCGGAATCCTTGATGTTTTTAAGAGCAGTGTTGATTATAAATCAAACGGTGACGGTGAAATCACTCTGCCACATATCAAATACAATACTCCGGGCGGAGTAAAAATTATATATACTCTCGGTTACGACAATAAAGCCCGATGGAAAAAAGCCCTGGGCGGTCAGTATGGTTGTGTTTATATTGATGAGGCGAATATCGCTGATATGGAGTTTATTCGAGAAGTGTCTATCAGATATGATTATATGATGATGACGCTGAACCCTGACGACCCGTCATTGCCAATTTATGAAGAATACATAAACCACTGCAGACCGTTACCTAAATGGCGAGACGGCACACCTCCCGAAATGCTTGAACAGCTTAAAGAAGATGAGCGTGACGGTTGGGTGCACTGGTATTTTACGTTTGATGACAATGCAGGCTTGAAACCCGAAAAGAGAGAACAGCTTCTCAGCGGAACTCCCAAGGGGACTAAGCTTTATAAAAACAAAATTTTAGGACTTCGTGGCCGTGCAACAGGTCTTGTGTTTGACCTGCAGGATAAAAATATTATCAGCATTGATGAAGCAAAGAAATATAAATATTCTATATTCTCCTGCGGTGTGGATACATCATATTCACAACAAAGTGAAGATACTTTTGCTTTTATATTTACGGGAATTACCGAAAATCGAAAGAAAATCACGCTTGATTGCGAAGTGCATAACAACAAGACGAGAAAAACACCGTTGACCCCAAGTGATATACCGCCATTGTTAGTGGATTTCCTTGAAAGAAACAATGAGCTGTGGGGCTTTGCAAAGAATGTTTTTATAGATTCAGCGGATCAAGGTACAATTTTGGAATGCCAAAAGTATAAAAGGCGACACGGCTTGATTTACAGTTTTAATCCTGCATGGAAAAAGACTACTATTATCAACAGAATAAAATTACAAAGTGGTTGGATGGCTCACAATGATTATCTTATAGTTGAGAACTGTAAGGCGAACATTGATGAGCTTAATTTATATTCTTGGAAAGAGGATAAGAATGAGCCTGAAGATGCCCACGACCACACAATAAACGCTGACCAATATTCTTGGTTGCCGTATAAGGATAAAATCGGAGGAACTGAAATAAATGAGTAAGATAGGAGATAAGGTGAGAACTATGATTACAAACTGGTTGCATATTCAACCAGCACTCATACAAACGGTCACATTACTTGAACGTGCACCGTTTGAGTTGAGAGCAATTGAAAATCAGATATGGTACAGAGGTGACGCGACAGAGCTTGACCAATTCTATAAGCAGACCCAAAATGATATTATAACCGGTTCACGCTTTTGGGGTGCAACAGTAAGTAAAAGCACACGAAAGATGCATACAGGCTTACCGGCAATGATTGTTGACACTTTAGCTTATCTCGTAAAATCTGATATGGATAAAGTCAAGTTTAAAAACAAGACTGGTGAGGAAAAATGGAATGCAATCTGCAAAAATGAACACTTCGATTTTGCTGATATTGTAGGTGCAGGTATTGTGGGAGCGTTGGCTTCAGGTGACGGTGCTTGGAAAATATCTGCAGATAAAGATGTTTGTGACGTGCCGATTGTAGAATTTTACTCAGCGGACCGCGTTGAATATGAAATAAAACACGGTATTATATGCGGAATTGACTTCATAACAGACGTTCCACATAAAAGAAAAGTGTTGAAACTCAGGGAAAAATACCGTGCAGGAAATGTTTCTTATGAACTTTATGATAATGACAGACTACTTGATGAGCAGGAGCTTGAAGAAATTACAGGGCTTTATAATGTCGATTATAAGCAAAAAGGCACATTTAGTATGGCAGTGCCGTTCAAAATATACAATAATCCAAAGTATAAGAATCGCGGAAAAAGTGTTTTTGAAGATAAACTTGACGATTTTGACGCTTTTGATGAGATTGTTTCTCAATGGTTGCAAGCATACCGTATGGGCAGAGCTCAAAAATATATCCCCGAAAACCTTATACCTCGAAGCGAATTCAACGGAAAATTGAAGCCACATAATCCATTTGACAATGAATATGTAACCGTTGAGGCAGCACTGAATGAAATGGGCGTAACAGAAAGCCAGATTCAGGTAGTACAACCCGAAATTTACTATGAGGCATTTCTTTCAGGATACACACATTATCTTGATTTGTGTCTGCAGGGTATTATATCTCCTGCAACCTTGGGAATTGACCTTGCAAAGATATCTTCAAAGGATGCACAACGCGAAAAGAAAGATGTTACCGGTATTACAAGAAATACCATCACTGAAAGGCTTGAAAAGGTTTTGCCCGAACTTATTTGTGCAATTATCAATACATACGACATTATGCAGAATAATGCAGTTGAAGATTATGAGCCCGAAGTAACGTTTGGTGAATATGGTGCTCCTGACTTCGATAGCCGTGTAGAAACAGTGGGTAAAGCTGCAGCCAACAACACAATGTCTATCGAAACACAGGTAAGAGAGCTGTGGGGCTCAAGCAAAGATGAAGAGTGGATTAAAGAAGAAATCCGCCGCATCAAGCACGAAAGAGGAATTGAAATTATTGACGAGCCGAAGGTAGGCGAGGATTTTGACATCTAAAGAGCTTGCCGCTATCTTTGAAGAGATAGAAATAAAGCTTATTTCGTCACTTAAAAGGAACCTTGAAAAGCATAAACAGTGGGAGAAAGACCTTGATTTTGATTGGACTGCGTGGCAGGCATTAAAAATTAAAGGACTTGAACGCTTCAGAAAAGAAAACAAGGATATTCTTTCAGAATACACCGAAGTTATATCAGCGGAAACCCGCAAAATGATTGAAGAACAGTTTGCCGAGGGTGAAGACCTTGAAGCACAGCAGTTAGAAGAATACGGCTTTACTGAAACCACTAACGATAATTTCTTTGAAATCTTTGATGAGAAAATCGAAAGTCTTATTGAAGAGGTGCAGGGTAAAGAAACAACTGCAGAAAAAGCTGCTCTCAGAATGATGGATGATGTTTACCGTCAAGCTCTTATAAAAGCTGAAACCGCCGTTGCAACAGGCTCGCAGACAATTCCGCAAGCCATTGAAGATGCTGTAAGAGAATTTGCGAAAAAAGGTATAAACTGTATTGAATACCGTGACGGTCGCCGTGTAAACATTGCTGATTATGTTTATATGGCACTTCGTACTGCTAACACCCGCGCGAATTTGTTGGGTCAGGCAAAGCAAAGAATGGCATTAGGAATTGACACCGTGCGTGTAAGTTCCTATAATGCGTGTTCTGAAACCTGCTTGCCCTGGCAGGGCGGAATTTATATTGATGATGTTTTTGCTACCTTTGACGGTGAAATCAGCGGTGACAAAGGTAAAAGCAAGAATGGTAAGTGGTACACTCTTCTGTCAGTCGCAGTCAGGGCAGGATTGTTTCATCCTAATTGCCGTCATAGTCTTACTACATATGTTGAGGGGGCTAAAGAATCACCCAAGATTGACGAAGAAAAAGCAAGAGAAAATTATAAGCTTGAACAGCGCCAAAGAGTGTTAGAAAAAAAGCTTCGCTATTGGAAACGCCGACTTGAAGCAGAAAGCGACCCGGTATTAAAAGAAGGCTTGAAAAAACAAGTTAAAAAGGCTCGTAATAATCTGCGAAACTTCGTTGATGAGCATAAAGATGTCCTTCGCCGTGACCCATGGAGAGAAAAGACTTATAATACAACCGAAGGTACACGAAGGCGTAATCCTAATGAAAGTCAGTTTTTACGATATCGTGAAAGACTTGGTGAAAACGCTCCTCAAACGCTTGACGAATTTGAAAAGATTAAATATGGAAGTAATGAAGAGTGGATTAAACTCCAAACGGAATATAGATACAAGGGTGTTGTGGACCGCCTTTTAGCTAAAAATCCAAATCTCAAAGTATTCTCAAAGGCTTCTGAAATACCTGATGAATACAATGAGGCGGCAAGGGCACTCACTTATAATCAAAGAGATGGTATTTATCATTATACGCATTATAAAGAGGGCATAAGGATGAATAAATATCTTGGCGGTGACCCTGAAACTGTATTATCAGCCGATGAATTAACAAATCTTGCAAATACAAAAGATGCATTAGCGAATAGTTCATTACCATATGATACAGTCCTTTGGCGAGGAACAGAAGCGTGGTTGCTTGATGGCTTTGCTGATTTGCCTAAAAACATTGGAGATTGGCGAGGCCATACGCTTTCATATAAAGGCTTCGCTTCAACGAGCATTATAAGAAAAACATCATATATTGATTCGTCAAGTAAGGATGTTCAATTGATACTTGTTAATCGAAAAAATAAAGTAGGTTCAATGTATGTTGAGGAAATATCGTATAATCGCTTGAATAATAAAAAATCAGAATATGAAATATTATTGCAAAACGGTGTAAAATACAGTATAATAGAAGCACAAAGATTTAAAGGTAAGACAATAATTGTAGCAGAGGTGTTATAATGGCAGATTTCAGTGAAGAAATAATGAAAAGATACAGAGAAGAATGCGATAAAGCAAAAAGCAACTTGGAAGCCCCTTTGATTGGTGTGGTTACAGCTCCAATATGTAAATCTTGCAAATTTTCTGACTTTAAGTCTGACCCATGGCACCCCAAATGTGAAAAATATGGAAAAATGCCACAGCAGTATCGGTCAGCGGAAAAATTTGATTGTCCTGAATATCAAGTGTTGGACAACTGTCCAATGTCATTTTTACCACTTCATATTCAGCGAAGGTTAAAAGGAAATAAATAGTTTTTTCAGCACTTGCTCTGCAGGTGCTTTTTTAATGCTTATTTACTGATTCAAGTACTTATCGAAAGATAGGTGCTTTTTTCATACCCAAATTCAATGAAAGGAGACAATTTTTATGCAGAAAGATGCAAAAAAGAAGCCTGAAGACAAGCCCGAGGATAAGACTCCCGAGCCCGAAAAGAAGCAGGACGATGCAACTGAGCCCGGTACGGATACACCGCCCGATGATACGCCAAAAGCAGATGACCAGCCTGCAGATGACGACGGCAAAAAGGACGAACCCGAAAAGAAAGATGATAAGCCTGCAGACGAGCCATCTGATAAGGGTCAGGGTGCAGATACACCACCTGAAACACCTGCAACACCTGACAAGCCTGCAGAGGATTCAACGAACTTTGAATTGCTCAATACAAAAGCACAGCTTGCCGCCATTAAAAGCGGTGTTCGTGTTGATGTGGTTGAGGACGCGGTTTGTCTTGCAATGCACGACGCTAAAAAGAACGGTGAATTAACCGAAGAAAGCGTTGCAGAGGCTCTTTCGGGAGTGTTGAGCCGTCACCCCGAATGGAAAGCCACAACAGAAAACACAAACAACTTCCGTGTAGGCGGAGACGGTTCAAAAGAAAATCATTCCTCAAATGAGGAGATTTCAAGAATTTTTGGCAATAAATAAGGAGGAATAACAATGCCGGAAAATACAGTAAACTATGCTACCCAGTTTGCGCCAGATATTATGCAGAAGTACACTCGTGAGCTTCTTTCATCAGACCTCACAACGCAGAATATCAATTTTGTTCGTGCAAACGAAATCAAAATTCCCTTTGTAACAATGTCCGGTTACAAGGACCACAGCAGAAACGGTGGTTTTAATGAGGGCACAGTAGAAAACGACAATATGACAAAGAAACTCGGTTTTGACCGTGATATTGAGTTCTTCGTTGACTCAATGGATGTGGATGAGACAAATCACGCACTTTCAGCGGCAAACATTACAAACACATTCATCACAGAAAAAGCAATTCCTGAAACAGACTGTTATCGTTTCTCAAAACTTTACACAGATTTGGTTGCTCTCGGCGGTGTTGCTTCACAAGAGGCAGTTACTGCTGCAAACATTCTTGACTGGCTTGATACCATGATGGAAGAAATGGATGATGATGAAGTTCCTGCAGAAGGCAGAATCTTATATCTCATTCCAAGCAGATACAAACTCATTAAACAGGCAGAAAAAATTCTTCGTAATCTTGATGTTACAAGAAGTGCAACCGTCAACCGTAACATCACTAATCTTGACGATGTTGTTATCAAGAAAATCCCAAGTGCAAGAATGAAAACTGCTTATAACTTCACTGACGGTTACGCTCCTGCAGCAACCGCAAAGCAGATGGATATGATTCTTGTCCATCCCAAGTCAGTTCTCGCAACTGATAAGCACGCTTATATCAAGCTCTGGGCTCCCGGTACACATACAAAGGGTGACGGTTATCTTTATCAGAACCGTAAATACGGTGACTTGTTCGTTGTTGATAACCGTATGGAAGGTATCAAAATCAACCTTTCAGCAGAATAAGGAGGGCTAAACTATGGCAAAATACGCAGTTAAAGGCAATCGTGAGATTGCAGTTGCAAACGAAACAGAAGAAAAAGCACTTGTTAAGCAGGGTTATGATATCGTTGATGGTGACGGTAAGCTTATTACTGCTGGCAGGGGCAAAACAGTGCCTTATGAACAGCATGAATCAATTAAAGCCGAAAACGAGACTCTCAAAGCCGAAAACGAGACTCTCAAAGCCGAAAACGATAAGATTAAGGCTAAAAACAAGAAGCTTGAAGAAGAACTCAAGGAATTGAAAAAGGCTTAAAGGAGCTGATTGGAATGTCAGCTTATGCAACCAATGAAATGTTCCGTAAGAAATTTCCAAATACTGAAATGACAGATACTGAGATTGCATTAAAGTTAGAAACCGCAAGTGTCGATATTGATTCACTTACATTTAATCGTATCGTTGCCTGCGGTTTCGATGCGCTTACTTCTTTTCAAAAAGAAAAGGTGCAGAATGCTGTGTGCCGTCAGGCTGAATTTCGTTTTCAAAATCAAGAATTGTTTGAAACTCCTATAACTTCATACAGCATTAATGGTGTGTCAGTAAACTTTGACAAGAGCCGATTGGTAATAATGAGTGGAGTGACAACATCAGCGGATATATATTCAGAACTTAAACAGAGCGGACTTTGTGTAAGGAGGCTGTAATATGAAGTATCCTAAACTTGTGCCACCTCGTTTGTGCAATGCGCAGGTTAAAGTAACATTTCTCGGCGACCTTGATATTGAGGGCGATGAAACCGTTTTAAAGGTGTTCAGCGGAAAATGTAATTTACAAAGAAAAACAAAGCAAAGGCTTACAGCTGATAAACGCCTTGTGACCATAAACGCCGTTGCTTTGTTTGACGGTGATATTGCACCTGGAATACCTGACCCAAAAGGAACTGTTCAAATAAATGAATTATTTGCTATTGAAGATGAAAATGGTGAATTTATTGAAACAGAAAAAGGTGTACCACTTGAACATTATGAATTTGGTAAAGAGTATCGAATTTATGGTTTTTCAAAAGAGTGCAATCCTGACGGCAGTGTGAATTATACACGTGTGGAGTTGACGGAATGAGTTGTCAGGTCAAAGTCAATGTCAAGCTTGACCCGCAGTTTATAAATATGCTCACAGAGGATATTAAAAAAGCGGCAATGCTGACAATCGAAGAAGCAAGAGATGATATAGTACAATCACAGACTGTTCCTTTTGATGAAGGAACTCTGCAAAATGATGCATATACATTTTGGATTTCTTCACCACCGAATATAACTGCCACACTTGTGTATGGAGTTCCTTATGCACGTTATCAGTATTTCGGTCAGACAAAAGACGGCAAACCATTGAATTATCAAAAGGGATATAATCCGTATGCCCGTTCTCATTGGTTGGAGCCGTATGCAGACGGTGTATTCTTAACGGAACATTTCAATAAAAATCTTAAAAAAGTAAGGGAGGGCGGTTAATGCTTTATTTATCAGATATTGCGAAGTACATAAAGGCTAAAATTCCAACAATCAAAAAAATATCTGCAGGTGTAATTGATGCATCAGCAACAGAGAGCGTAGGAGTTTTTGATAATAACCGCTCCCGAAGTACACGAATTGCTTTAGGCGGTGCAGAAAATACCCGCTATTATAAGCAACAAATAACAATTTTAGTGCATTGGGGCAAAACACAAAAAGAGTGCTTTGAAAAGGCTACAGAGCTTTATAAACTGTTTTTCGGTGTTTCTGATGTTACAATCAGCGGAAATCATATCGCCTTTTTTACGGCCTATGAGCCTCAAAGCATTGGCTTTACACAGGATAAGATATACGAATATCTCATTCCTGTGGACATTTATATCAACAAATAAGGAGGAATTAGAATGGCTGACAAAACAGGAGTATTTCCGGTTTTTAACAACAAATTCAAAATTGGTGCTACTGCAGATGCAGTTAATACTATTGCTGAAATGGAAAGCTTTTCAGTTGCTATTGATGGCAAAATTGAAGAATGGTCACCATTTGAAGAAGAAGGCTGGACTAAACGTCTTGTTACCGGTAAGAGCATCACTATCTCATTAAAGGGTAAACGCTGTGTAGGCGATACTGGTAATGATTATGTTGCAAATATGGCTTTCAAGATAGGGCAGGATTGCAATGGTGCATTTGAGTGGGAATTCCCGTCAGGTGCAAAACTAACAATGAACTGTGTAGCCAATGTCACCAATGCCGGCGGTGGCGAAAGCACAGGTGTTGACGGTCTTGAATGTGATGTAATGTCAAACGGCAAACCATCATTCACACCAGCAACTTAATATTAAAACAACACCCTCTGCTATGTTCAGCGGAGGGTGTACTTGTATTGGAGGAAAATTACAATGGGTAAAATGTACACATTTGACGACAAACTTCTTGTAGGAGGTCCTGAAATCAGAATAGGAGACAAGGTTTATCCTATTGATGACAGAAAAAAGACTGTAAAAAAACTGTTAAAAGATATTAAGAAAAGTGAAGCAACAGATGATGGTGTAATCGATAGTGATGAGCTTATCATCAAGGCAGCATTTGGTAAAAAAGCTACCGAAGTTTTAAACATTGATATGAGCTTTAAGGCTCAACAGAAACTCTCACAAGATGTGTTGATGATTATGACAGGTGAAGATCCTGAAACAGAAGGTGACACCGGAGGTCGATTTCCCGAAACAGAGGGAACACAAGAATAAATACGACGACTTTTATGACCTTGAATTTGATGCCGTTCTAATTGAACAATCAATAGCAAAACAGTATCACATATTACCATCTGAACAAGAAAACCTTTCATATAGTGATTGGTCTAAACTTGTATCCGGTTTAATGAATGATACTCCACTTGGCAGAGTAATTGAAATCCGTAGTGAAGATGATGCAGAAATCATAAAAAATATGAATTCTGACCAACTTGCAATTCGGAGAAAGTGGCAGGATTTCTGTAGTTCACAGATAGTTTATACTGAAGATGAAATGCAGAAGCAGGCTGAAATGTTTGAAAAGATGATGGCGTCAATGTTCGGTTGATTTTATATATTTCAGTTTCAAAGGAGGTGATTTTGTGTCGGACAAAGATAGCGCGGGTATAGTATCTCTTGACCTTGTCATTGAAAATACTGTGGCAAAGCAGATTGAAAAGATTGCTCAAAGTGCTGTTGAGCCTGCAAAAAAGCAGTTTTCAAAGGTAGGCAAAAGTATAAGTGATTCTGTTGTTCAGCAGACGAATGACATTTACAAAAAGATAAATGAGCCTATTCAAAAGGCTGCAAAAGCCTTTAAAATGCCTAAATTTGAAGTTGCTACAGATGAAATCGGTCTTTTGGAGCAGAAACTTGGAAATATCGGAGCGCAGATGGGCTCCATTACCGAGAAAATCGCACAGGTCGAAAGTGAGTATGAAAAAATCAGTGCTCAAAAGGGCTTTGATAGTGATGAGGCTATTGAACTTGAACAGCAATTAACATCTTTACAAGCAAAACTCATCAGTTTGCAATCGACTGCAAATTCTACCGAGGAAAAACTGAATAAAACTTTAGAAGCGCCTGCAAAATTAGCTGCAAAGAACGCTGAAAAGATTGCTACAGAATCAATGAAAGCCGCTCAAAAGGCACAGCAGGCGTACCAAAAGGCATATGACGATATTGTGCGTAATGCTTCAAGGGCTTCGCAACAGGCTCAACAGTGGGCATTAAAGGCTGAAAGAGCACACAGCAGGTCAGCGGCTCGCACCGCAAGACAAGCGTCAAAGGCTTATAACAAGCAGGCACAGGCGGCGAGAGTTTACGCCAATAAATATGCCGATGCACAATCAGATTCAAGTGACAAAGCTGCAAAAGCAGCTGAAAAAGCTTATAGAAGAATGGAAAAAACAGCTCAAAAGGCTGCCAATACTTCTTCAAAAGCAATGCGCAAAATGGCGAGGGATTCGTCAAGCAGTACATCGGGTATGGGCAAAGCCTTTGGCAAACTTGGAAAAACAATCACTCGTTCATTAAAAGCAGTCTTTGTAACCGCAGTTCTTTATAAGTTTTTCAACGCTTTTAAAGATAATATAACGGGTGCAATGAGCAAGAACAAGCAATTTGCAAAATCTCTTAATGAGATTAAGGCAAATTTGTCAGTTGCTTTTACACCAATTATTGAGGCGGTAATGCCCCTTATAACCCGTCTAGCGCAGGGCTTGGCTACCGTCACAAAATACATTGCAACATTTATTGCTGCCATATTTGGCAAGACATACAAGCAAGCAGTATCATCAACAAAAGCATTACAAAGTCAGGCGGAAAAAGCAAAGGCAAGTACAAGCCGTGATTTTGACGAGCTCCATAATGTTGAAGAGGATAGCGGAAGCGATTCTGATGATTCTTCCGTAAATTATGATGCACTCGATACAAGTCAACTTGATACGGGTCCAATGAAAAAGTTTCAAGAGATTCTTGACAAAATCAAGGTTACGATTGAAAAAGTATCACCTGCATTTAAAAACCTTTATGATAAAGGCATTAAGCCTGTTGCTGAATGGATTGGTAGTAAACTTAAAGATGCTTTTGCATTTTTAGGCGAACTGCTTGAAAAAGTCGGTAGTTGGCTCGTTGATAATAAGGATAAGATAACAAAGCTCGGTGACTCCCTTGGCAAGTTATGGGGCTGGTTAGAACCTATTCTTAACGCAGCCTGGGATACGCTAAAAAATATGCTTGGAAGTGTATTTGATGGCCTTCTTGATGCATGCGGTACGGCAATAGATGTGGTATCGGGTGTAATTGACTTGATAGTTTCACTCTTTACAGGTGACTGGGAGGGTGTTAAAGAAGCAGGCGAAGATATTATCAATGGCCTATGGGAAGGTTTGCAGAAAGCGTGGGAAAACACAAAAGAAACATTCTCAAAGCTTTGGAATGGTCTTATAGATATAATCAAGGCGATTTTTGGTATTCATTCACCGTCAACAGTACTTGCAGATATTGGAGACAATTTGATTCAAGGACTCATTAACGGAATTAGTGAAACCTGGGAAAAACTCAAAAAGATTTTTAGCGAAAAGCTGGAAAACTTTAAGAGTACGGCAAAGGAAAAGTTTACTAATATCAAGAACACGATTCTTGATACATTCACTACCCTTAAAACAGGAATTCAGGAAAAATTATCTGCAATATGGGATAAATTCAAGGAGTTTGTTAACAAAATTCTCGGCGGTGTCGAAAATATGATAAATAAACCCATAAATGCCCTCAATAAATTGATTGATAAACTTAATAAGTTAAAGGTTGACATTCCTGACATTTTGGGTGGTGGAACTATTGGATTTAATATCAGTAAGTTTTCATCAGTTTCAATTCCACGTCTTGCAAAAGGTGGTATTGTGGACAAGCCTACACTTTCACTTATCGGTGAAGCTGGTAAGGAGGCTGTTGTTCCTCTTGAAAATAATACTGAATGGATGGAAAAACTTTCTTCTATGCTCGGTAATACCTTAGCTGCGTTACTTGGTCCAATGCTTCAGGGAAGTATGAGACAGTCAAACAACAGTCAGGCTGAAAAACTTGTGTTTAATATTGATGGTAAACATTTTATGGAAATTATGATTGACCTGTTTAGAAGATATCCACAGGCAGTCGATTTGTTATTGGAGTGATGAAATGGAAATATTGTTAAAAAGTATAAACGGCTGGGTTCCACCATCACCCATTAAATGCACCCCTACACGAATACAGCAAGTGCAGAGTGAAACAGACTCAGTCGGAAATCTAAAAATCAAAAAAATGCTTACAGCAAAAATGAAATTCGAAATGGAATGGCAATTTATAACGGTAAGTACAGCACAGCGGATTATGAAAGAGTTTGCAGATTTTAATGCACTTGTTGTATATAAGGATTTAATTACCGGCAAAGAAAAAACGGGATATTTTTATCCTGGTGATTTTCAACCCGTACCATCAACTGTTTATCAAAATAACGAAATGCTTTATAAATCATTTCCATTAAATATTATCGAAAAGTGAGGTGATGTAGTATGCATAATACGACCGAGCGTTACAAGGAACAAGTAAAATGTTTCCCGCAAGATTGGAAAATGAAAATAAAAGTAGTTCTTGACGTGTCAGCGGAAGATATTACACTTGAAACAGAAGATGGTGAGCCTCTTGAGACTGAAACTGCCGAACTCCTTTACTTTCCAGTTCCCGGTGCAATTACCATACCTGCAGATGATATTTTTGAATCCGGATTTTCTGAATGTGCATTTTTAAGCACTTTCACAATTGGTTCATCAGTTCGTTCAAATTGGTGGGTGCGTATTTTCAATGAAGACGGAAAATACATTAACGATATACTTGCAAAAGCAGAGTTTTATCCATATTTCAATTTGTTGGACGATGAAGAAAATGAAATTGATATTGTTCCAATTGGTGTTTATCACACAGACAAAATAACTATTCAGGACAACGATTTGCATATTGCTTGTTTTGACAAAATGGGCTACATGGAAAAGCCCTTTGTTCCGCTTGGTACAAAAAGGTCTTTATATGAAATTGCATCATCCCTTGCTCTTGAAGTCCGTGCTACGTTACTCACCACTCCGCAAGAACTCTCTATATTGTCTTTGATAGTAGATGACAGTATCTTTGATGGCTATTCAAAAAAGCAAGTTTTAGAGCTGATTGCGACGGTCTGTGGTTGCTTTGCTCAATTTGATAATAATGGCGACCTTGCTTTTAAATGGTTTTCTGAAACCGACGTTGAACTCAGCGGTGATTATGCAAATAAAGCAATTTCATTAAATGGTAATACATTTTCACTTGACGGTAACGTTGTGAAAGTAACTGGTGTTCGTGTGGTCAACGAAGATACTGAATTGGCTATGGTGGGTAGTGATGAGTATTTAATCACTATTAACGAAAATCCTATAGCAGCATTGTACCCTAATGATGTTGCAAATTTTGTTATTGATAGAATTAAGGAAACAAAATACATTCCTTGTGAATGGAATCGTATTGGCGGTGACCCTTCATTACAACTCGGCGATATTATTACTATTGTTGATAACAAAGAGCCGTTTAATGAAGAAAACTACGAGCAATATGATAAATATCCACTTTATATGACAGGAAGAAATTGGACCTATAACTGTGGTGGCTTTTCTGATGTTTACACCGCTTCAGGCAATGCCGAACAGGATTTGAATACCGATAAAGGTATGACTAAGTCCAAACGTTTGGCCCAGTTGAGTAAACGCATTACTCAAATGAAGAATGATTTGACTGAAGAAATGGATTCACGTCAGGAATTTTTGCTCTTGTTCAATGAAACAATTGCTGCATCAATGGGATTTTACACTACATGTCTTGAAGATGATAATGGTGCAGTTATTCAATATATGCACGATAAACCATTGCTTGAAGACAGCGGAACTATTTACACTAAAGGTATAAATGGTTTTGCATGGACTAATGACGGCTGGAATGATGGAAGTCCTGTGTGGGAATACGGATTTGATAAGAATGGTAATGCAATTCTTAATCAGATTTATACATACAACCTTACAGCTGATGTTATTGTATCAGGATTATTGAAATCAAAAAATGGTGCATCCTGGATTGATATGGATACAGGTGAGTTTTGCTTCCGTGCAGCTGAAGTGATTGATTCTTGGCTTGGCGAAGATGGTGCGGAATACGAATATGAATATAAAAAGGTGCTTGAATTGACCAATAAGGTTTTAAACGTTTATGGTATTCTGAAAAGTTTAAGCTATCCGAATCTTTCAGTTTCAATTGGTACGTCTGAAAATGGTAATTTTGGAGCTTTTACGGTTACTGATAGCGGTGATGGTTATGGAGACCTTTTTCAAATCTATGGTGTTGCATCAGGCTCTGAAAAAGGTGTGGTGTTAACATCACCATTTTTAATCAATTCTGGTAAAACTAACAGAAAAGGAATATCAGTATTCCCTACGAAAATCAATATGTTCAATGACACCGGTGCAATTGATGGAAGCATTTGCCAATTTTCATTAGAAAACGGCAAAGCATTGATGAGTAATGGTAATGCTTATATTGAACAGGTTAAATCAGACATACGAATTTCCAATTCTTCTACATCGCACCAGTGGATAAATTGGGGAACTCCTAATTACGGTAATTCTATTACTGAGTTTAGAATTGGTGACGGAACGCAGGGCGGATATGCTAATGTAAGAGCTCAAATATTCAAAGGAAATGGAGCGCGAATCTACGGGACAGATGATTCGGAAATTGCTGCGATTGATAGTGATGGCTTTTTGTGGTCAAAAATGGCATCTATTGGTGCTAGTGGTGCTTATGTAAATACTGCATTAAGTGTATTTGGTGGTTGTGTAGTTGATGGAATATCTGTATCAAGTGACCGAAAGTTCAAAAAAAACATAAAAGAAATATCTGTTGAGGCACTTGAAAAAATTAAGCAATTAAAATTTTATTCATACGACCGCACAGAAAAAACTGTAGTTAAAGAAGCTGTGCATATTAAAATGGGTGTCATGGCTGACGAAGTTCCAGATGAAATATTAAATCAAAATGGTGATTCGGTTGATTTGTATTCTTATGCTTCTTTTCTTGCAAAAGCCATTCAAGAACTGAATTTGAAAATAGAAGAACAAGCAAAAGAAATTGAACAATTAAAAATTAAGTTGAATGAAAACAAATAAAGGAGGGCTATTGCTCTCCTTTATTCTATAATTCCATATTCTCTTTTTAAATTTTCAATATCTTTTTCGTACTCAGTATCTAATTTGTCTATTTTTTCTTTTGCTTTTTCTGCCTCAGTATTTTTTTCAGCGACTTTTGAATTGTGTTCATTCATTTCTTTTTCTGCAAGAGAGTAACTTTCGTATTCATCAGGTGTTCCATCAAAAGGACGTAATGTATAACTAACATACAATTGAGTTTGTTCTTCTAATTCTGCTCTTTTCTTTTCGTATTCATTAGTAATTCTTTCATATTCAGCGAGATACTGAATTGTTCTGTCACCTGCAGGTTCTGTTGTGGTTGTGGTAGTAGTGATTTTCTTTTTTACGGTTGTTGAGACATTAGTTGAACTCTCTGTGGTGCTTTCGGTAGTTGTTTCACTTGAACTTTCAGTAATACTTTCTGTTATTGATGAGTTACTTAATTCATTTAGAACAGTCTCGAGCTTCTTATTATTACTGTGAATAATCGCACCTGCACTTACACCAACAACAAGGCAAACCGAAACAGAAGTAATTGCTATCTGTAAAGATTTTGCTTTTAAGAATTCCATCAATTTATTCATATTACACCACCTCGTTTGAGGTCATTATATCATATTACAAAAACAAAAATCAATTATATTTTTCAAAGGAGGAAAAGCAATGAAAATTTCCCAGTTAGCAAATGCCACCGTCATAAACGATGAAGACCTGTTTCCCGTCGTTCAGGATGATGAAACAAAAAAAGTTTCAGCAAAAACTCTTTTAGGTAATCAGCCAACAGATGTCACAGTTACTGAAGATGGTAATTTGCAATTGATTGCAGGCGATAAACCATTAGGAGGTGGCGTAAAGTTACCTGCCACAGACCAAACCTACGACCCCACAAGTGAAAATGCACAGAGTGGTGTTGCGGTGGCAGAGGCATTTAGTGAAAAGTTTAATACTGTTGGTACAGGCAAAAACCTTTTTAATCCTGATGATGAAGATATTGTAGTTGGTAAACTTTTCAACGATAACGGTGAATTGTCTGTTACCAATCCAAGTTATTTGACTTCAGGTTATATTGAAGTAGAAGAGGGCAAAACATACTTTTCATCAGTAAAAAGAAATGATACACGATATTCTATTATTCGTTCATACGCTTTTTATGATGAAAATAAGGGCTTCATAAGTGGGTCAGGAACAAGTGCTGCAAATGGTCAAATCACAATACCAACAGACCAAAATATTAAATATATCAGATTTTCAACTTATTCAATAAGTTATGGTGGGAGTGAATGGCAGTTTGAAGCAGATGAAAGAACGGATTATGAGTCTTATCATCTTGTATATGATTTAAATGAAAATGTCAGAGTTCCTTATCTTGAAGAAGATGTGGGAAATCTTAAGGAAAATCTTAATAACTTCAAAGAAGAAGTGCAAAGTAACGAAAAATTTATTAAAACATCTGCAAGTTTGAATTTGTTTAATTTTGACGAAGCTCTTCCGGGCAAGTTTAATGACGACACCGCTTTAATAAATAGCGATGACACGACTTTTATAAGTTCAAACCCGATATATATTAATGGGTATGACAAAATAGTGTTTCAATGTTATTCAAATACTATCATACCAAGAGCGTCATTATTCTATGACGAAAATATGAATTTGGTTGCACACTATTCAACCGTTTATGACGGTAAACTTTCAGCGGTTGCATACCCCGATACTTGTTGGCAACCAAATGTAAAAGAAATGACAGAAAACGGGAATTTGTGTGTCATTCCTATTCCCAAAAATGCTTATTATTACGCATTTAGTTCACCATTAACAACCAAAGAAACAATAATGATTTATGGTGTCAAAGGTGAAAATGTTAAATATGTTTACCCTGTTCCGTATCAGTCATATATTGAAGCGTATAGATTAAAACAAGATATTTTGCCTGTTGAAAGATTTATTAAATCATATTTCAATGGTAAAAAATTGATTGCTATTGGTGACAGTATTACTTATGGAACGCACAACGCAGGCGGACTTACACCGTGGCTTGCAAGAGTAGCAACAATGTTTAATATGACTTTTGTTAATTATGGCATTGGTGGAAGTGAACTTGCAAAGAACAAAGCAGACGGCTCATATAATCCTATGTGTATTAGATATGCAGAAATGGACGCTGACGCAGATTTGATTATTGTTGCAGGCGGTACAAACGATTGGGGACATATTGCAGGGAATACCGTGGCGGAAGATACCGAATACCAAATGGGCGAATTTGGTGACACGGAAATTACTACTTTCTATGGTGCATTAGATACAATGTGCAAGGGACTTTTGGAAAAGTATGTTGGCAAAACAATATTCTTTATGACACCTATAAAGAGATATTCTGCATTATCTACACCATATTACACCGAAAATAATCGCGGGCATACTCTTGAAGATTATGCAAATGCAATTAAAAAAGTGTGTGGATTCTATGGCATTCCTGTTCTTGATATGTTTAATGAATGTTCTCTTAATCCAATAATTGATGCAATTTCAACCGCTTACATTGAAGATGGGACACACCCTAACTCCAAAGGTCATATGATTATGGCGAGACAAATTGCAGGATTTATTTCAAGTCTTAAAAATGATATTGATTATAATTAAAAAGGCGGGTGATACTGATGGCTGACAGAATTAAAGGCTTAAGTAAGTTAGGCGGTGATACATAATGGACTCTGTTGCTCTTATCATTACATCAATAGCAACGCTCATTGGAGAAGTTACTGTTCTCTTGGCTACAGTTCTTCCCATTAAAAAGGAAAACAAAAAGATTGCTAAAGAGAACGAAAAAATCGCAAACGGACAAAAATGCCAATTAAGGAGCGAAATGCTCCGAATCTATTATCACAATGCAGATGATAGAAAAATCCGTCAATATGAGTATGAGAATTTTGTCTTCTTATATGAAGCCTATAAAAGCCTTGACGGTAACTCATTTATTGACAAGATTTATAGCGAGATTAAATCTTGGGAAGTAATAACATAATACGGAGGTTTAACTATGAAAAACTATCTTACATACCCTTGTAAAGTTATGAACATCACACAGGGTTACACAGGCAACACATCACACGCACCACACAATACAGGCGCACCGAAAGATTACCCTTGGGACGAAGCTTGTGAGAATACCGGCAGAAGCTATATGTATTGTCCTTGTGACGAAATGAAGATTGTACGAATTTACACCAAAGGTACAAATACTATTTGGCTTGAAAGCACATCAAAGGTGTATTTTGCCGATGGGACAAGCGATTATGTTACATTGATGGTGACACATCCCAATGATAGTGACATCAATCGTCTTAAAGTTGGACAGAAATTCAAGAGAGGTGAACTCATCTGTTATGAGGGAACTGACGGCAATGCAACCGGTAACCATTTCCATTTTGCAGTTGGCAAAGGAGAGCGTAAAGGTAACGGTTGGGTGCAGAACTCAAAGGGTAAATGGGTGTTGACTACTGTTAACGGCTCAAAGAAACCTGAAACAATGTTTTACATTGATAGAGAGTTTACAACGCTTGTCAAGAAAACACAGGGCATTCAGTTTAAAGATTTACCTAATGATACAGAAGCAGACGAGTTTCTTCCTGATCGTGGCTATTTCAAATACGGTGACACCCACGAGAATATTGGCAAGATTGCAGCTTGGATGAGAAAGAAGTACCCACTTTACACACCTGAATCTGCATTAGGTAACTATTTCGGTGAAAATTTACTCGGTGCAGTTAAGGAATATCAAAAACGCAGAGGACTTGAACAAGATGGCAACGTTGGACCATTGACATTTGCAGATATGGTCAAATGCGGATTTAAATATTAAGGAGAAATGATTATGAACTTTTTTGAAATGTTAAAAGATTACTTTGTAATCACAATTATTTTGATTTGTCTTATTGTAGGCTATATTCTTAAAAATATAGTTACTACAGATAAAATTAACAAGTTTATACCGCTCATTATGGCATTGCTCGGCGTGTTGCTTAATCTGTGGATTAACGCATGGCAGTTCAGTCCTGAAATACTGCTCAGCGGTCTTGCATCGGGGCTCGCATCTTCAGGCGCATATGATGGTTATAAAGGCATTAAGAAATATTTTACTGTTACTACTGAAACTGATACTGCTGATAATACAGAAGAACTTAATGAATAGGTTCCTTACAATAAAATAAATGATATCATAATATCAAAAATCCCCCTGCAGAAATGTAGGGGGATTCGTTTCATTTATACACCTGTTTTCGATTTAAGAATCGATAGGAGGTGAAAACGATGAAATACATAATGTTTACGCATTTTATAATTGTAGAAAAGAGATTGTACAAATCTTATGGCGTTATTGCAATTCAAAGCTATGCTACGCTAATTGTAAAAGATGTCTCAATGGACAAGAGTGCAGTCAAACAATTGGTGAAGAGCCTGAACGAACAACAAATCAAGTTAAACCATCTTGAAGCTGTTCTTAATAACTTCTTCGACCAATAAAACCAATCCCCCGAAGTAATTTTTTGTTGCTTTGGGGAGTTATTTATACATTGTAAATAAATACAAATTATTTTGTACATAATACACAAAGTTTACGGAAAACTATTGAAAAACTGAACAAAAGTTGTTAAAATTGAATTGGGATAGTAACCGCTTTTGTTCTAAATGTTAAATCTTTTAAGTAATAATTAATGGTATTTTAGAGCAAAGGAGCAGAAAGGATGTATGTTAAAATGTTAAAAGAATTTGATGTAGCATTCGAAAAAGCCGCATTGGTAAATAGAAAAATCAGACGTCAAGATAGTGGGTTTGTTGAATTGCCTGAGATAATAGATGTAGTAAAACAACTTTCTGGTTACGAAGAAATTAAAGTATCTTTTCGTGATTTTTCAACTGTAGAGGGCATTGAACATATTGGAGCAATGTTGAATACAAAAGAAAAAGATGGAATAAAAACAGCGGACATTTTAGTCAACTCTTGTAATCCACCGAGAATACAGCGGTTTTCTATGGCTCATGAATTAGGACACTTAATAACAGAATCTCCTAATTATAAATATGATACACCTAATGATGGGAAGTTCACAATGAGTTCTCATATCAATTCCGATATTACATTTATCTCTGATGATGATTGTGAAAAAGATAGTTATATAATGGCGGAACAGATTGCAAATATTTTTGCTCTATTAGTTTTGATTCCGGATGATATTACCATAAAGAAGTTAGTGGGAGAAAGCGAGGAAAAACTTTCTTCTCAGTATGGCGTAACAGCGGAAGCAATGTATTCAAGAATGCTTTTGTCAGCAGTAAAAAAATAAAACGGGGAAAGCATGATGGGGAAGAAATTCAAAGGATTTGGTTTGAACAACAAAATAAAGCAAAGTCAAAACACGATAGACATAGAAGATTTAATAACATTATTTGAAAATGGTTATACAGATGAGGTCTATGAAGAAACTATAGAAGATGTTGATGAAAAGTCTCAGAAACCTACACAGTCCGAAATATCGGACAATACATATCAAGATATTGCTAAAAGAGTAGTAGATATAACAGAAAAAAATCTTCGAGAACAAGAAGATAAAAAAGATGCATTGAGAAAACCGTTACAAAATTTTATTGTAGCAATTTTATCAATTCAGTTTGTGGTCTTAGTATTTCTTATGTGTTTAAATGATTTCTGTTTTCATTTAGAAGCGGATATAATCAAAACATATATTGCATCTGTTTTTGCAGAAACATTATTGGGATTAACAATAATGATAAGTTTTGCTTTTAGTAGCAAAGAAACGGTTCAATTAATTAAGATATTGAATGCGGTTATTTCTGATTTTAAGGTATATGGTTCAGAAAATTCAAAAAACAAAAAGAATAAAGATGGTTGATTTTACCACAACGAAGCCCCTAATCATAGGGGCTGTGTTTTTTCGTATATTAAGCCGTAAAAAACAATTACGATTTATGTGTGATATTTTTATGAAACTTTTAATTAAGGCGTTTAAGATTATTAAGAATCATTTAAATTTACACAAATGTTACACAAAGTGCATAAATACTGTTGATATACAAGGATTTTCAACTCTCAAAGAGATAACTTCATATTTCTCAAAAAATTACAACACTCACATTTGTGGGTGTTGTTTTTTGTTATGTGAATGTTATAACGATTTCTACAAATTCAAATTTACAGAAATAAAAACGGAGTCAATTGACTCCGTTTTTCTATACATATTATATATTTAATTTTTCCCTTTCAAACTACTACCCAATACGTCTGATGTTTCTGAAATTGTAATAAACGCTGTTGGGTCAATGCTTGATACAATATTTTTAAGCTTTGCAATCTGGAAACGGTTTACAACAAAGTAGATTACTGAACGTGATTTGCCTGAGTAATAACCTGTTGCGTGAATTTGTGTAACGCCGTAGCCAAAGTTGTGGCTTAACGCGTCACAAACCTCGTCTTCCATTTCCGTAATAATCATAACTGATTTTGCCTTGTCAAGACCTTCAACAATAAAGTCAACAGATTTAATACCCACAGCGTATGTAATAATTGAGTAAAGCGGCAATTCCCAGCTCTTGAAAACAATACCTATTATAATGTAAAGGATTACATTGTAAATCATTACAAAAGTGCCAACGGTCATATTAAGCTTTTTCGAGAATATAACCGCCATAACTTCAACGCCGTCAATAGCACCGCCGTAACGGATTGTAAGACCACTGCCCACACCTGAAATAAGACCACCAAAGATTGCACAAAGAATTAAATCTTCACCTGCGAAAGGCGAGGATGTTGCAACATCAACAGGCAATATGTCAGTAATCACAAAAGATGAAAGCGAATAAATAATTACTGCCCATACCGAATAAATTGTAAACTGAAGTCCTTGTTTTTTAAGACCGAAAAGAAAAAGTGGAATATTGATAACTACAAGGAAAAATGAAAGATTAAATTGTTCAGGTGTAATCTGCCACAAAAGCATAGATGTACCCGAAACACCGCTGTCATAAAGATTAACAGGTGCCAAAAACATTGTAACACCTATTGAATTAATAATACCCGCAATGAATAATAAAAGAAAGTTCTTTATTTTCAAACCCTTTAATTCCTCAATAACCTCATTTTTCAACTTTTTAATATCAATTTTCTTCATCATTACCTCCGTATTATTTTCTATATATAATAAGTATAATACAAATCAAAATGATATGCAAATTCTTATTGACTCTGCCAAGTTAAAGTAGTAAAATCATTCACGGTGATAATTTTGGAAAAGCAAAATACATATAAAGCCGCATTCAAAGCGGCTTTCCCACATACTTTACCCGTGCTTACAGGCTATCTTTTTATTGGTATAGCCTTTGGTGTTATGTTTGCTGATAAAGGCTACAATTTTATATGGGCAGGCGTTATGAGCTTGCTGGTCTATGCAGGTTCAGGGCAGTATCTTGCCGTGAATTTCTTTGACCCGTCAGTAAGTCTTTTGCAAGTTGTATTTTTAACCTTTATGGTGAATATTCGTCACGTTTTCTACGGACTTTCATTACTTGATAAATTCAAGGTATCAGGTAAGAAAAAGCCTTATATGATTTTTTCATTGACTGATGAAACATATTCACTTTACTTCCTTACAAAAACACCGTCAAATGTTGATGAAGGTAAGTTCTTGTTTGCACTTGCAATTCTCGACCAGTCCTATTGGATTGCCGGCTCAATAATTGGCGCAATTGCGGGAACACTCATACCATTCGATTCAACAGGAATTGATTTTGCTATGACTGCCTTGTTTATAGTGATCTTTGTTGAACAATGGCTTGAAAAGAAAAACCGTTTCCCTGCAATCGTGGGCGTGGTGGCAAGTCTTATATGCTTGCTTGTTTTCGGAAAAGACAGTTTCATTCTGCCGTCAATGATAGTTATTATGATTGTTCTTCTTTCAAATCACCGAATTGAAGAGAAAAAGAATAAAACAGGGGAGGTAGAAAACAATGACTAATCTTCCCGTATCATTCTGGCGTTCAGTTATTATAATAGTATTGGTAGCGCTCACAACGCTTGCAACACGTGCAATTCCATTTATTCTTTTCCCTGAGGGTAAGAAGATACCAAAAGCAGTCCAGTATCTCGGAAAAGTTCTTCCTCCTGCAGTAATAGGTATGCTTGTTGTGTATTGCTTCAAATCAGTAAATCCACTTTCTGCACCGTTTGGACTTCCCGAGCTGATTGCAGGACTTGTGGTTGTCGTTCTTCATGTATGGAAACGAAATAATCTGCTCAGCATTGGCGTAGGCACAATATTGTATATGATATTAGTACAAACAATTTTTGCATAATTAAACAGAATATCGGTAGGGCGGGGTCTTGACCCCGCCATTTTTTATATTATATATAATAGTATGGAAATCACAGGAATATTTACCAAAAAATATGCATAAAATATGGACAAGAGGAGGCTGATTTTGTAATAATTTTGTAACAATTTAATGTTTTTTTAAAAATCTCACAAAAATTCGTTAAGAGAAATACACGAAAACCACAATATATTGTTGTTTTTAAGGGGTAAACTGCGGATTAAGTCAAAAATTGACTTTGCTTTTTGTGCATTTTACACAAAAAACTTTTTCAAAAAAATTTGACTTTTTGTTGACAGATGAATATAATGTGCAAGGTCACAAAGCGAGAATAACGGTCGTGGTTTAGGCGAGTGGTAAATCGGCTTTTCCAAGCGTGGTTTATGGCGAGCCCTCCGTAAAAATTGGGGGTTAGCACGGCTTATTAAAGGAGCAGAATGATGATAAACAAAATAAAAGGGTACGCAAAAGCATCTCGCCGTAATATTATGCGAGTAATGGCTCTTATAATGGCTTTCGCCGTTCTTTGTGCCGGAACAGCTTTCGCTGCCACAAGTGAGACCTATATAGTAGATGTCTATGAAGGCTCACAGGTAACACGAATAGAAACAACTGAAAAAGATGCCTATTCAGTAGTTGCTGAAGCTGATATCGAGCTTGCTGATAATGATAAACTTATTCTTGATGACTTTTCAGCAGGTGAAGACAGCAGAATTATTGTTTGCCGTGCAAGTAATGTTACATTTGTAAATGCTGACGGTACAACAGAAAACATCGTATTCGCAGGAACAGTAGCAGAACTTATTGAACAACAGGGCGTAGTTCTTTCTGACAAGCTCGTTTCAAGTGTCAATGTAAAAGCTGTTGTGACAAACAATTTAGAGGTTGAAATTCTTAATTCTTATGACCTTACAATAAACGTTGACAATGAAAAGAGATTTGTAAAATCTACAGCTGCAACAGTTGGTGAGTTACTTGAAGAACAGAATATCGTTCTTGACAGTGATGATGAGGTTTCACCAACAGCCGATACTGCACTATCCAATGAAATGGTTGTTGACGTTCTTCGTGTTGAATATGTAACACGTGAAGCAGAAGAAACTGTTGAATTCACTTCAAAAACAAAGTATTCTTCAGCAATGCTTAAAGGAACATCAAAAGTAACTCAAAAAGGTGTAAACGGCACAAAAACTGTTGTTTATAAAGATAAGGTAGTTAACGGTGAGGTTCAGTCATCAACCGTTGAAAGCGAAACAATTACAAAACAGCCTGTAGCACAGGTTACAACAGTAGGTACTCTTGTTAAATCTTCAGGTCTGGGTAACTCAAAGATTGAAAAGAACGGCACTCCTATTTCAGAACTTGTAATGCCGTCAAAATACACAATTGATGAGAACAATGTTCCTACAAGTTATAAATACAAGATTACAGGTCGTGCGGCAGCATATTGTGAGCCGGGCGGATTAACAGCAACAGGTAAGGCTGTAAAACCTGGACGTGTTGCAGTAAATCCTTCACAGATTCCTTACGGAACAGAAATGTGGATTGTTTCAAATGACGGCGTTGTTTACGGATATGCAGTTGCCGAAGATACAGGCGGATTTGCAAAGAAAGGTTACTACACAGTTGACCTTTATATGAACAGTAACAGCCAGTGTCGTCAATGGGGTGACAGAGGCGTTACAATCTATATTCTCTAATTGAATAAATTGAAGAGAGCAGAAATGCTCTCTTTTTTTATTGCCCTCATATTTGTTTTGTGATATTATATTTATATTACAGTTTGTGGAGTGAATTAAATGAGAGTCCTTACAGTTGAAAACACAAGAAAATTAGAAGTTCTTGCCAATGAAAGCGGTATTTCATATTTGCAGTTAATGGAGAATGCAGGCTCATACTGTGCAAGAATAATCCGTAAGACTTTTGAAAATACAAATAAAAGAAACGCCCTTGTGGTTTGCGGTAAAGGCAAAAACGGCGGTGACGGATTTGTAATCGCAAGAAAACTGTATGAAAACGGCTATAAAGTCAATGTGCTTATGGCAATGGGACTCCCCACCGACGAAGAATCCTCCGAAATGCTTTCCCGAATCCGAGCAATGGGTATAAATATTGCTTATTATAACAATACTACTGATAAGTACTTTGAAGATGCACAGATAATTGTGGATTGTATTTTTGGTGTGGGCTTTAAAGGTGAGCCTGATGCAAATATCTCATCACTCATCTCAAGGATTAATGATTCCTCTGCAACTGTTGTAAGTATTGACGTTCCAAGCGGACTTGAGGGCGACAGCGGAAAATCGTCTCAGAATGCTGTTTCAGCAGATATGACAATTGCAGTTCTTGTATTAAAACCTGTTCACGTGCTTAAACCTTCAATGGAAAAATGCGGAAAAGTCGTTGTTGCACCATTGGGAATTCCTGAAAAATGCTTTGAACAGGTAACCACAACGCTTTTTACAGTCAGCGCAGATGAGTTGAAGTCATTCTTTAAGAAACGTGATACTGACAGCCATAAAGGTACACTCGGTACTGTGCTTGTAATCGGCGGAAGTTATGAAATGCCAAATGCCGTGTATTTTGCATCTCAGGGTGCTGTAAACAGCGGTGCTGGACTTGTAAAGGTAGCATTCCCGTCAGTAGCATACAGTGCAATTGCACCAAAAACTTACGAACAGATTTTAATTCCTCTTGAAAGCAATAAAAAAGGCAGAATTTCACAAAATGCTGTTAAGCGTCTTGAAACGGAACTTAAAAGATGCTCTTGTGTGCTTTTAGGTTGCGGTATGGGTAACGATGAAGATACAAAAGCTGTTACTGAATTTGTAATAAAAAATTCTGAAGTTCCCGTAATTCTTGATGCTGACGGAATAAATTGCTTAAAAAATAATATAGATATAATAGACAGCGCAAAGGCGGATGTGATTCTTACACCTCACCCGAAAGAAATGTCACGGATTGCAGGCGTTACTGTTGAAGAAATTCAAGAAAACCGTGGTGCCGTTGTAAAAAGCTTTACAAAAGCCCACAAATCCGTTCTTGTACTTAAAGGTGCTTCAACTCTTGTAGGTAGTACTAAGTATGATGATATTTATGTAAACTCAACAGGTAATCCCGGAATGGCAACGGGTGGTAGCGGTGATGTGCTTGGAGGAATAGTTGCCTCTTTCATAGCACAAGGCACAGATGTATTTACAAGTGCTGTGGCAGGGGTTAATATTCATGGCATGGCAGGGGACAAAGTTACTGAAAAATATTCAATGATGGGTAATACACCGTCTTTGATGCTTGCGGAACTCCCTGTAATACTTAAAAAATTGGAATAGGGTAGATAATAATGAGAAAAATCCTTTGTGTTTTCATCAGCTTGCTTATACTTGGTGGTTGTAATGTTGAAAAAATAAAGGACGTCCAAAAAGAGCCGCTGGAAATCAGCGGCTTTAATACTATTGTAAAATCAACTGTTAATGATGTACAGATTTCAGCAAATGCAGAGTACATTCCATTCAAAAGTCTTAATTTCACGTTTAATACACCTGAAACAGTGAAAGATATGCAGATACTATGTCAGAATGGTGAATATACTGTTAATATGAATAAATTGTCATTTACCTTTTCAGGAGATAAATTACCGTTTAATATGATTTGCAGAACGCTTGAAACCTGTATTAATTCCGTTCAGGGTACAACTCCTGAAATTGATGAAGAAACCGGTAATTTAATTTATTCATATAATGCTGACGGCCATATCTGTAAACTTTATACTGAAAATGAAACTAAAAAGTTTGTAAAATTGCAGGTTGACGGTGAAGATTTGTTGTTCTTTGAAAATTTTGAATATACTGTGGGACAGACAGAGTAAATAAAACATAAAATGTATTACTCCCCGAAATTTTTACCTTTAATGTTTATTTTTAGATTAATGAGGTAAAAATAAAATCAAAGGAGTGATACGAAAAATGAATGTCAAAAGAGGGGACATATATTACGCTGATTTAAGTCCTGTGGTAGGTTCTGAACAGGGCGGAGTAAGACCGGTACTTATTGTGCAGAATGATGTTGGCAATAAATACAGCCCAACAGTGATTGCGGCGGCAATTACAAGCCAGCAAGATAAATCACGGCTTCCTACACATATAAGTGTCAACGGTAATGCGTGCGGACTCAGTAAAGATTCTGTCGTGTTGCTCGAACAGGTCAGAACGCTCGACAAACAACGCCTTAAAGAACGAATGGGTAATTTGTCATCATCAGATATGAATAAAATCAATAAAGCACTTTATGTAAGCTTTGGTTTGATATAAAACTAAACTGGGACGATGTCCGCATCGTCCCGCAATTTTTGTAAATAAAATGTGAAATAATTATTAAATTTACATAAAACACTTGACCTTTTAGCAAAATATGGCTAAAATATAAATTAGCACTCGAACTTCGAGAGTGCTAAAAATGTATTTTTAATCTTTTTAGGAGGTAATATAAAATGACTATTAAACCACTTGCAGACAGAGTTGTACTTAAGTCTTGTGAAATGGAAGAAACAACAAAAAGCGGTATTGTTCTTGCAGCAGCTGCTCAGGAAAAACCACAGGTTGCTGAGGTCGTAGCAGTAGGTCCCGGCGGACTTATCGACGGTCACGAAGTAGAAATGTATGTTAAGGTTGGCGATAAGGTAATTATCGGCAAATATTCAGGTACTGAAGTTAAGATGGATAACACAGAATACACCATCGTTCGTCAGTCAGAAATTCTTGCAATTGTTGAATAATTGGAGGTAACACATAATGGCAAAGCAGATTGTTTACGGTGAAGAGGCAAGAAAAGCTCTTCAGACAGGTATTGATAAATTAAGCAATACAGTTAAAATTACACTTGGACCAAAAGGCAGAAACGTAGTTCTTGACAGAAAATACGGCGCACCACTTATCACAAATGACGGCGTTACAATCGCAAAAGAGGTTGAACTTGAAGATGCATTTGAAAATATGGGCGCACAGCTTGTAAAAGAAGTTGCAACAAAGACAAATGACGTTGCAGGTGACGGTACAACAACAGCAACACTTCTTGCTCAGGCTCTTGTTCGTGAGGGTATGAAGAACGTTGCAGCAGGTGCTAACCCAATGGTAGTTAAAAAGGGTATGCAGGCTGCAGTTGATGCAGTAGTTGCAGAAGTACTTAACAATGCAAAACCTGTTGAATCAAGCGAAGACATTGCTCGTGTTGCAACAGTTTCAGCAGCAGATGAATATATCGGCAACCTTATTGCAGATGCAATGGCAAAGGTTACAGCTGACGGCGTAATCACAATTGAAGAATCAAAAACAAGTGAAACATATAGTGACGTTGTTGAGGGTATGCAGTTCGACCGTGGCTACATTTCACCTTATATGGTAACTGATACTGATAAGATGGAAGCAGTTATTGACGACGCTCTTATTCTTATTACAGATAAGAAAATCGGCAACATTCAGGAAATTCTTCCATTACTTGAACAGATTGTTCAGTCAGGCAAGAAACTCGTAATCGTTGCTGAAGATGTTGAGGGCGAAGCTCTTTCAACACTTCTCGTTAATAAACTTCGTGGTACATTCACTTGTGTTGCAGTTAAAGCACCTGGCTTTGGCGACAGAAGAAAAGAAATGCTTCAGGATATTGCAATCCTTACAGGCGGTCAGGTTATTACATCAGACCTCGGTCTTGAACTTAAAGACACTCAGCTTATGCAGTTGGGCCGTGCAAAGCAGGTTAAGATTTCTAAAGAAAACACAATCATCGTTGACGGTGCAGGCGACCCAGATGCAATCAAGGGCAGAATTCATCAGATTAAAGCACAGATTGCTGAAACAACATCTGACTTTGACCGTGAAAAGCTTCAGGAAAGACTTGCAAAGCTTGCAGGCGGTGTTGCAGTAATCCGTGTTGGTGCAGCTACTGAAACAGAAATGAAAGAAAAGAAACTTCGTATTGAAGACGCTCTTGCAGCTACAAAGGCAGCTGTTGAAGAGGGTACAGTTGCAGGCGGTGGCGTAGCACTTCTCGGCGCTATCAAGGCAGCATCAGCACTTCTCGATACAGAAGATGCAGACTACAAGACAGGCGTTAAGATTGTTCTTAAAGCTATTGAAGAGCCTGTTCGTCAGATCGCAGCAAACGCAGGTCTTGAAGGCTCAGTTATCGTAAACGAAATCGTAAATTCAAATAAAGCAGGCTATGGCTTCAACTTCGCAACAAGCGAATATGTTGATATGTTTGAAGCAGGTATCCTTGACCCTGCAAAAGTTACTCGTTCAGCACTCCAAAATGCAGCATCAGTTGCAGCAATGGTGCTTACAACTGAGTCACTTGTAGCAGATATTCCTGACCCACAGGCTGAAGCAGCAGCTGCAGCAGCAATGGCTCAGGCAGGCGGCGGAATGTATTAATAAGTGCAAAATGCAAAGTGCAAAGTGCAAAATTAAGGGGCGATTGTAAAATCGCCCTGTTTTTTTGCCTACCTCTGACGAGGGAGGTGGCAACGCGTTGGCGTTGACGGAGGGAGAGATTAAATCTTTTCCTCAGTTTTTTCTTTTGTAACTATTATTACAATATTGTAATTTTTCTGTTTTTCGATAAAAATTTATTGACAAACGATAAAAATAGTGCTATTTTAATGATAGAACACACCCAAAAGGAGAGTTTTTATGAAATCAGAAAACAAATCTATTAGCTTGTCTATTGCCTTTACAACACTGTTCGCACTTGCAATGGCATTTTTAACTGTTTCAATACCTTGGCTTGTGCCGTTTCTTTGTGAAATAATGGAGTATCAAGGAATAGAAAAACCTATGATGGTTGTTGCATATCTTTCATTGCCTGCAGGGTGGGGAGCAGTGGCACTGTTCTATAAAATTCTTTTCAATGTAAAAAAGAAAAATGTCTTTATAAATGATAATGTAAAATACCTTAACATTCTTTCGATATTGTGCTTTTATGTGGGCGTGGTAAGTTCATTTGCAATGTTCAAATTCCTCGGTTTTTTATTTGTAGGGATTGCTGCTTTTTTCATAGGGCTTATACTTCGCATAATCCGTAATATTATTGAAGAAGCAATAGAAATCAAGCAAGAAAATGATATGACAATATGAGGTAGTATAAATGGCGATTAAAGTGAATCTCGATTTAGCCCTCGCCAAATCAAAAATGACATCAGGCGAGTTGGCAGAAAAAATAGGCATAACCCAAGCAAATTTATCAATTCTTAAAACAGGCAAAGCAAAAGCAGTACGCTTTTCAACACTGGATGCAATTTGTCGTGAGCTTAACTGCCAACCAGGCGACATTCTTGAATATTATGAAGATTGACTATTTAATGTAATGGGAGTATTAAAATGATTATTATAATAATTATTTTGTCAGTATTATCTTTAATAATTACAGTTCCCACACCTGAGAATACATTTCCATTTCATACTGATGCAATTCTTGAATCAACTGGTGTTATTTCTACGGAAGAATACCATAATTATGGTTGGTGGCAGGACCATACAGTTTATTCAAAATACACATTTGAAAATCCGAATCTAGAAAATAACGAATATCTTGAACAAATGAGTGAAGAAGATATTGAGAATTTTAATCGTTATATTGTGGTTTACGAAGATTGGGTTGATGTGATTTCAGATGATGTGAACGATAGAGACCTTGTAACTCATTATGATTTTGATAAAAGTATTATTTCAATCAACGATTATTATTACATATATGATTATTCTTATGTTGACCCTGATTTAGAATTTGAACCTGAACCCTGTTCTTTTGATTTGTATTTCTATGACACCGAAACAGAAATACTCTACTATTTTCATAACAATATATAATCGCATATAGGGGTGAAAATATGAAAAAACACAGAATACTTATAATAGTATTATTAAGCATTGCTTTGCTGATTTCGGTATTGATTGTGAATATCGAAGTGTATAAAGACAGTCGATTAGGCGCTGGAAAGCAAGCCTTTTATGAAATAAAAGAGGATTATGAGCTTGTTGTTGAGAATATTCTTATTTATATAGAAAAAACACAATACACCGAACCATATTGTGTTAATGTTTATGTTGAAGACAATAAAACAATATTAAGACAAACAGGTCCTGATGAATATTATGAAATGGAAGTAGATACTTCTGTTTATGAAAGTATGCAAAGAATAGAACAGTCATATTCCGATTTGGGCTATTATTTGTTATGCATAAGAATAAATAATAATGCGATTGACTTTGACGGTGAAATGGGCTTTTCCATCGTATATTCTATAGATAATAAATCGTTAAAAGATAAGGGGATGGATACTCAGAGTGGTACATACCTTGTTTGCGATAAGTTAGAAGATAATTGGTATATAAGCAATTCTTGGCGTCACGCAAGATAACGAATACAATGAAAAAACGGACATCGTAAGATGTCCGTTAATTTTCATATTTTGCTTTGAATTAAACTGCTCTTTCAACCTTACCTGAACGAAGGCAACGAGTGCAAGCATAAACTCTCTTAGGAGAGCCGTTTACAACTGCCTTAACTCTTCTAACGTTTGGTTTCCAAGTTCTGTTTGAACGTCTGTGTGAGTGAGAAACCTTAATGCCGAAAGCAACGTCTTTACCACAATATTCGCATTTTGCCATTTCAAAGGCACCTCCTTGTATAAACGGGGTTTAATAATCAAATTACAACAAGAGACATTATAACAGTAACTTTCGCAATTTGCAAGTCTTTTTTGAAAAATATTTTTACTAATTTTGATAAAAAGTACTTGCATTTTGTAAACAAATAATATATAATAACCTCAAACGAACATTTGTGCGATAAGTGAGGTACATAAAATGGCTGATAAATCAAAGGCTTTAGAAACCGCATTACTTCAGATTGAAAAAAACTACGGTAAAGGTGCTGTTATGCGCCTTGGTGAAAATAGTTCATTAAATGTTGAGGCTGTGTCAACAGGTTCAATTTCTCTTGACCATGCAACAGGCATCGGCGGACTTCCAAAGGGAAGAATTATTGAAATCTATGGACCTGAATCTTCAGGTAAAACAACTCTTGCTTTGCAGGTAGTTGCTGAAGCACAGAAAAACGGCGGTGAAGCTGCATTTATTGACGCTGAACACGCACTTGACCCTGAATATGCTGAAAATCTTGGCGTTGATATTAATTCACTTCTCGTTTCTCAGCCGGATAACGGCGAACAGGCTCTTGAAATTGCTGAGGCACTTGCACGTTCAGGTGCTCTTGATGTTATCGTTGTTGACTCAGTAGCGGCACTTGTTCCTCGTGCTGAAATTGAGGGTGATATGGGTGACAGTCATGTTGGTCTTCACGCTCGTCTTATGTCACAGGCGCTTCGTAAACTTGCAGGTGTTATCAATAAATCAAATACACTTATTATCTTTATCAACCAGCTTCGTGAAAAAGTTGGTGTAATTTACGGCAACCCTGAGGTTACAACAGGTGGCCGCGCACTTAAGTTCTATGCATCAATGCGAATTGACGTTCGCCGTGTTGAGCAGTTGAAAGGGCAGGGCAGTGAGTTTATCGGATCACGTACCCGTGCAAAGATTGTTAAGAATAAGGTTGCACCTCCATTTAAAGAGGCAGAGTTCGACATCATGTATGGCGAGGGCATTTCAAAGATTGGCGAAATAGTTGACCTTGGTGTTAAGTTCGATATTATGAAAAAGAGTGGCGCTTGGTTCTATTATGGTGAACAGCGTCTTGGTCAGGGCAGAGAGAATGTTAAAATCCTCTTTAAGCAAGAGCCTGAACTTGCAAACGAAATTGAACAGCAGATTCGCGTAAAGATGAAAGAGGCACTTGAATCTAAAAAAGGCGCTTCTGCACCAATTTCTCAGCCTGAGGTAGTTAAAATCCCAACAACAAAGGCAGCAGCAAGAGCAACCCTTGATATTGCTGTTGATGATGACGAATAATGAAATTAACCGTTAAAGAAGGTAAAGCCAACAAGATTCATATCTATGTTGACGAAGAATACCGAGCAACCGTTGATAATGATTATTGGTATTCCGAAAAATTCAGAAATTTAAAAGATATTAACGAAGAAGAACTGACCGAGTTGCTTGACGCGGTCAGTTTTCGTCGTGCTTATAACAAGGGGCTTGATTTTCTTTCACGCCGACCTTACGGCACAAAAGAGTTAATCAAAAAGCTTTGCGAAAAAGGTCACGAAAAAGAAGCAGCAGAAAAGGCTTGTGACAGACTTCTTGAATTGGGACTTTTGAATGATGAAGAATATGCAAGAATTCTTGCCAATGACCTTCTTGAACGAAAAAACTACAGTATAAAACGAATTAAACAGGAATTGTCATTTCGTGGAATTGACCGTGAAATTGTGGAAATTACCGTTGATTCACTTGACAATGACGCAGAAACCCGTATTATATTATTAATCAAGAAAAAATACTTGAATAAAATTAATGATGAAAAAGGCAGAAAAAGAACGGTTGATGCACTAATGCGACTTGGCTATTCTTATTCTCAAATTAAATCAGCATTAAATTCTATTGCAGATATTGACGAGGACGAATTTTATGAGTAAAAAAATTGGTATGATATCACTTGGATGTCCCAAAAATCAGGTTGACGCTGAAATTATGCTTGCAAAACTTCAAAATAACGGATTTGAAATTGTAACAGATCCTTATGATGCCGATGTTGTAATTGTCAACACTTGCGGTTTTATTGAAGATGCAAAACGTGAGTCAATCGAAAATATTCTCGATATGGTGTCATATAAAGAGGATTGCGAAAATCTTAAAATCCTCGTTACAGGTTGTCTTGCTGAGCGCTATCAGTCAGAAATTTTTGCAGAAATTCCTGAAACTGATGCAGTAATCGGTATCGGTGCAAATGAAGATATCTGCGAAATCTGTGACAGAATTATAAACGGTGAAAGGGTAGAGGAATACCCCGAAAAAACAAATCTTAAAATCGAGGGTGACAGAATTCTCACAACTCCGCCGTATTCTGCATATCTTAAAATTGCCGAGGGTTGCTCAAACCATTGTACCTACTGTGCAATTCCGTCAATTCGTGGCGAATTCAGAAGCCGACCAAGTGAAAGCATTCTTGAAGAAGCAAATAAGCTTGCAAGCGAGGGCGTAAAAGAATTTGTGGTAGTGGCACAGGATACTACTCGTTACGGTGAGGATTTGTACGGCAAAAATGCGCTTGTTCCACTTCTCAAAGCAATTTCAAAAGTTGATGGCATTGAGTGGATTAGACTTCTCTACCTTTACCCCGAAAGAATTGATGATGCCCTTATAAATGAAATCGCAACTAACGAGAAAATCGTGAAATATATGGACATTCCGCTTCAGCATTGCAACAAAAATGTGCTTAAAAGAATGAACAGACACGGCGACCGTGAAACTCTCACTGCACTTCTCAATAAAATCCGTGAAAAAATTGAGGGTGTGACAATCCGCACAACTTTCATTGCAGGTTTCCCCGGTGAAACTGAAGAAGAATTCAATGAACTCTGTGAATTTGTTGAAGAAATGCGTTTTGAAAGAATGGGTTGTTTTGCCTATTCTGAAGAGGAGGGTACTCCTGCCGCAAAACTTGACGGTATGCTTGACAGCGAAATTCGAGCCGAGCGTGCTGATATTATCAATGAGCGTCAGAATGTAATCCTTGACGAAATCAATGATGAGCTTATCGGCAAAATCCTCCCGACAATCGTTGAGGGCTATGACTCTTATACAGATTCATATTACGGCAGAACTTATATGGATGCACCTGAAATTGATACTCAAATCAGTTTCACCTGCGGTTATGAGTTGGATGACGGCGATATTGTTGAAGTTGAAGTGATTAATGTTATTGATGGTGAATTGACTGGAGAAGTTGTATGAAATTAAATGTGCCAAACACACTTACAATTATTAGAATGTTGATTACTCCCGTTTTTCTCGGCATTATTCTTTGTGAGGCAATTCCTCACAGATTTTTGATCGCATGCCTTGTGTTTTCTGTAGCCGCAATTACTGATGCGGTTGACGGCAACCTTGCAAGAAAAAATAATCAAATAACAAATTTCGGTAAGTTTTTGGATCCTATTGCAGACAAAGTCCTTACAACTGCTGCGCTGCTTGCATTTATGAGTATGGGACTTTGCAATATCTGGATTGTTATGATTGTGCTTGTCCGTGAGTTTGCAATAGCTTCAATCCGTATGATAGCAGCATCCGGCGGTGTAGTAATCCCTGCAAATATATGGGGCAAAATCAAAACAGTCAGCCAGATGTCATTTACAATCCTTATTATGCTTTTAGGTGAAACATGGGATATAATCTCAAATGTAAATGCAGAATTATTCGCAAAACTTCCCGAGTTATCTTTAGTCTCAAACGGATTGCTTTGGATTACCGCAATTTTAACTGTAATTTCAGGCGTAATTTACATTAAAGACAGCATAAAAGTAATTGATTTCACAAAATAATTGCATTTTGTAAATTAATGTGTTAAAATACATATACTGTTTATATAAAACTAAAGACTGTGACCGAAAAGAGTAGCAGATGTGTTTTTATCAGAGATTGCAGGTCGTCGGCTGAAAGCCTGCATTAAAAAACTTTTGTGAAGTGCATTCGTGAGTCGGTATGGGGAAATACATACCCGTGTTGCTGCGTTAAAAGCTTATCGAGTTATAAATCGAAGTGGAACCGCGATTAGTCGCCTTCGTCTGTGTCATCACAGGCGGAGGCGTTTTTTTATAGATTTTTTGGAGGAATATAATTGTTCAAAAGACTAATTGAAGATATTCAGACAGTCAAAGAGCGTGACCCTGCAGCATCAGGTGTTCTTGAAATACTGTTTTTATATCCGGGACTTAAAGCCATAAGAATGCACAGAGTTGCAAATTGGTTTTACCGTCATAAAATGAAATTTATTGCACGTGCAATTTCTCAGCACGCTGTAAAAAAGACAAATATTGAAATTCATCCCGCCGCTAAAATCGGCAGACGATTTTTCATTGACCACGGCACAGGCGTGGTAATAGGTGAAACTGCTGAAATCGGTGATGATGTTACAATTTATCAGGGCGTAACACTTGGCGGTACAGGTAAAGATACAGGCAAGCGTCACCCGACTATCGGTAACGGTGTTATGATTGGCTCAGGCGCAAAGGTGTTGGGACCGTTCAAGGTTGGCGATAACTCAAATATCGCTTCAGGTGCGGTGGTGCTTGATGAAATCCCGCCAAACTCAACGGCTGTGGGCGTTCCTGCCCGCGTAATCAAGCGTAACGGTAAACGCATTGATAATCTTGACCAGGTGCATATTCCTGACCCTGTTTCTCAGGAATTCTGCAGACTTAATGCGAAAATTGACAGGTTAGAAAAAGAATTAGCAAAATATAAAGAAGAGAAAGGTGAGTAATATGAAAATTTTTAATACTCTCACAAGACAAAAGGAAGAACTTAAAACAATAGTTCCAAATGAATTAAAGGTTTATGCTTGCGGACCAACTGTTTACAACTTTATTCATATCGGTAATGCACGTCCTCTTTGCGTGTTTGATACATTCAGAAGATATATGGAATACCGTGGCTATAAGGTGAATTTCGTTCAGAACTTTACTGATATTGATGATAAAATCATTCGCCGTGCGAATGAAGAGGGAACAGACTATAAAACAGTTTCTGAAAAGTATATTGAAGAATTCTGGACAGATGCAAAGGGTATGAATGTGCGTGAGGCAACAGTTCACCCAAGAGCAACTGAAAATATTGATGAGATTATAAATATCGTAAGCACTCTTATTGACAAGGGTTATGCTTATGCTGTAGATAACGGTGATGTTTATTTCAGTCCAAAACAGTTCAACGAATACGGCAAACTTTCACATCAGCCTCTTGAAGATTTAGAGGCAGGTGCGCGTATCAGCGTTGAAGAAGTTAAGCGTGAGCCTATGGACTTTGCACTTTGGAAATCTGCAAAACCGGGTGAGCCATATTGGGAGTCACCTTGGGGACACGGCAGACCGGGCTGGCATATTGAATGTTCAGCAATGGTTAGAAGATACTTAGGTGAAACAATTGATATTCACTGTGGCGGTCAGGACCTTATCTTCCCTCATCACGAAAATGAAATCGCACAGAGTGAGTGCTGCAACGGTGTACCTTTCGCAAATTATTGGATGCATAACGGATTTATCAGCGTTGACAACGTAAAAATGTCAAAATCACTCGGCAACTTCTTTACAGTTCGTGATGTTGCAAATGAATACGGCTATGAGCCAATCCGTTACTTCCTTATTTCTTCTCATTACAGAAGCCCGATTAACTATAGTATTGATATTATCGAGCAGTGTAAGGCCAGTCTTGTTCGTCTTTATAACTGCCGTGAAAGTCTTGATTTTGCAATGAAGAATGCAACAGACGTTCTTCCTGAAAACGCAGAAGAAATTAAGAATACACTTATTTCACGCCGTGACCAGTTCATTAAGGCTATGGATGATGACCTTAATACTGCAGACGCTATTTCAGCAGTGTTTGAACTTGTTAAAGATATCAACACAACTGTTATTACTGATGCCCCTGCAAAAGAACTTGTAGAAACAGCAACAACACTCTTTGATGAACTTACAGGAGTTCTCGGTCTTGTTTATAACAGAAAGACAGAAAGCCTTGACGATGAAATCGAAAAAATGATTGAAGCTCGTACTCAGGCTCGTAAAGACAGAAACTGGGCAGAGGCTGACCGTATCCGTGACGAGCTTAAAGCACAGGGTATCGTTCTTGAGGATACACCACAAGGCGTAAAATGGCACAGAGAGTAATTATGCTCTATCGCAGAATAATGTAACAGAGTACTCGTTACAAACAACAGTATATCTATATTTGCCGACGGTAATTATCATATTACTGTTGGCATATTTTATTGTATCAGAATTTATCATACAATTTGATAGGGTAGAGCGTTGTTCTTCTTCATTATTCCCCGTGAATACACAACAAAGTTTGCAGAATGTATTTATGCCTTCATTTATGTCTATACTCTCATTAATTAAAAGGCTTATGCCTTTAATGTCATTGTTGCTGTCAAGTGAAAGAACAATTAAGCCGTCGCTATTGTCACAAAACATATAATTTTCATTATTTTCGTTTGTACCTATCATAAAGTCAGCGGTCTGGTATGTAGTTTCAAATTGATTGTTCATTCGTGTTACGAATTGCTCAATGCCGAATTTTGACTCCTGCGAGCAACCACATAAGAGTAATAATACACATGCAAGAGCAGTAATTTTTTTGTACATATAATCACCTTGTTTTAGTTTTATTAATAAATATATGATAAATTTACAATTTATTTACAAACATATATTGGAATTTGCAAAAAAAAGGTGTAAAATGTTTGTGATTAAATTATATGAAAGCGTGATTCTTTTGCTTAAAAAATTCAAAAAGAAAAGTCTTAAGGCTCAGATAGCCATTATAGCATTCATTATTTTTATGATTGCTTTGGTTTCTTACGTACTTTATTCAACTTTAAAACCCGAACCACCAACTGCTTATGAAATGTCAGAGGTAAACTACGGCACAATTACTGACTATCTTGACGTGAACGGTACTGTTGAGTCAGGAGTTACTGAAAACTTTACTGCTATTGAAGGTGTAGTAGTTGAAGAAGTAAATGTCAGTGTCGGCGATACTGTTAAAAAAGGCGACTTACTTGCAACTTTTAATGTTTCAGGTGCAGCATCATATCTTAACAGTGCGAAAACAGATTATGAAAGTGCATTGAAAGATTATAATGATGCAAAATCAACTGCTGACAGTAATGCAAAAAGAAAAGCAGAGTTAACATCAGAAATTGAAAAGGTCAATAAAGCGATTGCAGCAAAAGAAACTGAGATTGAAAAACTCGAAAATGAAATTGAGTCTGCAGAATCTACAACTCAAATGACATCTATTCCGCAGGAACAGATTGATGCAATCGCACAGCAGATGGCTCAGAACGGTGCAACTGAAGATGAAATCAACGCTTTTGTTGCTTCTGCATCACAAACTCAGGTTCCTACAGTTTCAAATGATACTGAAAAACAGGAATTACTTATGCAGAAAAATCTTGAGCTTGCTCAACTTAATTCAGAACTTTCATCTTTGCAGGCAGAAAATGCTGTTACAATTTCAAGCGACAACCAGTCAATGCTTGAAACTCTCAAAGCAGTGGCAGATGCAAAGAAAGCTACTTATGATAACGTAAAAGAACTCTACGATGAAATGAAGAACGGCTGGTATGCTGAAAATGACGGCATCGTAACTGCTGTAAACGTTGAAGCAGGCGAAAAGTTTGTTCCTGTAGCAGAAGAAAGTTCAACAATTGACTTGTCATCACTTCTCGGAGGCAGTGCAAACAGTGAAACTGCAAGTCTTATTTCTTCACTTATGGGTGACTCTGTAACCGTACCTACAGGCACAGGAATTACCGTTGAAAGTTATGAAGATATGATTGTAAGCGTAACTGTAGGCAAATCTGACCTTCTCAAAATTAAAGTAGGTATGGAAGCTGTTGTTACAAGTCTTGACAGTGATTATGAGGGCGAGGTAGTCTATGTAGGCGCTACAGCAGTTGACTCTTCAAGCGGAATTGACCTCAGTTCAATTACAAGCTCAATTATGAGCGGTACAAGCGGTGCAAATGGTGCGCTTGTAAAGATTAAGATTCATAACCCTGATGAAAAAATCGTAATCGGTTTTGATGTTGATATTAAAATTAAACTTCAGACAGTTAAAGATGTGCTTAAAGTACCTGTTGAGTCCGTAATCTATAATAACGGAAGCTACTTTGTATATGTATATGATGAAGAAGATGGTACTGTAACAAGAAGAAGCATTGAAAAGGGTACACTTGACGATATAAATTATGAAATTGTCAGCGGTCTTGCAGTTGGCGAAATAGTAGTTAAGAGTCCTGACCCCAATATGGAAGATGGCACAAAAATAGCAGAAAAAGTATCTTGATTGGGGTGTAGATATTGAATATAAGAGAAAATATCCGCATTGCTGTTTTCAGTATCAAAACCAATCTTATGCGTTCCTTACTTACAATGCTTGGAATTATAATTGGTGTTGCATCAGTTATTGCCATTGTAACGGTAGGTAATGGTGGCCGTGATTACATTGTTGGTATGATTAGAGATATGGGTAACAGTGCCATAGCTCTTACTGTTAATTCAAGTGCAGATGACGAAGATTATTTTACTGATGCTGATATTGCAGCAATCAAAAAACTTGAAGGTGTTCAGTATGCCTCAATGCAGTCTATGTCTATGTGTCAGATGTCCGCTAATGATACGACAGGCTTCTTAATGGGTATCGGTTGTAATACGGATATGCAAATGATAATGCAAACACCTTTGCTTTACGGACGCTTCTTTACTGAAGAAGAGTATATTGAAGGCAAAAATGTAGGCGTAATTGATGTTAGCAGCGCACTTCAACTTTTCGGAACAAAAGATGTAGTAGGTGAGTACATTTACTGCACATCAAGTGATTTAACAGTTTCAATAAAAATTGTTGGTGTTATTGATGTTATGTCAAGTATGAATCTTGATACAGAAGAAATGATGAGCAGTATGACATCAATGATGGGCGGTATGCAGGTCACAAGTTGTGTGATGGTTATGCCTGCATCAGTAACGGCAACACTTAACGGTACAAGTCAGAACCGTTATGATACAATAAATATTACTGCTATTGACGAAAGTCAACTTGACGGAATAGGTGCGGCGGCAGTGAACTATGTCCGTTCTTTGCATGATAACTATGAAAAAGATTGCTATACAGTAACAAATATGGCAACTTATATTGATTTGCTTGATACTGTTATTAATGTGTTTACAATCTTTATCGCGGCAGTCAGTGCAATTTCATTGCTTGTTGGCGGTATCGGGGTTATGAACATAATGCTTGTGTCAATTACCGAAAGAACACGTGAAATAGGTATCAGAAAAGCATTGGGTGCTAAAACGGGAACAATTATGTTCCAGTTCCTGACAGAATCTATTATTCTTTGTCTTATAGGTGGTATAATAGGCTTACTGTTAGGCGTAGCAGGTGCGGCGTTTGTATCGTTTATAATGAACGTGCCGTTGACGGTTGAGCCTTCAACTATTTTGCTGGCAGTTGGTTTCTCGTCAGCAATCGGTATTATCTTCGGCGTTTATCCGGCAAGAAGAGCTGCAAAAATGCCACCAATCGAGGCACTTCGCAGAGATTAATCAAAAAATGCAATAAATCTTTCAAATTCAGTGATGAATATACAAGTGTATATTCATCACTTTTTTTATTGCATTTTTCTTTTGTAAAGTGATTTGCTTTACAAAAAGTGGAAAATTAAACCGCTTAAAGTTCTTGATACAGCGAGTTTTAAACATTTTCAACAGAGTTTTCAACAATTTCAAAGTTCAAATCACGGTTAAAAAAAGTCCAAAAGAAGAAAAGTATAGTTGAATTTTAACTGTATATTTTTAATAAATATTCATATGTTTTTGCAGGATTTTATTTTTTTCTCCCATTTTTATGTGCATACTTCAGTATTCGTCTTTTGTCGAAAAGTTTTTAAACTTTTTTCAAATTCACTATTGCCATATTTTACCATTTATGGTAAAATATGGCAGAAATGAGAAATCAAGCATAGATTTCAAAATATAATGGAGGTCTCAAAATGAGTAAAAATTTAAAAGTGATTTTGACGGGTGAGGGAAGCGAATTCGGTAAGAATTGTGCAAATGTGTTAAGAACTTATGGTTGTGATGTGAGCCTTGTTGCGAAAGACGGCAGAATATTACTTACAAAGAACGATAGTCTGAATGCAGATGTAATCGTAATGGATGCTTTTATGTCAAATCTTGATGCACTGGGTGTAATTAATGAACTTTGTAAGAAAGAAGAAAAACCTCTTATAATGGTTATGTCAAGCAGTGACAATCAACGGTTTGAACAAGAAATTTTGTCTGCTGGTGCAGATTATTATTTTCTTAAGCCTTTTGACATCAATATGCTCGCTCAAAGAATAAAACAGCTTACAGGTTGGTCAAAAGAAAAAGGTGATTCAACCAAAACTCAAGATAATGTTGACTTACAGGTTACTGTAAGCGAAATTATGCATCAGATTGGCGTTCCTGCACATATAAAAGGCTATCAGTATCTGCGTGAGGCGATTGTACTTTCAATAAATGACCGTGAAATGATGAGTTCAGTTACAAAAGTACTTTACCCGACTGTAGCTAAAAAGTATTCAACAACATCTTCACGTGTCGAAAGAGCAATCCGCCATGCAATCGAGGTTGCCTGGGACAGAGGCGACGTTGATGTGTTAAGTTCATATTTCGGCTATACCATACAAAATACAAGGGGAAAGCCAACAAATTCCGAATTTATTGCAATGATTAGTGATAAATTAAGACTTCGTATGAAGATTTCTTGACAAATTTAAAGCGTAGTGTTATAATCAATACGCTTCGTGAGGGAGTAGTCGGCACTTTAACATGGCATTTTAATTAAAGTGCGGCAAGTCAACATACTGACCTTTTGGTCTGGCTTACCTAAAAGCATTTGCTTAATGACAAGACTCATGTATGGTAATTAGTACCATACTTGGGTCTTTTTTTATTCTCAGTGTGGTAAAAATAAGAGAGGTATTTTTATGGCAGAATTATTTATCATTGCAGTTGGTCTTTCTATGGACGCATTTGCAGTTGCTGTCTGCAAAGGTCTTAATATGAGAAAACTTGATTTGAAGCAGACAGGACTCATCGCACTTTTCTTTGGCGGATTTCAGGCTGGAATGCCATTAATCGGCTGGTTTGTAGGTTCAAGATTTGCACATTATATTGAAAGCGTTGACCATTGGGTAACTTTCATTTTGCTCGCTATCATCGGCGGAAAAATGATTTGGGAATCTTTTGAAAAAGACGAAGAGTGCGAATGTTGTGAAAAGAAATTGAATTTGAAAGAACTTACAGCTCTTGCTGTTGCAACAAGCATTGATGCTTTGGCAGTAGGCGTGGCATTTGCTCTTACTTATGAACAGAAAGAAGTGTTCGTAGCAGTTGCACTTATTGGTATAATTACAGCAGCACTTTCTTCAATCGGTGTGTTTATCGGTCACAAGTTCGGTGCTAAATATAAGAATAAGGCTGAACTTGCAGGTGGCTTGGTGCTCGTTATTATGGGTATTAAGTTCTTACTTGAAGGACTCGGCGTAATCGGTGGATAATATGATTAAAACATTGCTGTGGGATGTTGACGGAACGCTTCTTGATTTCGGAAGGGCAGAGGATTACGGAATCCGCAAATGCTTTGAGGTTTTCAAGATAGGTGAGTGTACTGACGAAATGCTTGCCCGATACTCTGCAATTAATCGTAAGTATTGGGAGGCACTTGAACGCGGTGAACTTACAAAATCCCAGGTGCTTCGTGAAAGATTTGAAGAATTCTTTAAAACAGAAGGCATAGAATTCGATAAAATTGATGATTTTAATGATGAATATCAGATCTATCTTGGCGATAAAGTCTTTTTCTGTGATAACGCACTTGAAACAGTAACCGCACTTAAAGGTAAAGTTAAACAGTATGCTGTCACAAACGGTACAATCATAGCGCAACAAAGAAAGCTTACCCAGTCAGGACTTATTGAGATTTTTGATGATGTTTTTATTTCCGATAAAATCGGTTATGAAAAACCAAGCGTTGAATTTTTTAATGCAGTGCAGGAAAAAATCGGCAAATTTAGCAAAGATGAGGTAATGATTATTGGTGATTCTCTCTCAAGCGATATGAAAGGCGGAAATAACGTAAATATTCTTTGTTGCTGGTACAATCCACATAAATCAGAGAATAAATACGGTGTAAAAATTGACTTTGAAATCAGTGATATTTCAGAAGTATTGAAAATACTTGATAAATAACAAAATAAAGGGACTTATTGCATAAGCAATTGTCCCTTTTTTTGTTTAAAACATACAAATAAAATATAAATAGTAAAATCTCATTGTTAAATATTTTAAATTATGGTATAATTTTTTAAATAAAAATGAAAAAAGGGGAGAGATTAATGAGCGTACTTGATAAAGTAAAAGATTTCGGTACTGAAATCAAGACTCATTGGAACACTCCGGCTGAAGGTAAATATGTTCCTTATAAAGAATATAAGGACGTAGTTATCGGTGTCGGCGCAAACTATACAGGTTCAAAGGTGCTTGAATATATCGGCTTCTGGTCAAGCTGTTTCCTTATTATGCACCATTATAAGTTGCCTTATCTCACATTCTCAGTCATAGGTATTCTGAATATGCCGCTTGGCTACGTTTCAGCACTTATGTGGTGGTATGTGTGTGATAATCTGGGCTTCTTGAAAAAGAAGATGGAAAGGATTTTCTACGCAGTTTATGTTGGTATGATGATTTTCGGTATATCGACAATTCTGTTTGACTATTCAAGGTTGTTTGATCCTACCAGTCAGTTTATTACATATCTGAACGGACTTGAAGGTATGAATGCAACGGCCTGCTTTAAGACTTTTGGTACACACTTCCTTTATACAGGTTGGGTAGGTGCCCGTAATATTTTCTGGCGTAAGAAATTGTTACCTAAATACGGCAGATATAAATACGGACTTTATTGCGACGTTGTTCCGAAGTGTATAATGGTTATACTTATCGGTTGGCTTCCTGTTTATGAAATCACAGATGTTGCAACAAGAGTTTGGGTTGCAAACCTTCTCTTTGCTACATATAACGTATTCGGTTTCGGTAATGTTCTTGAAACTTGTACAAAGAGCATCAGCCCGAACTTACAGGAAAGAATTCTTGTTCGTAGCTATCCTGTTAAGATTTCTCATGTCTTTAACTCAATTCTTGCAATCGTTCTTCCTGTTATCATCGGCGCTCTTCGTTATGAGTGGGCAGACATTAATATGTATCGTTATGTTATTCCGATTACATTCATTACTGCTGCAGTTTGCACAATGTATCTTGCAGGCAGAATTAAAGAAAGAATTCCGCAGCCACCTATTGAAGAAAAGGTTAATATTAAGTTCTGGGATGGTATGTTCGGCGTTCTGAAGAACAAGTATTTGCTTATTAACACCATCGTTGGTCTTATTGACTCACTCGGTAACGGTATGCTTCCGTTTGTAACAATTCTTTACTTCTATACATTCCGTCTGAGTGGTCTTCCATACAGCTTGCTTGTAGCACTTATTTCATTTGCGGGAACTCCACCTGATTTGTTATCACCATATTTCCTTAAGAGATTCTCATATAAGCAGATTATGATTTTCTACCAGTTAACCCGTGCAATCGGTTACGGTATTATCGCTTGTGCTATGTGGTTCTGCGGTGAAAATCTTACACTTTGCGGTACAATCTGTGTAGTAGTACTCTTCTTTATGGAAATGACAAAGACAGTTCCAACAACAGCAGGTCACGATATGAACGTTCGTATCGGTGACTATCAGATGTATCTTTCGGGTGAACGTCTTGAAAGTTTCGCAGGTGTGTTCGGCTGGTTCACAGGTCCTATCACATCTTTCGTAGGTCTTATTATTCCTCTTATGCTTCTCAAATACGGCTTTAACAGTAACTGGGACGTTCTCTTTATTGACGAGTCAAGAAGAAATATTATTGTTATTCCGATTATTGTTGACGTTATCGGCTTCTTCCTGATGACAATTCCTTATCTCTTCTGGGATTACGACAGCAAGAAACAGAATATGGTTATGGAAGTTCTTAAACGCCGTGCAGAAGTAACAGAAAAACGTGCTGCTGAAGAAGGCAAGTCAATTGCAGGCAGCTATAAAGGTTGATGGGGGTGAGTAATATGAGTAAAAAAGAGAAAAAGAACGTAAATAATCTCGATGAGCCTGTTGTTCTTGATATTCCTGAAGATGAAATCTGGACTTATCAGGTTCCGGGTCTTGCAGCACCTCATATTAACAAGCCTTATAAGCATTATGGCTTGAAAAAGGTCATTTTTACACTTGCTATTATTGTAGCAGTTTCACTTTCAATGTATTTCTCAGTACGTACAGTTCAGAGTGATACATTTGAGTACAGTCAACTTGACAGCGGTTATCAGCTTGATAAATTCAGCAATACAGGTTACATTACAGAACTTGACATCGATTATGTAACAGAAGTTGTTTATGATGAAAATAATCCTGATGTTACAACTAACTTTACACTCCAGAAAGATACTTCAAAGCCGATTACAAGCATCCGTCAGTATGCTCTTAACTGTGACGAAAAGGTTAAGGTAATCAATATTGGTGCTGATGTTCTTGAAATCGACGGTAAATCATTCTATTCATGCTGGGCACTTCAACGTATTGAGGTTGATGAAAATAACCCTAATTATTGCGACATTGACGGCGTTCTTTATAATAAAGATAAAACAGAAATTATCTGTGTGCCAACAGATCGTGATACTTACCTTGCTGAAAAATACGGATATGCTGAATACGATGCTTACGGTTACAGAGTTGAACCTGCAGTTGAAGATGAAAACTATGCAAATTACGAAAGAGATGTTCTTACTTATGTAATTCCTTCAACTGTTAAAACAGTAGGTGAACTTTGCTTCAATTATGCAAATATGACAACTGTTTATATTCCTGAAGGACTTGAAACCATTGAAACTCTTGGTTTTTATGAAATCCCAAGGCTTGAAAACATTTATACTTATGTTCCAACAGGTGAGGTAACAGATACTACATACAAATCTGATGAGGCACTTGGTGAAATTTATGTTTCACTTCCTGAAGGACTTAAATATATTGGTTCCGATGCATTTACACAGTGTCAGGCACTTACATATATGTATATTCCATCAAGCGTGACACATATCGGTCACCACGCATTCTGGGATACTTGCTATAAGCAAGATAAACAGGTTATGGGTGTTAATGCAATCAACGTTGCTGTAAGTGAAGAAGAATTCAAGTCAGTTGAAACAGGTGACGGATGGCGTCCACAATATGACTATCTTCTTTTTAAGAAGAGTGTTGATGTAAACTATTCAGCTACAAGAATGGAACTTGCAGTTGATGATTAATAAAAATCACAACCCACTGTGTTCTCACAGTGGGGATTTTTACGATATTCCTATATAAAGAAAGGAAGATTACTATGAAAATCACACCTCAAAGTACACTTAAAGAAGTACTTAACACTCCTGTAGGTAACGACCTTATCGAAATGGTTGCTTACCACGCAGGTATTCCTGCAGCGGTTATTCATAATCCTCTTGTGGGTAAAATGAAACTTAAAATGCTCCCAAAGATTTTAGGTGATAAGCTTCCTATGGAAACTGTTGAGCACCTTTGCAATCTTTTAAGCTATACACCCGAAATGGTTGTAACTAAAGACGAAGTTCAGCCAAGATGGTGGAAAGAATCTGTTATTTATCAGATTTATCCACGCTCATTTATGGACTCAAATGGCGACGGTATCGGCGATTTGCAGGGTATTATCTCAAAGCTTGATTACCTTAAGGATTTAGGCGTTGATGTTTTGTGGCTCAGCCCCATTTACGATTCACCTAATGACGATATGGGTTATGATATCCGTGATTACCGTAAGATTATGACCGAGTTTGGTACTATGGAAGACTTTGATATGATGCTCGAAGAAATCCATAAACGTGGTATGAAACTTGTTATGGACCTTGTTGTAAACCATACATCTGACGAGCACGAGTGGTTCCAGAAAGCATTGGCAGGGGACGAGAAATATAAAGATTACTACATTTTCCGCAAAGGTAAGGGCGATGGAATTCCACCAAATAACTGGACATCAGTTTTCTCAGGCTCAGCTTGGAATTATTACCCCGAACTTGATGAGTGGGCAATGCACATTTTCTCATCAAAGCAGATGGATTTGAATTGGGAAAATCCTGATATGCGTAAAGAAATCGCAGAAATGGTTTGTTGGTGGCTCGAAAAAGGCGTTGACGGTTTCAGAATGGATGTTATCAACCTTATTTCTAAAGTCGAGGGACTTCCTGACGGTAATCCGCTTGTTGGCGAATTTATCGGCTACGGCGGTGAGCATTATTTCTGGGGACCACATCTTCACGAATATCTCCACGAGCTTAACGAAAACTCATTCAAGAAATTCCCTGAATCATTCTGCGTAGGTGAAACAGGCGGTATCGGCGTTGAAATGGCAAAGTATCTTGTTGACGATTCCCGTGAAGAAATCCGCGAAACATTCCTTTTTGACCAGCTTGAAGCACGCGGTAAGCAGAGATGGGACGACTATAAGTATGACCTTAAATACTTAAAGGAAATGTTCACAAAATATCAGCTTTCACTTTATGGCTCATCATGGCCAACTCTCGTTATTGAAAATCACGATAATCCAAGAATGGTTTCAAAGGTTAATCCTGACCGCAAATTCAGAAATCCTCTTTCAAAACTTATTGGTGCAATGCTTTTGACAGGTCGTGCAACACCTTATATCTTCCAGGGTGAAGAACTTGGTATGATGAACTGTGAATTCAACGATATGTCAGAACTTCGTGATGTTGAATCAATCAATAAGTATGCTGAAATGCTCGAAAAAGGCAAAACCGAGGCAGAGGCTTGGGCTGTAATTATGGCAGGTAGCCGTGACCACTCAAGAACTCCAATGTGCTGGGATGACAGTGAAAATGCAGGCTTTACAACAGGCACACCTTGGATTAGACTCAATGGTGACTATGCAGAGTGCAATGCAACAACACAAATTGCAGATGTAGATAGCCCATACAACTATTACAAAGCACTTATGGCACTCAGAAAAGAGTATAAATCAACTCTTGTTTATGGCGATTTCCAACCACTTAATACAAGTGATAAAACATTCTGTCTTTTCAGAGAAAGTGCTGATGCGAAGATTTATATTGAAATGAATCTTACAGAAAACACTATCGATAGACCTGCGCCAACAGGTGGTAAGTGCTTGCTTTCAAACTATGACGAGCCAAAAGAAAGACTCCGTCCATACGAAGTAAACATTTACAAAGTAAAATAAAACAAAAACGGCGGGGTCAAAACCTCGCCGTTATCGTTGTAGGGGCGATTCGTGAATCGCCTGAAACAAATATTCAAAAAACTTTTCCAATCTAATATTGACATTTTTGATTTCATAATATATAATAAAAAGGCTGTAAAAACAGTATGCTGGTGTGGCGAAATCGGCAGACGCAAGGGACTTAAAATCCCTCGGTAGCA
>CAYXMF010000002.1:0-56598 GCA_964465845.1 uncultured Eubacteriales bacterium | reverse complement strand
ACGGAATCATTGAACAGACTGCTCTTGTTCGTGAAGTTATTGCAACAGCAATGAGACTTCGTAATGAAAAGCAGATTAAAGTTCGTCAGCCACTTTCAAAACTCTATATTTGTTGTGACGCTGATAAGGCTGATAAAATCAAGACTTTTGAGAAAAATATTCTTGATGAACTTAACATCAAAGCAGTTGAATATATTGACGATATCAATGTTCTTGAAGATCAGTTCTTAACTGTTAACTTTAAGGTTGCAGGTGCAGTTCTTAAGCAGAATGTTAACAAGATGAAGCAGACACTTGAAGGACTTTCAGCTGATGAAATGAAAGAACTTACAGCAGCAGTTGTTGCTGGCGGTGAAGTTTCAGTTCCTGGTTGGGATGAGAAATTTGACGCTTCAATATTTGCAGTTCAGTCAAAGACTAAAGATGGTGTTGTTTCTGCTGAATTTGCAGCAGAAAGCGTTGTTGCACTTGATATTGCTCTTACTGATGAACTTCTTAAAGAAGGCGTAGTTCGTGATATCATTCGTCAGTGTCAGGTTGCACGTAAGGATGCAGGCTATCAGGTTGAGCAAAGAATTAATGCTTCAATCACTGTTGATGATGAGTTCATTCTTGATGCACTTACTGAAAAACTCAGTTATATTGCAAGCGAACTTCTTGCAGACAGTCTTGTGCTCAATGCAGATATGAATGCTGACTACACAAGTGAGTTCACAGTGAATGACAAGAAGATTAAAGTTGCAGTTGTAAAAGGAGAATAAAAGATGTTTCAGGTTACTAAAGATATGAATATCGGTGAAATCCTTGATAATGCAAGAGAAACAGTTCCGTTTTTCTTAAATCTTGGAATGCATTGCCTTGGCTGTCCTTCAGCACGAGGTGAAACTGTTGAACAGGCTTGTATGGTTCACGGTGTTGATCCTGATGAATTCGTTGCAGGAATCAATGAATTTCTCAAAGAGAACGCAAACAAATAATTAAACAAAAATCCTCCTATAAATCATAGGGGGATTTTGTTCAAAAGAAGGTGAATTGTGTGCAACTTGACAGCAGACTTATGGCTCTTGCTAATTTGGTAAGAAAAAATAAATATTTTGCAGATATTGGTACTGATCATGCTTATCTTCCTGTTTATCTTGTGGAAAAGGGGATAATAGGCAAAGCAATTGCGGCAGATTTGCGTGTTGGTCCGCTTGAAAATGCAAGAGAAACTGTAGTTTCACACGATTTGTCGGCTCAAATTGAATTGCGTCTTTCAGACGGATTAGATAACTTTAATGAAAATGAAATTGAAGAAATAGCAGTTGCAGGTATGGGCGGATTGCTGATTTCTCAATTTATCGAGCGTACTGAATGGCTCAAGAATAAAGACATTCACCTTATTTTACAGCCAATGACTCATATTGAAGAACTGAGAAAAACGCTTTTTGACAACTGCTTTGATATTGAAAAAGAGTGCGTTGCAAAAGACGGCAATAAACTCTACATAATTTTAAGTGTTTACTATAACGGTGAAAACAAGAATTATTCAGATTTTGACTTAATCGTTGGCAGACTGCCTGAAAATAACGATGATTTATCCAGAGAATACCTTTCGCACATTTTTGAAAAATATAATAAAAAGTTAATTGCATTGAAAAAAGCTGAAAAAGAATGTTCAGAACTTGAAAAAACAGTAGGGGAGTTGGAAAAATGGCAACAGTAAAAGATATTTATGATTTTATTGATTCAATTGCACCTTTTGATACAGCAGAAGAATGGGACAATTCAGGTCTTCTTGTTGGTGATGAAGCTAAAATTGTTAATAAAATAATATTTGCTCTTGATGTGACAGATGATATTATAAATCAAGCAGTTGCTGGGAATGCAGACTTGATTATCACTCATCACCCTATAATTTTTAAGCCCGTTTCCAATGTTTTAAGCGACAGTTTGGTTTATAAACTTATCAAAAATGATTTAAGTATTATCTGTGCTCACACAAATTATGACAAGGCAGTTGACGGAGTTAACGATATACTTTGTAAAACAGTTGGCTTGACAGATGTTTCTAAAATTGATGGAACTTGTCTTAACATGGGATATACAGATTTTGCAAATATTAACGATTTTGCAGATATGATTAAATCTCAACTTAAAGGATTGGTTAGATTTAATTCATATAAAGGTGAAATCAAAAAGGTCGCAGTTTGTAGTGGTGCAGGTAGCGATTACCTTGAAACTGCAAAAAAATTAGGTTGTGATGTTCTTCTTACTGGTGACGGTTCACACCATTCTTTTTTAGATTCTGACGATATGGGAATTGGACTTGTCTGTGCAGGCCATTTTGAAACAGAAAATATTGCAATCAATCCACTTTTAGAAAAGATTAAAAACAATTTTGATATTGAGTGCATTTTGGCAATACAGAATACGCCAATAAATGCGATTTAAGAGGTTTTATGGCATTAGACGGAGTTACCCTCGGGTTAATTAAAAATGAGCTTGAAACATATATAATTGGCTCTAAAATTGATAAAATACATCAGCCTTCAAAAAATGAGCTGGTGTTCATCTTGCGTACCCGAAACGGTGGTTACAGGTTATATTTATCATGTGACGGTCAAAGCCCCAGAGTGCATTTGAGCCGTTATAACCTTGAAAATCCCAAGACTCCGCCAATGCTTTGTATGTTACTTAGAAAACATCTTGTTGGTGCAGTTTTATCTGAAATCAAACAAATACGAAATGACAGAATTCTCATATTTGAGTTTGACGGTACAACTGAAATTGGTGACAAAACAAAATATTATGTGATTTCTGAAATAATGGGACAACGCAGTAACATTATTTTTTGTGATGCAGAATATAAAATAATTGATGCAGTAAAAAGAATTGATGAAGAAAAGTCATCCGTTCGTGAAATTCTTCCCGGACTTAAATATGAACTTCCCCCGATTCCCGCAAAGTGTAATATTTTAACTGAAGATGTAAAAAAAATCATTGCTGAAATTTTGGATAAACCTGAAAAAATGCTATCAAAATCAATAATCGATACTGTTGAAGGAATTTCACCCATTGTTAGCCGTGAAATTGCTTACAGAACAGTTTTTGGTGACAAGCAAGTAGGTTTACTTCTTGATATTGAAAAAGAGCGTTTATATGATGAAATCATCATTATCAGAAATGAAATAATCGAGAATAAAGGCTTCTGTATGCTTTCTTCTGCAGAGAATGTTCCATTTGACTTTTGTTTTACCAATATAAGACAATACGGTAATGCATTGATAAAAAAAGATTACAATTCAATTTCTGAATTGCTCGATGATTTCTACTTTGAAAAAGATAAGATTAATCGTATTAAAAGAAAAGCTGCCGATTTATTTAAAATTCTTAATAATGCAGTTGAGAGAACTTCACGAAAAATCAACAACAGACGTCTTGAACTTCAAAAAAGTGAAGATCGTGAACAATTGAGGATTTTTGCTGAACTGATAACTGCAAATCAGTATAGATTAACTGAAAAATCATCAGTTTATACTGTAGAAAATTATTATGATAATAACAATAAGGTTGATATTCCCGCTAATCCTGCGTTAACAGCACAACAGAATGCTCAAAAATATTTTAAAGAATATAAGAAAGCTTCCAATGCTGAAAAACTTTTGCATAATCTTATTGATGAAGGTGAGCAAGAACTTGTTTATCTTGATACCGTTCTCGATAATCTTTCTCGTGCTGAGTCGGACCGTGAAATTACAGAAATTCGTGATGAACTCGAAAAAGGCGGTTATGTAAAATCAAAGAGGGGAAGTAAGCAGAAAAAAGAGAAGCCTTTACCACCACTTGAATTTAAGTCAAGTGACGGCTTTAAGATTCTTGTCGGCAGAAATAATGTTCAGAATGACTTCCTGACTTTAAAAACGGCAAAAAATTACGATGTGTGGTTGCATGTCCAAAAGCACGCAGGCTCACATACAATAATTATTGCTGATAGAAATATAATCACTGAAACGGCCATTTTCGAGGCAGCGTGCATAGCGGCCTATCATAGCAAGGCTAAGGATTCATCTTCTGTAGCAGTTGATTATACGTTAATTAAAAATGTGAAAAAACCTGTTGGTGCAAAGCCCGGAAAAGTGATTTATAACACATATAATACGGTTTTTGTGACTCCGCAGAAAGAGTTTGTTGAAAAATTAAAATTCGAAGAATAAAATAACTCCCTCGATATTTCGAGGGAGTTGATTTTTTATACCTCATCATTTGCTAAAACTTCGTTGCGTCGGAATAAAAGTGACAAGCACCAGATACCCGCAAGAGCAATAACTGTGTAAATAATTCTGCTGATTATTGCTGACTGACCGCCAAACAACCATGCAACAAGGTCGAATTGGAATAAGCCTATTGCACCCCAGTTAATTGCACCTATAACAACGAGAATTAAAGAAATTCTGTCAAGCATTATATTCACTCCTTAATATTAGCATGTTTTTACCTGCACTGATATTATGAGTACTTTTAAATGCTTTATACGATTTTTAATTAGTTAATTTTTGCTTTTTCTTTTAAAATTTCAACTTTGTCAGTTTTTTCCCACATAACATCACAATCTGTTCTGCCTACGTGTCCGTATGCTGCAAGTTGTTTATAGATTGGGTTACGAAGTTTAAGGTTATCAATAATAGCAGCAGGACGAAGATCAAATACGTCGTTGATTATGTCACCAAGTTCTGAATCTTTAAGAATACCTGTGCCAAAAGTGTCAACCATAACTGAAACAGGTTTTGCAACGCCGATTGCATAAGCTAACTGAATTTCGCATTTCTTTGCAAGACCTGCAGCAACAACGTTCTTAGCAACATATCTTGCAGCGTATGCAGCGGAACGGTCAACTTTTGTCGGGTCCTTACCTGAGAAAGCACCACCGCCGTGACGTGAATAACCGCCGTATGTATCAACAATGATTTTGCGGCCCGTAAGACCTGAATCACCCATAGGACCGCCAATTACAAATCTTCCTGTTGGATTTACAAAAATCTTTGTATTTTCGTCAATAAGATTTGCAGGAACAATAGGCTCAATTACGTGCTTCTTGACATCTTCACGGATTTGTGTAAGCTCAACGTCTGCACTGTGCTGTGATGATACTACAATTGCATCAATTCTTACAGGATTTCTGTTGTCATCATATTCAACAGTAACCTGTGTTTTGCCGTCAGCACGAAGATAGGGAAGAGTACCATCCTTTCTAACCTTAGTAAGCTGAACTGCAAGTTTATTTGCCATTGAAATTGGCATTGGCATAAGTTCGGGAGTTTCATCACAAGCAAAGCCAAACATCATACCTTGGTCACCGGCACCATTAAGGTTATAGAAATCATCATTACCTTCTTTGATTTCCATTGAATTGTCAACACCGAGTGCGATGTCAGATGACTGTTTATCAAGTGCAACAAGGACTGCACAAGTATTACCGTCGAAACCTTTGTCGCTATGGTCATAACCAATTTCAAGAATGGTATTTCTAACGATTTCAGGAATGTTAACCTGAGCCTTTGATGTAATTTCACCCATAACAAGAACTTGTCCGGTTGTAACAGTTGTTTCACAAGCAACTCGTGACATTGGATCCTGTTCAAGCATTGCATCAAGAACTGCATCAGAAATTTTATCACAGATTTTGTCAGGATGACCTTCTGTTACTGATTCAGATGTAAATAAGAATTTTGCCATTTTTTTAGCCTCCAAAAAAGATAAGCACCCATAAGGGTGCTATAAATTAACAACCTTATATCTCGGAAAATCCGCAGGAATTAGCACCTTGCATAAAAGCAGGTTGCCGGGTTTCACAGGGCCAGACCCTCCACCACTCTGCATAAGGGAAATATTCAGTTGATATATATTTTATCACATATTCGTGCATTGTCAACTACATTGTGTATTTTTTTACACCTTTTTCAAGTGCAAAATATATTGGGAAAAATGGTATTACGTTAAATGCGGCTTTTACTGAATTTAATGTTGTTGAACCCCATACTCCTGCCCAATATGTTTGTGTTACTAAAGGAATACCCATAATATTGAAATATATAGGAGTAAAAACTATATTTGCAAACCAACCCATTATAATTGCAACTACGATTGTTATTACTGAGGAAATAAAATATGATTTCAAAGTGATTTTAGTTTCTTTAAAAATTTTCTTGAAACATTTAATTGAAAATGACATTGAGAGAATCATACTGCTCCCAATAACAATATTCATTATTTCGCCAATTCCAACAGTTGTAGTTCTGGTAAGGTGAATTACATTTTTAAACACCTCTACAAGTATTCCCTCTAAAGGACCAAAAATTACTCCGGTAAGAATTGCGGGAAAATCTGAAAAATCAACTTTCATATAGTCAACACCGGGAATAATCTGTACTTCGGGGAAAACCATATAAATAACCGTTGCTATTGCAGTCATTAATCCAACAATTGTAAGGTTGAAAATTTTTTTGTTTCTTTTGTTTGACATTAAAATCTTCCTTTCAAAATTTGATTAGTTGCCAAACAGAAAATGCCCCGCTAAAAGCAGGGCAAATGTAACAAAATGTTGCATCTTCTTTCATCCGGACTATACCGTCGGTATGGGAATCACACCCATTCAGCACTTGCTCGTGGACTTTACCACCGGTGGAGAATTTCGCTCCGCCCTGAAGACAACTATATCTTAATTAAATTATATCATCCTTGTTCCTTTTGTCAATACTGAACTTTTTATAGTTGAGAAGTGTTATTGCTATAATCATCAATATTGGGAATAAAGCACCAAAACCAAGACCTGATTTTAATGCTTCACCGCCACTGTTCTCAAGTGAAAACTTGATTGACATAAAGCTGACAAACCAAGGTCCCAGCGTGCAACCTGTATCTCCTGAAAGAGCAAGGACACTGTACATTGCACCGCCGGCTTTCGGAAAAAGTCTTGCTGCAAGGCTTAATGTTGCAGGCCACATGATACTTACGCTCAGCCCTGTCAATGCGCACATGATTAATGAAATTATTGGACTTTCAATAAGTGAAGTCGTAATATAACAAATTCCGCAAAATCCTGCCGAACAGCATAAAGCGGTTTTAAGGTTTATTTTTTCACCTAAAAATCCAAACAACATTCGACCTGTTCCCATTAAAACTGCAAAAAGACAAGGTCCTAATAAATCTCCGGTAACTTTTGAAACTTTTAGTCCGGCTTCAGCAAAATATGATGACCATTGTGACATTGCAATCTCTGAAGCGCCTGAACAAATCATAATTACAATACATAAAATGAATTGTTTTGATAAAAGCATTTTTGAAAATGGAGTTTTTTCTTCTGTGGTAAGGTTTGGAACAACCGGTACACCGATGAAGTTAAAAGTATTGAAAAGGGGAATAAGTGCCCAAATTGCAGGTGCAATATACCACAGATCATTACCAAAAACTTTAATTATAACCGTTGTCAAAGCAACAACAATAACTTGTCCCCAACAATAGAATGAATGCAAAAGACTCATTTCTGCTGTTTTCTTTTCGCCCGGAATTGATTCGATAATAGGACTTATAATAACTTCGGTAAGTCCGCTACCAACTGCAGAAAGAATAATTGAGATTACAATTCCGATATATGCGTCTGTAAGAATGTTTGGAAGCATTGACAGACAAGTAAGTCCAACAAAGGTTATTGCTTGTGAAACAATGGCAAGTCTTTTGTAGCCAATTTTGTCAACAAACTTTATTGATAAAGTATCAATAATAAGTTGCGTACCAAAATTTATTGTAATCAGTAAAGAAAGTCTTTCAAGTGTGATATTAAATTTGTCGCTGAAAATTACAAAAAGCAAAGGAGCTATGTTATTAATTATTCCTTGTACAATATAGCCTATGTAACAAGCGACTTTTGTGCCGGTAAATGTTCTGTTCTTCATGTTACACCCTTGTAACAATAAGTTCTAATTTACCTGAAACAGAGAAATTACCGTAATTTGCAGGCACAAACAGACTGTCACCTTTTTTGATTTCAATACCGTCAATTGTACCGTTGCCGTCAGTAATAAGAATTGAAACGAAAGATTTATTGTCAGCACTACCGTTAAATGCGCTATTAACAGTAACTTTTTCTACATTAAATAAGTCGCATTTTGTAAGCAACTGTGTTGTATAACCATCACACTCAACAAGTTCGCCTTCGGGATCGGTAGAACGAGTAGGTGGGGTGCAGTTGGTAACATCAATTGCCTTTTGTACATGTAAATCGCGAGGCTTACCGTCAGCACCAAGTCTGCCGTAATCATAAACTCTGTATGTTGTGTTAGAATTCTGCTGAATTTCTGCAAGCAAAATTCCTTTACCGATTGCGTGCAAAGTGCCTGCTTCAATAAAGAATAAATCTCCCTTCTTGACTTTAACTTTATTAACTGTTTCAAGGAAGGTATTATCAGCAATTCTGCTTTCAAACTCTTCACTGGTGATTTCGCGGTTAAAACCGTAAATGAGTTCTGCGCCTTCGTCACAATCAAGAATATACCAGCATTCAGTTTTGCCGTATTCTTTTTCTACTCTCATCGCATATTCGTTATCGGGATGCACCTGAACAGATAAATCATTTTTTGCATCAATAAGTTTGATGAGAATTGGAAAATATTCAAAATTTCTGCCGTTTTCACCAAGAATGTCAGGATTAGTGTTAACTATTTCGGTCAGTGTCTTTCCTGCGAACTCACCATTTTCAATTGTGTTTTCGCCGTCTTTGTGGCAAGAGAGCATCCAACCCTCTGCAAGCTTATCAAGATCTGATTCGAATCCGTATTCATCACGAAGTTTTGTGCCACCCCATAAATAATCTTTAAAAACAGGATTTAACTTTAAAATATACATATAAAATCTCCTTATTTCAATTTCAAGGTATTTTACCATAATATGCCGGTATTTTCAATATTGACGTTGTAAAATCTCACTTTTGTGATATAATGTTTTTATAAAAAGTTTGGAGATCTAAAATGAAAGACAACATTATTTTTTATTTTTCTGACCAGCAAAGATATGATACCGCAACCCCTGAGATTATGCCTAATCTTATGAAACTTGCAGATGAAGGTACATTCTTCGAGAATTGCTATACTTGTCAACCTGTTTGCGGACCTGCAAGAGCAAGTTTACAAACTGGTGTTTATCCTACTGAATGTGGTTGTCACATAAACGGAATTCCACTTCGTGATGATGTGAAATCACTTGCTGACTACTTCAATGAAAATGGTTACGATACTGCATATATTGGAAAGCTGCATCTTTCTTCAGGTAAAAATGGCGGAGAGAATATTAATTGTGAAAAAACCGCGATACCTGAAGCCAGACTTTGGGGTTATCGGCACTTCCGCGGTGCAGATGTTCTTGAATTTACATCTCACGGGTATGATGGTTATGTTTTTGATGAAAAGGGCAATAGAATCGATTTTACAGGTTATCGTGCTGATAAAATTAACGATTTTGCAATAGAATATATTGAAAACCGTGATAGTGAAAAGCCGTTCTTTTTGTTTGTATCTCAACTTGAGCCGCATCATCAGAACGATCATAAAAGATTTGAAGGTCCAAAAGAAAAGATAGAAAAATACAAGAATTACAAAATCCCTGAAGATTTGGCACATCTGAAAGGGAACTATAACGAAATGTATCCTGATTATCTTGCGGCTATTGAAAGTCTTGATGACAATCTTGGGCGACTTGTAGAAACGCTTAAGAAAAAAGGTATATACGATAATACAACAATTATTTACACTTCTGATCATGGATGTCATTTTAAAACAAGAAATGCTGAATATAAACGGAGTTGCCATGATGCTTCAATTCATACTCCATTAATTATTAAAGGTAAAGGCTTTGAAGCAGGAAAGGCAGAAAATAAAATGGTCAGTCTTATTGATCTTCCTCCGACCATGCTTCATTCTGCAGGTATTTATCCTCCTGAAAGTTATCAAGGTGAGTCGATTCAGGTAAAAGGTGATTACGGATTTGCTTTTATTCAGATCAGTGAAAGTCAATGCGGTCGTGCGATAAGAACCAAAGATTATACATATTCAGTTTCTTCCCCAAAACTTTTTTCTGCAAATTCAAAAGTGTATTTTGAAGATTATCTCTATGATAATTCAAAGGACAAGGCTCAGAAAAATAACTTAATAAAGTCTAAAGAGTATGAGCTGATAAAAAAAGAATTAAAAGCGCTTTTGCTTGCACAGATTGAGCAAATTGAGGGTGAAAAGCCTAAGATTTTGCCATGTATTCACCCTAAACGCAAATAATTGCAAAAAATCCTGTCAAATTATTCAAAAACAGTTAATTATTTAGCTTTGATTTGATGAAAATGCAGTTTTTTAATTATTTACTTGCAAAAATAAAAATTATACTATATAATATACCGAAAATAAATTTGGAGGTTATCCCATGCTTTATAATGAAATGAGGAGAGATGAACTTGTTTCTGTAAAAGAAGAACTTGAAAAGAAATATGAAGAAGTAAAATCATTAGGACTTTCACTTGATATGTCACGCGGTAAGCCGGGTGCAGACCAGCTTGACTTATCAGTTGATATGTTTAATGTTATGGTTGATGCTAAAGATTGCAAGGCTGAAAATGGCTTTGATTGTCGTAACTATGGTGTACTTGATGGTATTCCTGAGTGCAAGAGCCTTTTTGCAGAACTTCTGGATGTTGATGCTAAAAATATTGTAATCGGCGGTTCTTCAAGTCTTAATCTTATGTATGACTATCTTAATCAGTGCATGTATTTAGGTGTTTCAGGTTGTGAACCATGGAGTAAGCAGGGAAAGGTAAAGTTCATTTGTAATGTTCCGGGTTATGACCGTCATTTTGCAATTACAGAATTTTTCGGTATTGAAATGATTACTGTTGAAATGACAAATAATGGTCCTGATGTTGAAAAAATTGCAGAACTTGTTAAAGATCCAATGGTTAAAGGTATGTTCTGTGTACCTAAATATTCAAATCCAAATGGTGTTACTTATAGTGATGACACTGTTAAAGCACTTGCATCACTCAAACCGGCCGCAAAGGATTTCAGAGTAATCTGGGACAACGCATATATTATTCACGAATTAACTGATACTCCTGATACACTTATGAATATTTTTGATGCTTGTAAAGAGTTTGGTACAGAGGATTACTTTGTTGAATTTACATCAACATCTAAAATCTCATTCCCCGGTGCAGGCGTTTCTGCTATTGCGGCATCTGATAATAATATTGCTGAAATTAAGAAAAGACTTAATTTCCAGACAATCAGTTATGATAAACTTAATCAGCTTCGTCATGTTAAATATTTCAAAAATGTTGATGGTATTAAAGCACATATGGAGAAACATGCAAAAATAATTGCACCAAAATTCCAACTTGTTCTTGATATGCTGGAAAAAGAAATTGCACCGCTCGGAATCGGTGAGTGGGTAAAGGCTAAAGGCGGATACTTTATCAGTTATAATACAATCGGTTGCAGTGCAAAGAGAATAGGTGAACTTTGTAAAAATGCTGGCCTTGTTCTTACTACAGTTGGTGCAACATATCCGTACGGTGTGGATCCTGATGATAAGAACATCAGAATTGCTCCTACATTCCCATCTGTAAAAGATTTGGGTAAAGCGATGGAAGTTTTCTGTCTTTGTGCAAAACTTGCTGCGGTTGAAGCTTTGGTATAAAGGGGAGTTTGTATGCTGAAAATTACGGAAAAAGAAAATATGATTGTTTCTGCCGTAATTGTTTCGGCAGGTAATTCCACAAGAATGTGCGGAGTTAACAAACAATTTCTTGAAATTGGTGGTGTTCCTGTTATCGTCCATTCAATCACTGCTTTTCAAAAATCTTCCATAATTGATGAGATTGTGATTGTCACTCGAGAAAGTGATATTGAAGAAGTAGCAAAGCTTGTTGAAAGATATGATTTGTATAAGGTTTCTGACATTGTTGCTGGTGGAGAAACAAGACAGTTAAGCGTTTATAATGGTGTTATAAGCACATCTAAAAATACTGATATTGTTGCTATTCACGATGGTGCTCGACCATTGGTTTCTGATAAGGTAATTATTGAAACTATTAAGACGGCTGCCGAATTTGGTGCTGCTGCAACGGGTGTTATGGTGAAAGATACAGTTAAAGTTGTTGATGATAATGATAACATTATTGATACACCTGACAGAACTTATATGCGATTCATTCAGACACCACAGGTTTTTAATAAAAAACTTTATCTTGATGCAGTTGATACTGTTGAGAATAGTAAGGATTTTACTGATGACTGTATGCTGATTGAAGCTTATGGTAAAACAGTAAAATTTGTTGATGGCGATTATGAAAATATAAAAATCACAACACCTGAAGATATTGAACTTGCAGAGAATTACCTTAAAAGAAAGGGGAAATAAATATGATCAGAATCGGTCATGGCTACGATGTTCATAAACTTGTTGAAGGAAGAAAACTTATTCTTGGTGGCGTTGAAATTGAAAACAACGGAATAGGTTTGTTAGGACATTCAGATGCTGATGTTTTGCTTCACGCCATTTCTGACTCTTTGCTTGGTGCATGTGCATTAGGTGACATTGGTAAACATTTTCCCGATACAGACCAGAATTTCAAAGATGCCGATAGTCTTGAATTACTGAAAAAAGTTGTTGAGCTCATTAAACTTAAAGGATATTCTGTAAATAATATTGATGCCACGGTAATTGCTCAGGCACCAAAACTTGCTCCGTATATTGAAATGATGAGAAATAATATTGCTGTAGCGCTTGGCGTTGGTGTGGATTGTGTCAGCGTTAAAGCAACAACGGAAGAAAAACTTGGATTTACAGGTGCAAAAGAGGGTATCTCAGCACATTGTGTTTGTCTTGTTGAATCTAAAAACAAAATCAAGTTTATATAATCAGTAAAACACTCGCCAAAGTTGGTGAGTGTTTTTGTCATTTATAGTTAATTTTCATAGTATGTATAGGGTGATGTTTACAATGAATAAGGCTATTGTTAAATTTTCCTCCGTAACCTATGCATTGAAGGCTAAGGGGCTTGTTGAAAATTACGGAGGTAAAGCAATTGTCAGAAAAAATCCAAAAGCCACGGCAAAAGAAGGCTGTGGTTACAACTTAATAATTAATGGTAACGTTAATAAGTTTATCAATTTGTTTGATTTAAATAAGGTTAAGTATTTGAGTTATGAGATGATATGATGATTTATTTTGATAATAGTGCTACATCATATCCAAAACCTAAATGCGTAATCGATTCTGTTTGTAATTCGTTTTATAAATACGGCGCAAATTCGGGAAGAGGCGCGTATCAGCTGGCAATCGAAACAACAGAGCAAATATACAATTGCCGTCAAAAAATTGCCAACTTTTTTGGTGCTTCAGAAGTCGAAAATGTAATTTTCACTTATAATTGTACGACAGCTCTTAATATGGCAATAAAGGGTGTTGCACGTAATGGTGCGCATTTTATTATTTCTGATTTGGAACACAATGCAGTTCTGAGACCATTGGAAAAACTAAAACAAAGCGGATTTTGTGAATACAGTATTGCTGAAGTCACAAATGACGATTTCCAGACTGTGAAAAACTTTAATGAGAAAATAAGACCGAACACGGTAGCAATTATCTGTACGGGTGCTTCAAATGTTTTTGGCGTAATTCCACCGTACAAATTATTATCACATCTTGCTCACCGTAATAAATTGTTATTTATTATGGATTGTGCGCAAATCGGTGGGGTGATTCCCGTTAATATGCACCGTGATGGGATTGATATTTTATGCTGTGCCGGTCATAAAGGACTTATGGGACCAACAGGAACGGGTATAATGATTATTAATAGTAACATATCATTAAATTCATTTATTGAGGGCGGTACGGGAAGCAATTCCGCAAGTGCAGAACAGCCGGATGTTTTACCTGATAAATTTGAAAGCGGAACACCCAATGTTTCAGGTATTATCGGACTTTCACAAGCGATGGACTTTATTAATAAAAATGGTGTATCAAAAATTTATGAGCACGAAGTTACAATGTTGAGGTATCTGCAAAAAAATCTTCAAAATAATGATAAGGTTTTATTATATACAGATTTTTTTGATAAAAAACTGCGTCTTGCACCTATACTCTCATTTAATATAAAAAATATGCATAGTGAAGCGGTTGCTGAAAGTTTAAGTGACCTTGGAATTGCCGTCAGGGCGGGGCTACATTGCGCACCTTTGGCACACAGAAAATTCGGGACTGACGAAACTGGAACGGTCAGAATTTCGCCGTCAATTTTCACTAAAAAAACTGATGTAGATTTTTTAATAAAATCTATAAGAAAAATTGCAAAATTAAATTAGTTGTGATACAATATATTGTGAATATGTGTATCTGTATGTAATTAATAGATTATTTACGGATTTTTTACAATATATTGTATTTTTTTATTGGAAAGAGTGAGAAAATTATGGTAGCAGATTTTTTTGTTGATTTGTTTGAGAATATCAAAAGAGCATTGTTTTCATTCAGCAGTGTTAGTGATGTGTTAGATGTTATTCTTGTTGCATTTGTTATTTACAGCGCTATTAAACTTATTCGTGGAACACGTGCAATGCAACTTGCAAAGGGCGTACTATTTCTTGCTATTGTTTATGCTTTGGTTTCTCTGTTTGAAATGCGTGCAAGTGAATTTATTTTAAGTTTTGCATTTGGAAACTTGCTTATGATTCTTGTTGTTATTTTTGCACCTGAAATCAGACATGCACTTGAAACTATGGGCAGAAGTTCAGTCACAATTTCCAATATTTTTAATCTTAAAAACAAAGATGAAGCAGATTTACAGGAAAAAATCAAAAATTCTATAAATTATGTTTGCCGTGCTTGTGCCGATATGAGTGACAAGCAGATTGGTGCTTTGATAGTTTTTGAAAAAGAAACTTTGCTTGGTGAAATTGCAAAAACAGGTACTTCTCTTGATGCTACCGTTACAACTGAGTTAATTGGTAACATATTTTTCCCCAAAGCACCTATGCATGATGGTGCGGCGATAGTTAAAGATGGTCGCGTTGTTTCTGCCGGATGCATTCTTCCCCTTACAAGTAATAATCTTCTGAGTAGTGAGTTGGGTACTCGCCACCGTGCCGCAGTAGGAATGAGCGAGTCAAGTGATGCAATTGTTGTAGTTGTTTCTGAAGAAACAGGTGCCATTTCTGTAGCTGAAAGAGGAAATCTTAAGAGAGGTATTTCTGACGGCGATTTACGTGAAATTTTAATGCAGAATTTCATTAAGAGCGAAGAAAAAGAACCTAATAAAATCAAGAAAATTTTGAGAGGTAGCAAGAATGAAAAATAACAGTAATACAAAAAAATCAAAATTTTCTTTATCTGAACTTGTTCATGATAACAGATTTTTGGCAGTTTTCTCTTTTGTAATTGCTTTTTCAATCTGGACTTGGATTGCAATTGAAAAAAGCCCTGAAGAGCAAAGAGTAATCTCTAATGTTCCTGTTCAGATCAATCTTGAAAACACAATTCCGGAACAGTTGGGTTTACAGATTTTTGGTGAATCAGAATTTACGGTTGATGTTACAGTTAAAGGAAAGAAATATATTATTTCTTCTCTTGACAGTGACGATATACAGGTTGTAGCAAACACAAATTATGTTGACAGTGCAGGCTCTAAGACTTTGCAGTTAAAAGTTACACCGAAAGATGCAACTGAAGATTTTGTTATTTCATCAACATCATCTACCTATGTTGAGGTGTATTTTGATACTTACAAGGAAATTGAAGTTGCTTTAGAGAGTTCCATTGATACAAAACTTGATTCGTGTGTTCCTGATGATTGTCTTGCAGGTGATATAGTTCTTTCTAAAAACACAGTTCTTCTTAGCGGACCTGCTACTGAGATTAATAGAATAACGGGTGTTTCTGCGATTGCAACTATTGATGAAGTTTTAGAGAAAACAACGACATTTGACACTAAAATTGAAATCAATACTACTGATGGAACTGATCTTGAATATACTCAGATAAACACAGGCGACAGTGGAATAACATTATCTGTTCCTGTTTTAAAAGTTGTGACACTTCCAACAGCCGTTGAATTTAAAAATGCTCCTTCTTATTTTATTAATAATCCGTTGGAGTATTCTGTGTCACCATCAACAGTTAAGGTTGCAATTCCTGTTGATGCCATCGAAACAACAAAATATTTTGTAGTGGATACAATAGATTTTGCTGATATTGCAAACAGTTATAACACTTTCTACGTTAATTCTGATTCTGTTAATTCATATAAGATTATGGATGATAGTGTCAAGAGATTTAAAATCAGTGTCAATGCCTCTGATTTAGTTTCTAAGACAATTAGTGTTCCTGTATCTGCAATTAAAGTTAAAAACGACAGAGAAGACTATTCAGTACGACTTAACACTACACGTGATGTTACAGTAACTGTTGTAGGACCTAAGTCTGAAATTGAAACAATTACAGCAGATTATCTGAGAATAGAAATTGATACTGCTGATAAAACAATTCTTGATGATACAAAAACTCTGCAGGGAAAAGTAATTGTTTCAGGTGATTACAATTGCTGGGCAATAGGTAAATATGATATTAAGGTTTCGGTTAGTCCCTTATCTTAATTAATGCGAGGTGACAGATAATGAAAAAATTAATAGCTATAATTGTTTGCTTTGTTATCTGTCTTACTTTTGCAGGCTGCGATGTTAACATTTCATCAGTTGATATTCTTATGCGTCCGCCAAAGCTTAGCGGTAAAAACAGTTTATTGCAACAGACTTTTGAAACGACAGTCGGCGACAGTGAGAGCATAGTGATGAAATCCCCAATTAGCGGTGAATACAGATCTTCTTATTTGTTATATGACTTAGATAATGATTCTGTATCTGAGGCTTTAGTTTTATATTCTGACCCTGTTAAAGACGAGTTTGCTTATGTCAGCGTTTTTAAATTCTTAAATGATAAATGGTCTTTTGTGTCAACCATAAAAGGCAGAAGTGAAGAAGTTTATGCCGTTGACTTTGCTGACATTAATGGTGACGGAATTTTCGAAATATTAATCAGTTGGTCATCATCATTGTCTTCTGATTCGCTTGCTTCTGCAGGGTTAGGAAGCAGTAATGACCGAATTCTTGCCATTTACAGTTATAATGGCAGTTCGACAACAATTTTGAAAACTGAAAATTACACTAAGCTGCTTGTTGAAGACATTAACGGCGATGAAGCAGATGAGTTGTTCATTATTAATATTAGCTTATCTAATCAGGAAAAAGTGACTGAAGGCAGAATAGTAAGCTTTGACAGTGAATATTCAATTGACCAAGATATTAAATTTATTCTTACAGGTATGCTTGATGTCTATAATATTGTGTGTGATTCATATACAGTTGATGAAGAAACTCATTCGAGAGTATATGTCGATGGCTCAATTAGTGATACGGGAATAATTACTGAAATTATTGATGTTTCTCATAATACTTTTGAAGTATCATTACCTTTATATGAAAGCAATGTTTCAGCACAACCTGTTACTTTGCGAGATGTAAGGGTGTATTCACAGGATTTTGATAATGATGGTGTTGTTGAAGTTCCCACACTTGAGAAATTATTCGGCGGTGTACGTTTTTCAGACAATTCAGAGCAAAAAAACGATTTGAATCTTACTGTTTGGTCTGAGGCAGATGGTAATGAGCTTATTGTTGAAACCAAATGTCTTTTAAACGGAACTTATGGTTATATGTTTATCTTCCCTGATGAGTGGATTGAAAACATAACGGCAGTTTATAATGAAAACACAGCGTCTATTTCATTTTATTCTATTGATTATAATGAAACATTGATCAGCGAATTGTTTTCAATTAAAGCGGTTTTGGAAACAAGTTGGGAAAAGGACGATGCCGATTACACAAAGTTTGACGAAAATGGTGTTTTTGTTTATGGTTATTTAATTATCGATGAAGATAATAAAGATATTTATATTGATGCAATTGAAAATAATTTTATTTTGGTAAATCAGGAGTAATTTTATGAAATGTGTATTAATTGCTGAAGATGAAGCCTCAATCAGAGACTTTGTCGTGATTAACCTGAAACGAAGTGGCTATGAAGTAATTGAAGCTTCTAACGGAGAAGAAGCGATCGAAAAATTTGATAAATTCAGTGAACAGGTTGATATTGCCATTCTTGATATTATGATGCCTGTGATTGATGGTCTTGAAGTTTGTAAATATCTCCGTGAAAAGAGCAAACGCATAGGCATTATTATGTTGACTGCTCGCACTCAGGAAATGGATAAGGTTACGGGACTTATGGTAGGTGCTGACGACTATGTTACCAAACCATTTTCACCATCTGAACTTATGGCAAGAATTGATGCTGTTTACAGACGTGTTTCACTGACTGTTGACAACACTGTAGAGAAGACACCTGAAAGTGTTATTTCCCTTAACGAGTTTGTTCTTGATTTAAGAAGTCACACTCTTACAAGAAACGGCGAGCCAATTGAACTGACGCAGGTTGAATTTCAGATTATGGAATTCCTGTTGTCAAATCCCAATGTTGCCCTTGATCGAAATGAAATATTAAAATTTGTCTGGGGCGATGCCTATTATGGTGATGATAAAGTAGTTAATGTTAATATTCATAGATTGAGAAATAAGATTGAAGATGATCCTGCCCAACCCAAACACCTTACTACTGTGTGGGGAATGGGTTATAAATGGGTGATTTAAAAATATAAATGGACGGTGATTATATGGTAAAAAACAGCATAGTTAAGCGCTGGGCGTTGACTGTTCTTGCCGGAATTATTGTATTAATCATCGTTATTGGTGTTTCAATTGGTGTAATTCTTAAACAACAGTATTACAACTCAGTTGAAATGACACTGAATTCACGAGCGTCTGTAATGGTGCTTTCAAACTTTAATTCTGCATCTGCAATCAGTGATGAAGCTTTTTATAAACTTGCCAAAAATTTTGTTGATAATTTTTCTGACAAAAATGTTATGGAAGTCTGGGTCATTGATAAAAATGGAAATGTTGTTGTTTCATCTACAGGATTTTCAGTTAAAGGTGAACTTTACCCCGATTATGATTATGCAAAAGCCAGCGATGATGGAAAAGGTCAGTGGATAGGCGAAATGCAGAGTGGTGAAAAAGTTATGGCTATGACGTATGTTTTACCACAGAATGATAGCGGAACAAGCGGTGCGGTAAGATATGTTATTTCACTTGAAGATGTTGACAAACAGTTAGTTCAGATTTGGATTATTATAGGAATTTTACTTATTGTGTTTATATCTTTTGTTGTCACGTCCGGTGCCTTTTTTATAAATTCAATTATTAATCCTGTACGAAAAATTAATGAAACGGCATCAAAAATTGCTAAAGGCGATTTTAACGTTTCAATTGAAAAATATAAGTATGATGATGAAATAGGTCAGTTGTGTGACACTATCAACAATATGGCTTATGAAATAGGTGAAACCGAACGAATGAAAAACGAGTTTATTTCAACAGTTTCACACGAATTAAGAACACCTCTTACTGCAATTAAGGGTTGGGGCGAAACAATACGTTCTGTTAAAGATAGTGATAAGGAACTTATAGACAAAGGTATTAATGTAATCGTAAACGAATCTGAAAGATTAACTGATTTGGTTGAAGAACTTCTTGATTTTTCACGTATGGAAAGTGGAAAAATGACTTTGAAAACATCTAAAATAGATATTGTTAAAGAACTTTCAGAAGTACTTGAAGTATTCCGTGAGCGTTCAGAACGTGAAGGTATTGAACTTGTTATCGATATTCCTCATAACAGCTTATTGTTATCAGGTGATAAAAATCGTTTAAAACAGGTTTTTGTCAATGTTATTGATAATAGTTTTAAATACAATAAAAAAGGCGGATTTGTAAAGGTAAGTCTTGAATGTACTAATACTCAGGTTAAAGTAATTATTGCTGATAATGGTTGCGGAATTTCAAAGAATGACCTGCCACGTGTCCGTGAACGATTCTTTAAAGCGAATAACAGTGTGCGAGGCAGTGGAATTGGTCTTGCAGTTACTGATGAAATAATTAAAATGCACGATGGTGAAATGATTATCGAAAGTAAAATCGGTAGTGGAACAACCACAACCTTAATTTTGCCACGAAGAAACAAGTAGGGAGTAGTAAATGTTGAACAAAACAAAACACAAAACATCAATAGGCGGACAAGCTTTGATTGAAGGCATTATGATGCGTGGTCCTAAAGGCAACGCAATGTCAGTGCGTTTACCTGACGGAACAATAGAAACAGAACTTGAGCCTTATGTGCCGTTAAAAAACAAAAATAAACTTTTAGGATTGCCTATAATCAGGGGTGTTGTAGGTTTCATCGAATCAATGATGACAGGCTATAAATACCTGATGAAATCTGCTGATAAAACAATGACTGAGGAAGAAAAAGAAGAAGAAATGTCAAAACTCGATCGTTGGCTTACCGACCATATGGGCGAAAAAATGATGGCGGTAATTGGCGTTATTTCTGCTGTTCTTGGAGTTGGACTTGCATTTGTAATATTTATGTATCTTCCAACTTTAGGTGTGGACTTATTTGATGATTATATTTTAAAAAACATTGATATTCAAAGATTTCATCCTTTGCTTGAAGGCGTTTTAAGAATGATTATCTTTGTGATGTATATGTACATCGTATCAAAAATGTCAATGATTAAACGTGTGTTTATGTATCACGGTGCTGAACATAAAACAATTTTCTGTTATGAAAACGGACTTGATTTGACTGTTGAGAATGTGCGTAAAATGTCACGCTTTCACCCACGTTGTGGTACAAGTTTTATGTTCGTTATGATTATAATCAGTGTACTTTTCTCTTCGGCACTTGTACTTATTTTCCCGGGTATTTCAGAAATCAACAGAATTCTCTGGATTGCTATTAAGGTTGCGATTTTACCACTTGTAATGGGGTTGGGCTATGAGTTCATTAAATATGCAGGCAAACACGAAAATATTGTTGTAAAGGTTTTGTCAGCACCCGGATTGTTTATGCAAAGAATTACAACTGTTGAACCGACTGACGATATAATTGAAGTTGCGATTGAATCAATAAAGGCGGTTATCACTGATAATCCTGAGGATGACAAGATAAAATGACAGTTAAAGAATTGTTTTCTTATTGTTCAAAGCAACTGAGCTTAAGTGATTCGCCTGAGTTTGAAACGAGCTGTATATTTGAGGATTTACTTGGTATAGATAAGGGTAAAATATTGGTTAATGACATTACTGTTACTCAAGAACATATTGAAATTGTTGATAATGTAATTTCAAGACGTCAAAATGGTGAGCCGTTACAGTACATTCTTGGTAAGTGGGATTTTTATGATTTAACCTTCAGAGTGGGTGAGGGTGTCTTGATCCCTCGTCCAGAAACTGAAATGCTTGTAGATTTTGCTCTTGAAAAATTAAAGAATACAGACTCTCCGGTTATTTATGATTTGTGTGCTGGTAGCGGATGCATTGGTCTTACGATTGCATACCACAGAAAAGATGCAACTGTTTATCTTCTTGAAAAAGAAGAAGCTGCGTTGAAATATCTCAATTTGAATAAGGAAAAATATAATCTTGAAAATGCACATATTATCCATGGTGATTTGTTTAAAATTGATTTTTCTGATGTTCCAAAAGCGAATGTTCTTCTTTCAAACCCACCATATATTCCTGCCTGTGAAATTTCGGATTTGCAAAAAGAGGTTCATTTTGAGCCTGTAACTGCTTTAAGTGGTGGTATTGACGGGCTTGATTTTTATCGTTGTATTGCAGAAAAATGGGTTTCTAAGGTGAATAAAAATGGCTTTATAGCACTGGAATGCGGTGAGGAACAAAGTAGTAAAATCATTAACTTATTTGATGGAAAATATTCTGAAAAACAGGTAATTTATGATTTTAATAATATTGACAGAATCGTAACATTTGGAATATAATATTTATTTAGAAATGAAAGGGGAAAATTATGCTGTTTGATTTATTTAGCGGTGACTTTGATATGCTGAATTTGATAATTAAGCTTTTTTCACGTCTTTTTGTAGTCTTTTGTACTATGCCTATACATGAATATGCACACGCATTAATTGCTACAAAATTAGGTGATGAAACACCGCGCCTTTCTGGTAGATTAACATTAAATCCTATGGCTCATATTTCACCTATGGGTGCAATTATGATCTTCCTTTTTGGTTTTGGTTATGCAAAGCCCGTTAGCGTGAATCCACGTAATTTTAAAGATCCTAAAAAGGGAATGGCATTGACTGCTATTGCAGGTCCCGTTTCAAATTTAATTATGGGATTTATATTTATAGCAATTGCTACGGTTTATTTGAATCTGTTTTATGCGTCGAGCGTAATTGCACAGGCAATTTATTATTTCCTTTTCTTTGCAGGTTCTATTAATGTAAATCTTGCAGTTTTCAATCTTCTTCCTATTCCACCGTTAGACGGTTCAAGAATATTACAGTTGCTTATTCCTGCAAAATATTATTATAAATTTTTGCAGTACGAAAGATATATTGTTATTGTTGTTTTTGTACTGATTGCAACCGGCGTTCTTTCAGGTCCGCTTTCAGCAATTTCATCTTTTATTATTAATTTATTTGCTTATATTGTCAGTCTTCCTTTTAGACTGTTTTAAAGGATAGTTTATGGAAAAGATTTCATACAAATTAGATGTGTTTGAAGGTCCAATGGACTTGCTTTTGCATTTAATTTCAAAGCATAAACTGAATATTTATGATATTCCGATTGTCACATTAGTTGAACAGTATGTAGAATATGTTCGTCAAATGCAAGAGGAAGATATGTACGTTGCTGCCGAATTTCTTGAAATGGCGGCACGTTTGGTATATTTAAAATCAGTTTCATTGTTACCTGTATATACTGAAGCTGAAGAGTTAAAACAAGAGTTACAAGGCGAACTTATTGAATATCGTGATATGAAAATGCTTGCAGGTAAGCTTTCAGAGAATACTGAAGGTTTTGGTACTTTTATTAGACAACCTGAAAAAATTGACCCTGACCAGACTTACAAGCGTCTTCATGACCCTCAGGAATTGTTCAGCGCATATGTTTCTGCTGCCGGTAAAAAACTTCGTCAGTTGCCACCACCCATTGAGGCTTTTCGTGAAATTGTCGTTAAAAAGGTGGTTTCTGTTGGCTCAAAAATTTCAACGATATTTAAAAAATTGACAAGAAAAGGTCAGAAAACACGTCTTAATACATTGTTTTCTGATGCGGAATCACGTTCTGACATTGTTGCAACTTTTTTGGCAGTACTTGAACTTACAAAATCAAAAAAAGTTAAAGTAATTGGTGACGGTGAGGACACTCAGGTGGAACTTATAGATTCGGATTATTCAGATGTTAGTGAGGAATGGAATTAATGAAAGCAAGTAAATTACAAGCAGCCGTTGAAGCGATTTTATTTGCTTCAGGTGAGCCGGTTGAACTTGAAAGAATAGCACAAGCACTTGAAATTGAACCTGAAGTTTGTGAACAGGTTTTATATAATCTTTCAGCTAAACTTGATGAACGTAATAGCGGAATTACTGTGCTTAAGTTAGGCGATAAATATCAGTTGTCTTCAAGAACTGAGTATGCAGAGGTAATTCGTGATGTGTTGGAACTTCGAAAGAATACTCCGTTATCACAGGCAGCTTTTGAAGTACTTGCAGTAATTGCTTATAACCAACCTGTTACAAAGTCTTTTGTTGAACAGGTGCGCGGTGTTGACTGCAGCGGTGTAATTTCTACACTTTGTCAGAAGAAACTTATTGAAGAAAAAGGCAGACTTGATTTACCGGGCAGACCTTTAATTTATGGTACTACGCCGGATTTCCTTCGTTGTTTTTCAATTTCTTCTCTCGATGAACTTCCTGCAATTCCTGAAAGTGAAACTGAAGAAAATATTTCAGATGAGGATACTGAAGTAAATACTGATACAGAGTAAAAAAATATATATTATTTTTCTAAGGAGGTGTTTTTGTTGACGGCTTTATACATATTTCTCGGTATAATTGCATTTTTTGTCTTGATTCTAAGTATTCGCATAACAGTCAATGGCGAATTTTTCGAAGAATTCAGGCTAAGTATAAAATGGTTATTTATAAAAATTGATATTTTACCCGCTAAAAAGAAAGATAAGCCGAAAAAAGAAAAAGCACCTAAAGAAAAGAAAGAAAAAAAACCCAAAGCTGAAACTACCGAAGAAGTTGTTGAAGAAAAAGGCGAAAATATTTTTCTTAAATTTTATCATAACCAAGGATTTGACGGCGTAATTCAGTTAATCAACAATGTTGGCAAAGCATTAGGCAAACTTATGCATTCTTTTAAGAAGCATATTGTACTCAGAGAATTGTATTTGTGGATGACAGTTACAGGTGGTTGTGATGCGGCTGAAACAGCCCTTGAATATGGTCGTATTTGTCAAAAAGTTTTTCCCGCATTGTCATTCATTTGCTCAAATCTGACAGTAAAAAAATATGATGTTGAAATTGAGCCTGACTTTTTAGGACAGAAGAATACAGCACAATTTGCATTTTCTGTTTCGGTAAGACCAATATTTATTTTCAATGCACTTATTGTTCTTGTGTTCAGATTATTAGTTAATGTAGCTCTTAAATTCCTTATGGGAATAAAAGATAAATCAAAAAATAATGAAAATATAAATGAAGGTGGTGCTTTATGATGAAAGAAAAATCATCAGCAGCAGGAATTCTTGAAACTACAATTGAAAAGGTTAAAGACCTCGTTAATGTCAGTACAATTATTGGCGAGCCAATGAAGGTTGACAGCGGCGTTACAATTATTCCTGTATCAAAAGTTACTTACGGTTTTGCATCAGGTGGCTCTGATTTTCCTTCAAAGTCAAACCAAGATATCTTCGGTGGCGGCGGTGGAGCAGGCGTTACAATTATGCCTATCGCTTTTCTCGTTATTGATGCTTACGGCAATGTTGATATTAAACATATTACAGCATTTGATAATGCTGCAGAACGCATTGTAGGACTTGTACCTGAGATGTTTGATAAAGTTTCAAATGTTGTTAATAAGGCTAAAATGGATAAGGCTCTCAGTAATGCAGTTGCTGGTGTTGAATCTGAACCAGTTGAAGAAACAACAGTTAGTGAATAATTAATTCTTATCAGTTACCAAAAGGCATATTATATTTTGGTGATTGATTATGAAAAAGTTAATATCAGCAATTCTTATTTTTGTATTCTTGTTTAACTGTTGTTTTTTCGTTTATGCTGAAGAACCCATAGAAATTTCTGCAAAAGCAGCAGTTGTAATATGCGCTGACACGTGTGAAGTGGTTTATTCAAAAAATATGAATGAGTGCTTGTCAATGGCAAGTACAACAAAAATTATGACTTCAATAATTGCACTCGAGTACGGTGCCGTTGATGAACTTCAAACAGTTACAGATGATATGATTGCTGTTGAAGGTAGTTCAATAGGACTTCTTGATGGTGACAGTATTTCTTTGAAAACGCTTGTTAAAGGTATGCTTTTGGAGTCAGGTAATGATGCCGCTAATGCGGTTGCACACATAATCGGCGGAGATATACCCACATTTGTTGAGATGATGAACAAGAAAGCTAAAGAAATTGGTATGTATTCAACCTCTTTTGAAACTCCATCGGGACTTGACGGTGAAAATCATTACTCCACAGCTTTCGATATGGCGGTTTTGGGTGCTTATGCGATTAAAAATCCTGAATTCAGAAGTATCTGTGAAGATGAAAGTGATGTTGTGTATTATGGTAATCCGCCTTATAGGCGAGTTTTTACAAATCATAACAAACTTTTGGATTTGTATGAGGGTGCATTTGGAATTAAAACGGGATATACCAAGAAAAGTGGAAGATGCTTGGTTTCTGCTGTCGAAAAAGACGGTAAAACTCTTGTTGCCGTAACGCTTAATGCACCTGATGACTGGAATGATCATATCAAAATGTATGACTATGCTTTTGAAAAGGTAAATTTATTTCATTTGTCTGAGGATTTGAAAGAAATAGAACTAAAAGTTGTTGGTGGAGAAAACAATGTTGTTGATATTGAACTTTTTTCAGTTATTGAATATACAGCAGTAGCTGATACCCTTGATTATGAAAGTAAAGTATATATAAAACAGTTTGAGTACGCTCCAATATATAAGGGTGATATTGTAGGAAAAGTTGAATTTTACAATAATGGAGTAATAATTGCCGAGGTACCCATTTGTGCATCTGAAACTGTTGAAATTAAGAATAGCAAATAAAGGATTTTAGGTGAATTATGGCAGATAATCGAATCAGACTTCAAAAATATCTTTCAGAGTGTGGCGTGGCTTCACGAAGAAAAGCTGAAGACCTGATTACTGCAGGTAAGGTAAAAGTAAACGGAAAACCTGCTTCAATAGGTGATAAGGTTGATCCAAAACGTGACACTGTTGTAGTGGCAGGTAAAAAGGTAGTTAGAAGTAAGAAAAATACGTATATTATGCTTCATAAACCACGTGGTTTTATTACAACACTCAGCGATGAAATGGGCAGAAAATGTGTTGCTCAGCTTGTTGAAGATGTTGGAACTCGTGTTTATCCGGTTGGTAGACTTGACCGTGATTCAGAGGGCTTGTTGCTTTTGACTGACGATGGTGAATTCGCTAACGCACTTACTCATCCAACAAGACACGTTCCAAAAACATATAGAGTTACGGTTCGTCCTTCAATTAATGATGAACAAATAACCAAGCTCACAACAGGTATTGAAATCGACGGCAGAATGACAATGCCATCTGAAGTTCGTGTGATCGAGAAAAAAGAGGGAAGAGTTGTTCTTGAAATAATAATATATGAAGGCAGAAACAGACAGATAAGAAAAATGTGCGATGCATTGGGACTTGAAGTTGCAAGACTTAAGCGTACTCAGATTGGTTCTGTTAAACTTGGCATGCTCAAACAGGGAGACTGGAGAAATCTTACTGATGAAGAAGTGCATAAGCTTACTGTTGCTGCATCACTTGATAGAAAGAGTCAAAAATAATGATTTTTTACAAACCCGTTACTGATATAGATAATTTAAAAACAAAATTTCCCGATTATAATTTTGATGATTGTATATATGGCGGTTATATTGGATTGGATGAAGAAAAAAATCCGGTTGGAAAATGTCTTATGTGCATAAAAGATTATAACTGCTATATTCTTACACTTGAATGTGATTATACTGACAAACTCCTTGTTGAAGGATTTTTGCGTGCGGCATTGAATTTCTGTGCAAATAGAAATGCTTATATGGCACACTGTAAAATTGCTGAAATAAGTGAAGTCCTTGTATATTTGGGTTTTGAAAATAATAATGGAGTTTACAGTGGTGATATTCCTACTCTTTTGAAGGGAAGTTGCTGTAAATAATTTGGAGTGAAATAAATGATTAGAAGTATGACCGGTTACGGACGTGCTCAGATGACCGTTGACACAATGAATATTACTGTAGAACTTAAAAGTGTCAATCACCGTTATTTTGAGTTCAGTTCTCGTGTACCGAGAAATTATGGCTTTCTTGATGAAAAATTAAAAAGTTTCATTGGTTCATTGGTATCTCGCGGCAAGGTTGAGTGCTATGTTTCTGTTGAAAACCTTGAAGATGGTGATGTTGAGATTCTTGTAAATCATTCTTTGGCAACATCGTATCTTAATGCATTAAAAGAACTTGCAGATAGAAATGAACTTAATCTTCGTGATGATTTAGCCCTCTCAACACTTGCAAGAAATAATGATATTTTTTCTGTGCATAAGCAGGAAGCAGACGAAGAAAAAATCTGGAATGCAGTAAAAACAGTTACAGAAGAAGCTGTTGCAAAGTTTGTTTCTATGCGTGAAGCTGAAGGTGCAAAATTAAAAGCTGACGTTTTATGCCGTGCTGATTTAATTCTTGAAAAAGTTTCTGTTATTGAGGAACGTTCACCTGAAACTGTTAAGGAATATAATGATAAATTATTGGCAAGAATTAATGAATTCTTATCTGATGTTCAGGTTGATGAGCAAAGAATTCTTACAGAATGCGCAATTTTTGCTGATAAGGTTGCTGTTGCCGAAGAAACTGTTAGATTGCGTAGTCACATTGACCAGTTAAGACAGTTTATGGACAGTAATGAAGCAATCGGCAGAAAAATTGATTTTCTTGTTCAGGAAATGAACAGAGAAGCAAATACAATCGGTTCAAAAGCACAGGATGTCACAATTGCACGTAATGTTATTGACATTAAGGCTGAAATTGAGAAGATCCGTGAACAGATTCAAAATATCGAATGAGGTAGCATTATGAAATTGATCAATATTGGTTTTGGTAATGCGGTAAATGCTGACAGAGTAATTGCTGTTGTTTCAACTGATTCTGCACCTGTAAAAAGAATTATTGCTCAGGCAAAAGAAAATCATATGCTTATTGATGCTACACAAGGCAGAAAAACTCATGCGGTGCTTATTATGGACAGTGATCATGTAGTAGCAACGTATTTAAAGGCTGATACAATTCTCAGTCGTACTGAAGCAAGTGAAAATACGGAGGATTCAGCTTATGGCGAATAAAGAGGGGATGCTTGTACTTTTTTCAGGTCCGTCCGGAGTTGGAAAAGATACAGTTCTTGAAGTAGTTCTTGCAAAAGATACATCACTTCAAAAATCAATTTCATTGACTACTCGGGGTATACGTGAAAATGAGATTGATGGTAAAGATTACTACTTTATATCAGTTGAAGATTTTGAAAAAATGATTGAGAACGGAGAAGTTCTTGAGTTTGCCCGTTATGGTCAAAATTTATATGGAACACCAAAGGCTCCGGTTGATAAATGGCTTGATGAAGGTAAAACGGTAATTTTAAAAATTGAGGTTCAGGGCGCACAAAATATAAAGAAAATGTATCCTGACTCGGTTGGAATTTTTGTTTTACCTCCGTCTATGGACGAGCTTGAAAACAGATTGCGTTCAAGAGGTACTGAAAATGAAGATGACATACAAAAACGTCTTGAAATTGCGCGAAAAGAAATTGATATGAGTAAAGATTACGATTATCTTGTAGTAAATGATGATTTAGATAGAGCATCTGATAATGTTTTACAGATTATCAAGGCTCTTTAATACATAAATAATATAAGTGAGGTAATAAATAATGTTTAATCCTGATTTAAGAAATGTACTCAAAAATAAGACAAGCCGTTATTCTCTTGTAACTGCAGTTGCAAAACGTGCAAGAGAAATTGCAGGCGAAGCACAAGAGAATGGCGAAATCCTTAGTGAAAAGCCTGTTAGTCTTGCTCTTGATGAAATTATTAACGGTAAATACGAGATTGTCGAGCCTGAAGAAATAAGAAACATATAATTTACAACTTAATAAAATTATGTAAAGGGGGCAGAGTATGAGTGAATTAACGATCGCAAAGGTTGCTGTTGAAAATACAGCGTATTCCTTTGATATGTTATTTGATTATTCTGTTCCCGATTCTTTATGCTCTGAGGTTTGTGCCGGCAAGCGGGTATTGGTACCGTTCGGGACATCTTCAAAAAAGCGTGTGGGTATTGTTTTTTCTGTTTCAGAATGTCAACATACCGAAAAACGACTTAAAAAGATCGACAGTGTTCTTGATGATGAACCTTTGCTGACATATGAAATGCTCAAAACTGCTAATTTTATCCGTGAAAGATGTTTCTGTACTTTTTTTGAAGCATGTAAAATGTTTCTACCATTAGGATTTTCTATGTCTGTAAGTATCTTGTACGCTGTAAACAGTGAATTTGATAGTGAAATCTCAGATGAAAAAGAAAAAATAATCTATGACTTTTTAAAGGACAAAAACAATTTTGTAAAGAGTGATTTGATAGCCAAAACTTGTTCATTAACTAAGATTGATGATATTCTTGATTTAATGGTGTCAAAAGGCATTCTCATTAGAAATGTTGACGCTCAACGAAGAACAGGTGACGCCACAGTTAAAATGGTTCGCCTTAAAATTGATGTCAGCGATAATTTAACTGATTATGGTAAAATAACCGCAAAACAGAAAGAAGTGATTAAGGTTTTATCTGATGTTGGTGTCGCTTCTGTTAAAGAAATCTGTTATTTTACGGGATATACATCTGCTGTTGTTTCTGCTTTAGAGAGCAAAGGTATAGTTGAAGTGTTTGACAGTGAGGTTTATCGTTCACCGTATAGTGATGTTGATGAGCCTGAATACAATGAAATTGTTTTATCTGACGAGCAACAGTCAGCTTTTGACGGACTTTTCTCCCTTTATAATGAGAAACTCCCCAAAGGTGCCTTGCTTTACGGTGTTACAGGTAGCGGAAAAACTCAAGTGTACTTGAAACTGATTGATGAGGCAATTAAAACTGATATGGGTGTTATTGTGATGATTCCCGAAATCTCATTGACACCACAATTGCTTTCAATTTTTTATGAAAGATATGGATGTAAAGTTGCAGTTTTGCATAGTGCTTTATCATTGGGTCAGCGACTTGATGAGTGGAAACGCATTAAGCGTGGCGAAGCAAAAATTGCTATTGGTACACGTTCAGCAGTATTTGCACCATTTGACAAAATTGGTTTAATTATTATTGATGAAGAACAGGAACACACTTATAAGTCTGAAATGACTCCCCGTTATCACGCCCGTGAGGTTGCGTCATACAGAATTGGCTGTCATAACGGTTTGTTACTTTTGTCTTCTGCAACACCATCAATTGATACATATACAAAAGCAATCAATGGTACATATTCATTGTTTAAGCTTAACAAACGTTACGGAAATGCTGTTTTACCAACGGTTGAAACGATTGATACCACATATCAGAGTGATATGGTGCTTGAAAATATCAGTAAAAAAATGGCAGAAGAAATTAAGTCAAATCTTGCTGACGGAAAACAAAGCATTCTTTTATTGAATCGTCGTGGTTATAATACTTATGCTTCTTGTAGTGAATGTGGAACTGTTGCAACTTGCCCTAATTGCAGTATTTCAATGACTTATCATATTAAAAATGGTCGTCTTATGTGTCACTACTGTGGCTATTCTGTGCCATATACAAAAAAATGTAGTAATTGCAATAATGATACATTAAAATTTGTTGGTGCAGGCACTCAAAAACTTGAGGAAGAACTTAAAATGATTGTTCCTGAAGCAAGAGTACTTCGAATGGACACAGATACAACTAATTCCCGTTATTCATATGAAGAGAATTTCAGTAGCTTCGGGAAAGGTGAATATGATATTCTTGTTGGAACTCAAATGGTTGCAAAAGGATTGAATTTTGAGAATGTTACGCTTGTAGGAGTTTTAAGTGTTGACCAGATGCTGTTTAATGATGACTATAAAAGCGGCGAACGTGCTTTTGATTTGATTACTCAGGTTGTAGGCAGAAGTGGGAGAGGTAAATCACCGGGAAAAGCATATATTCAGACTGCATTTTCTGATAGTGAAATTATTTGTCTTGCTAAAGAGCAAGATTATGAATCGTTTTATAATATTGAAATCAATATGAGAAAGCAGATGGTTTATCCGCCGTTTTGTGATTTGTGTGTAATAGGATTTTCCAGTAATATAGAATATACGGTAAATACTACTGCAAATGATTTTTTAGCTGCTTTGAAGAGCGTTCATTCTGAAAATTATGCTGACCAGAATATTATAGTTTTAGGTCCTGTGGCACCAAGAATTTCAAAGGTTGGCGGTAAATTCAGAAGCAGAATTATAATCAAATGCAGAAATAATAAAAAATTCAGAGAAATGATAAGTAATCTTTTGAAAAACTTTGCAAACAACAAGAAAAATGCTGATGTTAGTATCTATGTTGATATAAATCCTGAAAGTTTAATGTGAGGAGAGGTTAAAATGGCTATAAGAAATATCAGAACGGAAGAAGATCCGATTTTAAGAAAAACAAGCAGAGCAGTTGAAAAGTTTGATGACAGACTTTTTGAACTTCTTGATGATATGGCTGAAACAATGTATTCTGCTGACGGAGTAGGACTTGCAGCAGTTCAGGTCGGCGTATTGAGACGTGTGGTTGTGATTGATATAGGTGAAGGTTTAATGGAACTCATTAATCCTGAAATTATTGAGGAAGATGGCGTTCAGTGTGATGTTGAAGGTTGTCTTTCATTACCGGGTAAGCAAGGTTATACAATGCGTCCTATGTCAGTTAAAGTGAAAGCTCAGAACAGAGATGGCAAATGGTGTGTGTATAAAGGAAGTGAATTAAAAGCTAAAGCTTTCTGCCATGAAATTGACCATCTTGATGGTATCTTATATATTGATAAGCTTGCTAAACAGGAAGAAATCGACAAATTTGCTGAGAAAAGTGAGTGATAATTAATGAGAATTATCTTTATGGGAACACCTGATTTTTCTGTTCCTTGCTTAGAGGCACTCATAAAGAGTGATAATGAAGTTGTCGGAGTATTTACTCAACCTGATAAACCAAAGGGGAGAGGTTACGAAATGACACCTCCACCTGTTAAAGTGTGTGCTCTGGAAAATGATATTTCCGTGTTTCAACCCGTATCAATGAGAAACGGTGAAGCACTTGAAATAATTAATTCTTTAAATGCAGATTTAATTATTGTCGTTGCCTTTGGTAAAATTTTACCAAAAGAAATTCTTGAAAGTGTAAAGTACGGTTGTATCAATATTCATGCTTCTTTGCTACCTAAACTTCGCGGAGCAGCACCGATTCAGTGGAGTATTATTAATGGCGAGACAGAAAGCGGCGTTACATCAATGCAGATGGATGTTGGTCTTGACACAGGTGATATGCTTATTAAAAAGAGCGTGCCGATTACTGAAAATATGAATGCGGGTGAGCTTCACGATGCACTTTCAGTATTGGGTGCTGAAGTTTTGCTGGAGACAATAGAAAAAATTGATAACTTAAATCCTCAAAAGCAGGATGATAGCCTTTCAAATTATGCACCAATGCTTTCAAAAGAACTTTGTCCAATTGATTTTACAAAATCTGCACAGGAAATTCATGATAAAATCAGAGGTTTGTGTCCGTGGCCTGTTGCAACAACAAAAATTAACGGAAAGAACTTTAAAATCCATAAATCCCAGATATTATCTGAAGAATTTCCGGGAAAAAGCGGTGAAATTGTAGATAATAACAACAGACTTGTTGTTAAGTGTGGTGACGGGGCTTCTATTGAAATTCTTGAAATTCAAGCAGAAGGTAAACGTAAAACAGATACGGCGAGTTTTTTAAGAGGTCACAAAATTGAAATTGGAACAATAATCGGAGGTTAATATTTTGGGTAATTATTTTTCCTATTATTATCTGTCAAATTATTATTATATTATTTTGGTTTTACCTATGATAATTTTATCGATGATTGCATCTGCAAAGGTAAATTCCTCATTTAAAAAATATTCACAGGTTTTATCTTCTCGTAATATTTCTGGTGCTCAGGCAGCTTTTGAGGTTTTAAGACATTATGGCATTACTAATGTTAAAATCGAACGTGTCAACGGTAAACTTACTGACCATTATGATCCAAAGTCAAATGTTATAAGACTTTCTGACAGCGTTTATAACTCAACATCAGTTGCCGCAATTGGTGTTGCTTGCCATGAAGCAGGCCACGCTGCTCAGTACGCTCAGAGTTATATTCCAATTAAATTACGTAATTTTATTTTGCCTGTTGCCTCATTAGGTTCAAAACTCGGTTTTCCGCTTGCAATTTTAGGATTTTTCCTTGGATTTGAATCACTTGCAATGTTTGGCGTGATCTTTTTCTCATTTGCTGTTATATTTCAGCTTGTAACTTTACCTGTTGAATTTAATGCAAGCAAAAGAGCATTAAATGTTATCAGTGAAGTTGATTTATTGGGTGAAGAAGAGAAGCAGGGTGCCAAAAAGGTATTGACTGCGGCAGCGATGACATATGTTGCGGCACTTGCGGTAAGCCTTGCTAACTTATTAAGATTAATTCTTATTACAAACCGTAGAAGAGATTAAATATGGATGACAGATTTATAGCATATAAAATTTTAAATAAAATTGAACGTGATAAAGCCTATTCAAATATTGCAGTTGATGCTGTTCTAAATCAGAATGAAGCATCTTCTGCACCTTTTGTTTGTGCACTTGTGTATGGTGTTCTTGAACGAAAGTTAACACTTGATTATTATTTGTCACAGGTACTTACACAACCAATTAAAAAGTTAAATCCGCAAGTTCTTACGATTTTGAGAATGGGTACTTACCAGATTAAGTATATGGATAAAGTTCCTGTTTCCGCTGCGGTAAATGAGAGTGTTAAACTCTCAAAAAAGGTTAAATGTGCATTTGCATCGGGGCTTATCAATTCTGTTCTGAGAAAAATTGCATCAATTGAAATTAAATTACCTTCGACTGATAATAAGATATACGATTTAAGTATTGCATATTCGTGTCCTGAAAGTTTAGTAAATCATTTTGTTAATGATTATGGCTACATAAAGGCAGAGGAGATTTTAAAGGCATCTGTTGGTGCGGTTCCGGTATTTTTAAGAGTAAATACATTGAAAATCACTGCAAAAGAACTTGCTGTTCTTCTTGAACAGGAAGGAATTATAGTAAAGTCTGTTGGCAATGGTACTACGCTCGAAGTAGTTGAGGGTAATGCGGTGTTTAAAACCAATGCATACAAGAAAGGCTATTTTCACGCTCAGGATTTGGCTTCACAGGAATGTATTGCAAATCTTGCACCTGAAAAGAATGATGTAGTCTTTGATATGTGTGCTGCTCCAGGTGGAAAGTCATTTACTATGGCAGAAATGATGGAAAATCAAGGTGAAATTTATTCGTTTGACTTATATGAACACAAAATTAAACTTATAAATGATGGAGCAAAACGCTTAGGAATAGATATTATTAATGCCCAGATTGGCGATGCATCTGCATATAATGAGAATTTGCCTAAAGCTGATAAGATTCTTTGTGACGTTCCTTGTGCAGGTCTTGGAGTAATCAGACGTAAGCCTGAAATTAAGTATAAGGACTTCCGGTTTGTTGACAAATTGTGTGAATTGCAATATAATATTTTAAATAATGCGTCTTTATATTTAAAGGACAAAGGAGTTTTAATGTACTCGACTTGTTCTTTAAGTAAAAAAGAAAATGAAGAAGTTTGCAAAAGATTTTTAGAGGAACACAAAGAATTCAAAAACGGTGGATTTGTTACACTGTATCCACATGAAAAGCATTCCGATGGATTCTTTTTTGCAAAGTTAATTAAGGAATAGTTTTATGCTTAAAGATATACGCTCGTTAAGTTATGACGAATTATCAAAAGAAATATTAGATTTAGGTTTTCCAAAATTCCGTATAAATCAGATCTTTTCTTGGGTACACGAAAAGTGTGTATCATCATTTGATGAAATGACTAATATTTCCAAAGATATGAGAGCCAAACTTTCAGAGCATTTTACATTTTACAGCTGTAAGATCAATACAAAACTTGTTTCGAAAATTGACGATACAGTTAAGTACTTATTTGAGTTTTCTGACGGTGAATACGTCGAAAGCGTTGTCATGAAATACAAATACGGATATTCAATTTGTATTTCAACACAAGTTGGCTGTAAAATGGGTTGCACATTTTGTGCATCTGCAATCGGCGGATTTGTACGCCAGTTAAGTACGGGCGAAATGCTTACAGAAATTTATACAGCACAAAATGATTTGAACATTAAGATTAATCATATGGTGCTTATGGGCACAGGTGAGCCACTTGACAATTATGATAATGTAATGAAAATGCTTGACCTTATTACTGATGAAAAAGGTCAGAATATGAGTATGCGCCATATTTCATTATCAACTTGCGGTGTTGTTCCTAAAATTTACGATTTGGCTGATAAGAAACTTGGTTTAACACTATCTGTTTCATTACACGCGCCCAATAATACAATTCGTTCAAAATCAATGCCAATAAATCATAAATATGATATTGAAGAACTTTTGAAAGCCTGTAAATATTATGCAGATACTACAAACAGAAGAATTTCTTTTGAATATGCAATGATTCAAGGGTTGAATGATAGTGATGAGTGTGCGCTTGAACTTGCTAAGCGTTTAAAAGGTGTTTTATGCCACGTGAATTTAATTCCCGTAAATAATGTTCGTGAAACTGATTACATAAAAAGTACAGTGGAACGGCAAAAGAAATTTATAGATATTCTGGCTTCAAGAGGCATTACTGCCACTGTTCGACGAACTCTCGGTAGTGATATTAACGCTTCTTGCGGTCAACTTAGAGCATCTAAAAGAAATAAGTAGGTGAGTCTTTGAAAATTGTTGCAAAAACTGATATTGGCTTGAAGAGAGAATCTAATCAGGATTCATATGCTGCAGGTGAGTTGTCAGGTTCTGTTGCGTGGGCTGTTGTCTGTGACGGTATGGGCGGAGCTGCAGGAGGTAATCTTGCAAGTTCAACTGCGGTACAGGTAATTTCTGATAGAATTACTTCTTTATATCGTCAGAATATGAGTATGAACTCAATCCGTAATATGTTGACTTCTGCAATAACTGCTGCCAATATTAAGGTTTATGATATGAGCAAGGAAGATCCTGAACTTGCAGGTATGGGCACAACGGTAGTTGTTGCAATTGTTGCTGATAGTGTTGTATATATTGCACATGCAGGTGACTCGCGTGCTTATGTGTTGTCTGACGGTTCACTTATTCAGTTGACAAAAGACCATTCTATTGTTCAGGAAATGGTTGACCACGGTAAACTTACACCCGATGAAGCAAAACTTGATCCTCGAAAAAACATTATTACTCGCGCTCTTGGCGTTGACAATGAACTACGAATTGATTTTGCTGCTGAGGACATAGGCGAAAATGATGTCTTGATTTTGTGTACAGATGGTTTGACAAACTATGTTGAGACGCAAGAAATATATGAGCTTACTGCTGATGGAAACATCGACGAGTATGCTGAAAGACTTATTGACCGAGCTAATGCAAACGGTGGCGGTGACAATATTACTGTTGTTACCTTATCTTGTTAATTTGATTGGAAGGAGCTTTTAATATGGAGAATTTTTGCGGTAAGCGCTTAGACGGCAGATATGAAATCAGAGAAATCATTGGCGTCGGCGGAATGGCTGTAGTTTATAAAGCTTATGATAATATAGATGACAGAATTGTTGCTATTAAAATTTTGAAAGACGAATACTTAACAAATGAGGAGTTTAAACGCAGATTTAAAAACGAATCAAAGGCAATTGCTGTTCTTTCTCATCCAAACATTGTTCGAGTTTATAACGTAAGTTTTGGCGATCGTTTACAGTATATCGTCATGGAATATGTTGATGGTATTACACTTAAGGAATACATTGAGCAACAGGGCGTAATCAATTGGAAAGAAGCTGTTCATTTTATGGGACAAATTCTTGCTGCCCTTCAACACGCTCACGATAAAGGCATTGTTCATCAGGACATCAAACCTCAGAACATTATGCTTCTTCAGGACGGCACAATAAAGGTTACTGACTTTGGTATTGCAAGATTCAGCAGAGTTGATTCAAATACTACTTCTGAAAATGCTATAGGTTCAGTGCATTATATAAGTCCTGAACAGGCTAGGGGAGAAATGACTGACGATAAGGCTGATATTTATTCTGTCGGCGTGGTAATGTACGAGATGCTTACAGGTAAACTTCCGTTCCAGTCTGACAGCGCTGTTTCTGTTGCAATTATGCAGCTTCAGCAAGATCCTAAGCGCCCAAGAGATATTATACCTACACTTCCGTTAGGTCTTGAGCAGATTACGATTCGTGCTATGCAGAAGAATCCAAGTGATAGATATGGCTCTGCGGCTGAGATGCTTATGGATATTAACGAATTTAAAAGAAATCCAGCAGTTAAATTCAATTACACATATTTTGTTGATCAGGAACCTACCAAATTTGTAAAGACAGGTGCTGCGGCATCACGTATTCATACAAATCAATCAAATGATGATAAAGATAATGCTGAGTCTAAGCCTATTAACAAAACTACAGCTATTATGATGGGCGCTATTGCCGGAATTGTTGTGCTTATTTTGGTGATTGTAGGTATTTTTGTAGGAATCAGCAATCAAAAAGTAGATGTTCCGAATTTTGTTAATTTAAATTACTATGAAGATATCGAGAATAACAAAGAATATACAGATGATTTTGAATTTGTAATTGAGATTAATGAAAACTCAACTCTTGATGACGGTACTGTTCTTGAGCAGACACCATCAGCAAGTGAAAAAGTAAAAAAAGGCTCTGAAATCAAACTTGTTATTGTGCAGAAAAACAATATTGTAATCGATTCTTCAATTCTTGGTATGAATGAAGATCAGGCGAAGAGTTATCTGCTTAACCGTGGCTTGATTCCAACTGTAATGTCAGAATACTCTGAAACTATTGCTCCCGGACTTGTGATTAAAACTTCACCTGAGGTTGGCTCATCAGTTAAAATCGGTGCAGAAGTAGTGCTTTATATTGCAACTGATAAAGAAGAAACTGTTAAAGTTCCAACACTTGAGGGTTGCAGTAAAGAAGTCGCAGAACAACTTCTCAAAGCATCTGACCTTGTTCTTGGTACTGTTACAGAGGTTAACAGTGATTTAGAAGCTGGTGTTGTTGTAAAACAAAGTGTAGAGAAAGACACTTCCGTTCCGATTGGATCAAAGATTGATATTGAAGTAAGTAACGGAATACCTGCAGAATCTTCTGTGGATATTACTGTGAATCTCCCTGCTGTTAATAAAACAGGTGTATTAAAGATTTATGTAAATAATGAACTTTTCTATACTTCAGGTGAGTTATATCTTGACGGTGCAACCAAAACTTACTCAATTAAAGGTACCGGTGCTGATAGTTCTTATACAGTTATGATTGACGACAGTCTTATTCAAAAGGGTAAAGTTGACTTTACAAAGAATCCTGCCGTTGTAAGCAACGTTGAAAATATTGCTTTTGAAAATATGGCGATTTTACCAAATAACCTTGTTGGTAAGACCAAGGAAGAAGCAATCAGTCAGTTAAATGCTGCAGGATTTGCGAATATTGAAATTATTGAATCACCAAGCGACGCAATTACCAGTGGTTGCGTAATTGCTCAAAGTCCTGTTTCAGATGGTACAACCAAGATTGCTACAAGTCAGACAATTACATTAACAATCAGTACAGGACCGAATGCTTAGTATATGAAATTAAAAGGAATAATAACAAAAGGTATTGGCGGCTTCTATTATGTTGAAGTCGCCAATGCGACTTATGAATGTAAAGCAAGAGGATTATTCAGAAAGAATAGAATAACGCCGCTTGTCGGAGATACAGTTGAGATTTCTGTAAATGAAAATGCTGAAAACACTATCGATAAAATTTGTGAGCGAAAGAATTTTCTTAACAGACCACCTGTATCTAATATTGATAACTTAATTATTGTTGTATCAACGGTTGAGCCAAAGCCTAATTTTTTAGTAATAGATAAACTTATTGCTACCGCTGAATACAAAAAAATTGAGCCGATAATTGTTGTTTCTAAAACTGATTTGGGTGATTATAGTTGTATTACAGATGCATATGAAAACTGTGGTATTACTTTGATTGTTATTGAAACTGATAATGATGTTGATAAAGTCCGTCAGTTAATGAAAGGTAAGATTACTGCATTTACCGGTAACTCTGGAGTCGGTAAAACAACTCTTTTAAATCGTCTTGACAGTAATCTGAAATTATCTACGGGAGAGATTAGTGAAAAACTTGGCAGAGGACGTCATACAACCCGTGAAGCACAACTTTTCAATGTGTGTGGCGGGTATGTTATTGACACTCCTGGATTTTCATCTTTTGAATTTGGTAAAACTGAAATCATAAAAAAGGATGATTTGGCATACTGCTTCCGTGAGTTCAGAGAATATTTAGGTGATTGTAAATTTACTACTTGTTCTCACACCTGTGATAAAGGTTGTAAAATTGTTGAAGCAGTTGAACAAGGAATTATCAGTAAATCACGTCATAATAATTATATTTCTATGTATAATCAGGCAAAGGAAATCAAGGAATGGGAACTGAAAGAAGATGTGTAATAATAGGCGGGGGAGAGTGCTCCGCTAACATATTGCTAGATAACATTCGTACTGACGATTTTATAATCTGTGCCGACAGCGGTTTTGATATTGCTAAAACAGCCGGAATTGAACCTGATTTTTTAATTGGCGATTTTGACTCTATAACGACTGTTCCTGATGACATTGATAAGATTATTCTTCCTGTCGAAAAAGACGTCACAGACAGCGTGGCAGCGTTTGATGAGGGTGTAAAGCTTGGATTTGAGCATTTTGTCCTCTTTGGTGGTACAGGCGGAAGATTTGAACATACATTTGCTAATATTTCACTTATGGCAAATGCGTCAAAGTCAAATGTTTATTTTGAAATTGTTGATGATAAACACATTTTCAGAAGTATAACAAATTCTTTGCTTAAAATAAGACGAAAAAGTAATCAGCAGATTTCAGTTTTTGCGTATGGTAATAAGGCGTTTGGAGTTACTGGAAAAGGATTTCACTACACTTTGAACGAATATACTCTTGACCCGTTTGACGGCGCTTTAGGCACAAGTAATGATATTGTTGATGAGTTTGGTGAAATATCAGTTGAAAACGGTACATTGATTATTGTTGAAACGCGCGTGTAACAAAAATATACCCCTTGCGTATAATGTAGTAAATACATAGCAGGGGGTATTTTTATGGGAAGACGATCAGGAGCAAAAGGATTTATTTTTGTTGCCTTAGGCCTTGGCTTGATTATTTCTTTAATTCTTCCTGAAAAATTCGTAATTGTGTTACTTGCAGTAGCACTTATAATTTGCGGTGCCGCCCTTTGCAGAGCATAGGAGGATTTTTATGAAAGTTGTATTAGTGAAGAGTCCTAAGGTTTTAAGTGGAATTTTAAGAAAGTTTTTTGGAATTAAAAAGTCAACATAGAAAAATGTCCCAATGAAATTCATTGGGACATTTTCTTATAAGTTTAAGTATTAGCCAAAGTATCTTGCAAGAAGACCTTCAAAAGCCTTACCGTGTCTTGCCTCGTCACGTGCCATTTCATGTACTGTATCGTGAATTGCATCAAGACCGAGTTCTTTAGCGCGTTTTGCAAGGTCAAATTTACCAGCTGTTGCGCCGTTTTCAGCATCTACTCTCATTTCAAGGTTTTTCTTTGTGCTTGCTGTTACAACTTCACCCAGAAGCTCTGCAAATTTAGCTGCGTGTTCAGCCTCTTCATAAGCTGCCTTTTCCCAATAAAGACCGATTTCAGGGTAGCCTTCACGGTGTGCAACTCGTGCCATCGCGAGATACATACCAACTTCTGAACATTCGCCTTCAAAGTTAGCGCGAAGATCCATGATGATGTCTTCTGGAGCGCCTTCTGCAACACCTACAACGTGTTCAGCAGCCCAAGTTCTTTCTTCATCTTTGATTTCATTGAACTTATCTGCAGGAACTCTGCACTGTGGGCATCTTTCTGGTGCTGAATCTCCTTCGTGAACATAACCGCAAACTGAGCATACAAATTTTTTCATAGTTTTTTCCTCCAAAAAATAATTTTAATTTTGATTATTACAGTTTTTGCATAAACCAAACGCCATTAAACTGTAATTGGTTACTTTTCCAACAATCTCATCAGAGAATGTTATAGTGTCATTTTTAAATGACATTAAATCATATACATTACCACAGGACGAACATTTAAAGTGTGCGTGTGGATTAACATTTCCGTCAAAACGGTCGGTAGAACCGTCGGGTATTCTTAATACCATACCGCATTCTTCAAGCTGTGAAAGATTTCTGTAAAGCGTTCCCAAACTTAAATTTGAAATTTTTTCTCTGACTGACAGATAAAGTTCCATTGCAGTTGGGTGGTCATAGCGGCCTTGCAATTCAGTTATTATTGCTTCGCGCTGTTTACTCTTTCTTTCTATTGCCATTGTTCTCACTCCTTATCAGTAATGATTACTGTTATTATATCACACATTTTGTTTATGTCAATACTTTTTAATAAAAATTTTTGGTGATTTTTTGAAACGAATATATATTTTATTTTTATGCTTTGTGTTTGCATTTTATGGTTGTCAACAAGATAAACTTTATGAAGATAAAAGTGTAGAAGTCCAAGAAGATATTGTTGGGGTTTGGATCAATTATAACGAAATCCATTCGCTTGTCAGTAAATGCAGTACTACTGAAGAATTAAATGAAGAAATCAATGAAATGCTTTCAGAGTTTGTAAAATATAAAATTAATACGGTTTTTCTACATTGCAGAGCCTTTGATGATTGCTTTTACAGTTCAGAAGTTTTTACACCAAGTATATATTGCTGTGATGATAGCGGTAATCTAAAATTTGATATTTTAGATGCTTTTATTGAAAACTCTGCGAAATATAACATTGAAGTGCATGCGTGGATAAACCCGTACAGAATAAGAAATGACAACAATGCTGATTTAATTAATAAAAATAGTCTTGCAGGCAAGTGGTACGAACAAAACGCACTTGATCAAAGGATAATAATTACTGAAAACAGCATATTTTATAATCCTGCATCAATCGAAGTTCAAAAATATATTCTTGATGGTATAAAAGAAATATTAAATAACTATTCTATTGATGGAATTCACATTGACGATTACTTTTACCCTACAACCGACGAAAGCATTGATACCGAATTTTACTTACAATATATAAATAATGGTGGTACACTTTCCCTTGAAAACTTCAGAAGGGAAAATATAAATACTATGATTTCATCAATATATTCGATTGTTAAGTCTTATGGAGAAGATATGTGTTTTTCGATTAGTCCCTCAGCTGACATTGAAACTAATTACAGTGTGTATTATGCGGATGTTGCATTATGGGCATCTGAGCACGGTTATGCAGATTATTTGATACCGCAGCTTTATTTTGGCTTTGAACACGAAACCATGCCTTTTGCTGATTTGTTAAACAAGTGGTCCGAACTGAAATCAGAAAATGTTAAAATTGCAATTGGATTGTCAGTCTATAAATCAGGTGAAGTTGACGTTTATGCTAAGTCAGGCAGTAATGAGTGGATTGATAACAGTAATATTTTAAAAAAGCAGATTGATTCAATTTTAAATAATCAATCTTTGGATGGTTATGCATTTTATTCATCGAAATATTTGTTAAATAATTACAATTTAAATTTAGAAAATGAAAAGTTAAATATTCTTTCATAGGTTGGCAATATATGTATCTTGACGATTATATGTATTTTTGGTAAAATAATCATATAAAAAGCCGAGGAAGTGAGAAAATGAAAAACAGTATTTTGAAAAGCGTTGTCTCTTTAATTTTAACTGTATCAATGCTGTTTTCTTTTTCTGCACTTTTTGTTTCGAGTGCCGTTTCACAAACGGGTACAGTTACAAAAGATTATGTCAATGTAAGAACATCACCCACAACCACATTAAGTAATAAATTGTATGTAAATGGCACAAATGTACAACTTTTTACAGGTGAGGTTGTTACGATACTTGATACTGTTGATAGTGACGGTGACGATACTTATAAAACATGGTACCATATTCAATTTACATATAATAGTTCAGTTTATAAAGGCTATATTTATACTGGATTTGCCAAATTAAATGAACTCAATGATGATGTTGAAATGCCTGATGGTGTTCCTGAAATTTATAAGCCTTATATTGAACAACTTCTCTCGGCTCACCCAGATTGGAATTTTGTGTTTTATGATACAGGCCTAAATTGGAGTGATTTGTTTACAGAAGAGGCTGAGTGTTATCTTGGCAGAAATGTTGTATATAAATCTTACCCGTTATCTTATCGTTCAACTCAATCTGGAGCATATAATTGGCGTAGCGATGTGTGGTATAATCCTGATAATGAAGCAGGATGGTACCAGGCAAATTCTCAGGTAATTGCTTATTATATGGACCCTCGTAATTTCCTCAATGAGTCAAATGTGTTTATGTTTGAAGCACTTTCTTATGATGAAAAAACACAGACACTTGACGGTGTTAAAAAGATTTTAACAGGCTCATTTATGGATAATGTTGAAATTGCAAATACTAATAATGAGAAAGTACTGTATGCTCAGGCTTATATCAATGCAGGACAGATTGCAGGAGTTAGTCCTTATCATCTTGCTTCCCGTACTGTTCAAGAGGTTGGCAAGAGCGGTAGTGGATCAACAAGTGGTACTTATACTGCAAAAGATGGTACAGACTACTCTGGCTATTACAATTTTTATAACATAGGTGCAAGCGCCGGTACAGACCCTATTGCTAACGGTCTTAAATATGCTACCGGTTCAACATCAACTGATGCAAATAAAACAAAGTATTTGTTGCCTTGGAATTCTCAATACAAAGCTATTATCGGTGGTGCAAAGTGGATTGGTAATGGTTATATCAACAATAAGCAAGACACACTGTATTTTCAAAAGTTTAATGTAATTAATCAGGTTTGGTATCATCAGTATATGGCAAATGTAATGGCGCCGTATTCAGAGTCAAAAACGATAAGAAATACTTATTCGAATTTAGGCATTCTTGATAACAGTTTTACATTTATTATTCCATATTACAGAAATATGCCTGAAGAAGCTTGTGCATTACCCGAATCAAGCAATGCAAGTCCTAACAACTGGCTTTCAGCGCTTACTATCGGTAACTATGATTTTGGTTTTGATGCAGGTACCACAAGTGGCTATTCAATTGAAGTTCCTGCTTCTGTATCTTCTGTAAAAGTCAGCGCAACTACTGTTAATTCTAAAGCGACTGTAAGCGGTACAGGCACAATTTCATTAAAAGAGGGTAGCAATACAGTAAATGTTCTTGTTACCGCTGAAAATGGCGATAAGCGTACATATTCCGTTAACATTATTCGCAGTAGTCAGGAAAAAGTTTCGTTAAAGAGTATTTCTTTGAGTAAAACGTCTCTTTCATTATTTACAGGCGATTCATCAACTCTTTCTGTAACTTATAATCCGTCAAACACAACTGATGATAAAACAGTTACCTGGTCAACTTCAAATTCAAAAGTTGCAACAGTTTCTAACGGTAAAATCACTGCCGTAGGTGAGGGTACTGCTACAATCACTGCTAAAGTCGGCAGTTACAGTGCAACCTGTAAAGTTACGGTTACATCTAATGTGAATAAAGGCGATGTCGATGCTGATAATTCAGTTACTATTTCGGACGCACTTATGATCTTTAAGTATAAATCAGGTGAAGTTACTCTTTCAAGCACTGCATTGAAAGCGGCGGATACTGATGGTAATGGCTCGGTTGAACTTGCTGATGCATTGCGGATTTTCAAATTTAAGAGTGGAGAAATAGACTCATTATAAATTTTAAACTGTCGGTTATTAATCGGCAGTTTATTTTTTAACAAAAAATCGAAAATTCATTGACACTTTGAAAGAATAAGAGTAAACTAAATATTGTTAAAAATTTGTTAATCTTAAAAAGAGGTGTTATAACAATGGCAATGCAGTTAACTGCTGAGCAACAGGCAATGCTCAATGGCGAACAGGGCGAAGTAATGGCTAAAGTTATAAAAACACTTGTTATGTACGGTGAAACATTTGGTGCTGAAAAAATGGTACCCGTAACAAGTGAAAAGGGACATCTTGTTACAAGCTTCGGCTTAAAGATGATGACTCCCGTTTTTGATTTGATGGATCAGCTTCTTAATGCAGGAGTTGCATCAAAACAGAAGTTTTCTGTGGATCCTAAACCTTTTGATCCAAATGTTCCATCAGATTTCTTGAAGAACTTTGTTTTCAAAAAGTTTATGTATTCAAAACAGGATTCTTACAACGAACAGCTTCGTAAGATGGGACTTCTTGATGATAACGCTTATACTTGTGCTTGCTATCTTGATGAAGTAGGCAACACACCAAAAAAAGGTGATATTCTTTCTTGGGCAGAATCAAGTGCTGTTGCTTATGCAAACTCAGTTATCGGTGCTCGTTGCAACCGTAACTCAGGCCTTATTGAAATGATGGGCTCAATTGCAGGTTTTGTTCCTGATTTTGGTCTTCTTACAGATGAAGGCAGAAAAGCTACATGGATTGTTGAAGTAAAATGCACAAAGAAGCCTGAAGCACAGATTCTCGGCTCAGCAATCGGTATGAAAGTTATGGAAGACGTGCCTTATGTTAAAGGTATGAACGAATGGCTTGGTACTGAGCTTAATGCTGATAATAAAGCATATCTTAAAGACTTCGGTGCAGCTTGTGCTTCAAACGGTGCAGTTGGTCTTTATCATATTGCAGGACTTACTCCAGAAGCAGTTGAGATGGGTGAAGAAATCATTGCTGAGAATGCTCAGGTATATGTTATTGATGATGCAGAACTTGAAAGAGTTAAGGCTTCATATCCTGTTATGTGGAAAAATCCTGATGCAACTCCAAAACTTTGCTTCGTAGGTTGCCCACATATGACTATGGCACAGCTTAAAGAGTGGACAGAAAACGTTTATGAAGGTCTTAAGAAAAATGGTCTTAAGAAAGTTTCTGTTCCTACAGTATTTACAGCACCTCCTGCAGTATGTGATGAGTTTAAAAAGACTGATTTATATGCAAAACTTCAGTCAACCGGCGTAGTTCTCAGTTACATTTGTCCTCTTATGTATATGAACAACCCGCTTGCAAAGAAGATGCCTGTAATCACAAACTCAAACAAGCTTCGTACATATACAACATCTCGTTACTATACAAGTGAAGAGATTCTTGACATTATTACAAAGGAGGCAAAATAAAATGAAAACATTTAAAGGCCGTCCCGTAGTTCCGGGAACAGCAACAGCTACAGCTCTTGTTTCACACGGTGGTTTTAATACACTTGCTTCCTTCCAGGGCGCACTTCAGTTTGGTGACAAGCAGGCAAAATGCGGTGATCAGAATAATACTGATATTTATGAAAAGCCAATGGTAGGCACAGCACTTTGCCTTCCACAGACAATCGGTTCAACAACAGGTGGTCTTGTTCTTTATTGTGCAAAGGTTATGGAAAGATGTCCTGCATGTATGCTTTTCTCGGAGCATATTGACTCACTTGCAGCTGCAGGCGCAATCATTGGTTCGGTTTGGACTGATACTCCAATGCCAACAGTTGACTGTTTAGGCGAAGAGTTCCTCAACACTGTAAAAACAGGTGACAAAATCACAGTTTACGAAGACGGAACAGTAACAGTTGAATAATTAAACATAATAAGAGCCTATCGTTTGATAGGCTCTTATTATGTGGTTAAATATTTTATAAGTTGTTTTATAATTTTTGATGTGTCAATATCGTTATTGTATTTCAATTCTTTTAATGTTTCATCATAATAAATACATTCTATTATTTGGTTTCCATTTGCACCAATATAGGTTAATTTATCATCACTAATTTTTAGTTCTGTTTTGCAAAATAAATATACATAAGTTGTAAACAATTCTTTGTTTTCTGATAATAGAATAACAGTATTTTCAATTTCTTTTATATCATTTGAATCTATAAAAAGAAAGTTGTAATGTTTTTTAAATATTTTTTTAATTGTGAATTCTATTTGTGATATGTCTTTGTCAATTATATTCAACGTTTTTTCGGTAAAATTAATTTTATTCCCTTGTAAATAAGATTTAATTTTTGTTAACACAATTATCACAACTCCTTTTCATTTATAATTATATCATAAAAAGAAAATAACCACAACCTCGAATTAAGATTGCGGTTATTTTTTGGCGGAGAGCAAGGGATTCGAACCCTCGAAACCGTTTTAGCAGTTTACACGATTTCCAGTCGTGCTCCTTCGACCAGCTCGGACAACTCTCCGTGTCAACACTTCAATATTATATATTAAAGTAATTTTAAAATCAAGACCTTTTAACAATTATTATCTTATTCATTTGACTTTTTCAACGCCATATTATATAATTTTTTCAATACAAAATTTAAGGAAAATTTTAATGTTTGAACAACTTATTTCAACTGTAAACGATGCTTTATACAGATACATTCTTGTTATCATTCTCGTGCTTGGCGGATTATATTTCACATTCCGTACCAAGTTTGTTCAATTCAGATTATTTAAGGAACAATTCCGTGCCGTTATGGAAAAACCGAAAGACGGAAAAGGTGTTTCATCATTTCAGGCACTTATGGTGTCAACTGCTTCTCGTGTAGGTACAGGCAATATTATTGGTGTTTCTACTGCATTATGTCTTGGCGGATTTGGCTCTGTTTTCTGGATGTGGCTTATTGCAATTGTTGGTAGTGCATCTGCCTTTATTGAAAGCACATTGGCACAGATTTACAAGAGAAAAGGTCCTGACGGAAGTTACGGCGGACCAGCTTATTATATTGAAACTGCACTCCATTGCAAGCCACTTGCTATTGTATTTTCTATTTTGCTCATTTTGACTTACGGTTTCGGCTTCAATATGTTGGCATCTTATAATCTGCAGTCAACTTTTTCAGGGTATAGTTTTTATGATGCTAAAACAACTCCTTGGATTATCGGTCTTATTGTAGCTGTTGTAGTAGGCTACTGCCTTTTTGGTGGTGGCAAAAGAGTAATAAAAGTTACAAGCACTTTAGTACCATTTATGGGTGTTGCATATATACTTGTTGCACTTGTAATCGTGTTTATGAATGTTGGGCTTTTGCCTGATATTTTTAAAACAATTTTCTCTGAAGCATTTAATTTTGAGGCAATTTTTGGCGGATTTAGTGGTTCTTGTGTAATGTTTGGTATCAAACGTGGACTTTTCAGTAACGAAGCAGGGGTAGGCTCTGCACCAAATGCATCAGCCTCTGCAGAAGTTGCTCATCCCGTTAAACAAGGACTTGTTCAGGTGCTTTCAGTGTTCATTGATACAATTCTTATCTGTTCAGCAACTGCTTTTATGTGTATGAGTTCAGGCGTAGAGCCGTCAGCAGAACTTTCGGGCGCACCTTATATTCAGGCAGCGCTTACTGAAACTCTTGGCGCATTCGGACCAATTTTTATAACAGTTGCAATGATTCTTTTTGCCTTTACTACTCTTATCGGCAATCTTTTCTATGTTGATAAATGTATTTTCCACATTTTTGGTAAAATGCCAGGTAAAGTATTTATGAGCATTTATTATATTGTTGCATCAGTAATTATTTTTGTTGGTGCAGGACTTAGTGCAGATTTACTTTGGAATATTGCAGATGTAACAATGGGCGCAATGACAATTATAAATATGCCTGTAATTATTTATCTTGGCAAATATGCATTCAGAGCATTAAAAGATTACGAAAAACTGCGTAAAGATGGTGTAGAGCCCGTTTTCAAGGCTAAAGACATAGATTTACCTGATAAAACAGATTATTGGAATTAAATTAACTGACAGTCACCCTCTGCATAAAATGTAGAGGGTGATTTTTATGCGTAGTTTTGAATATAACAGAAATAATGCGGTTGAATATGCTAAAAAATGGGCGCTGTCAAGAAATCCGCAGTATTTCGATTTTCACGGAATAGGTGGGGATTGCACTAATTTTGCATCGCAATGTATTTATGCTGGTGCAGGTGTAATGAATTATACAAGGGACTATGGTTGGTATTATATTTCACCAGATGACCGTGCAGCTGCTTGGTCAGGTGTGCAATATTTATACAGATTTCTAACAACTAATGAAAGTGTAGGTCCTGTTGGCAGAGATTCGGATTTGAACGAAATTCAACTTGGTGATGTTATCTTTTTAAGTAATGGTCAAAGACTGTATCATACACTTGTTGTAACAGGATTTGATACTGACGGTGAAATATTAATCTGTTCACATACAGTTGATTCATACATGCGAAGACTTGACAGCTACAGATACAATTCGGCATTTCCAGTACACATTGAAAAAGTCAATACTTGGTAAAAGAAAAAGGATTGGTTTGCTTATACCAATCCTTTTATTGCTTGTTCTATTGCCCAACCTTGCATCTCAACATACATTTTATTTTGAATTTCTTCAAAACTTAACCAAACTAAAATGTGGTCTGATTCAACGGGCTCTTGTACTTTGTAATTTATTGATCCTAAATAAAAAGTCTGAACGGGGTGAAAATAACCGATTTTTTCGTGGAAAGTATATGTTTCGGCACTGCAAATTTGGTTATGTATTGTAACGTCACACCCAATTTCTTCTATACATTCGCGTTTAATGCATTGCTTATCTGTTTCATTGGCTTCTTTTCCGCCACCGATTAAAAAATAACCTTTATTTGTTTTAATTACGCCTATTTTATTGTTCTCAATTGGAATTAAATATGCACCAATTCGGGTAGAGTATTCAACATTTTCTTTTCTTCCAAATATTTTATGCATTATATTCACCCTAATTGTTTTCCTTTAACCATTCGACTGATTTTCTTAATGCATCAATTGTTTTTGTTTCAAGAACAACTGTACAATTATGTTTTTTTGCCAATTTAATATATTTTTTAATATCAACTTTACCTGTGCTCAATGTCATATGGTCTTTTTTGTCGCTTGCGTCGTGTAAATGTATGTGAGTAAGACTATTTTCTCTTTCCATAATGATTTTTTCATCTGCACCGCTAACGCAATAATTATGACCAATATCAAAAGTTAGTGCAAATATGGGGCTTTGCAATAAAATGTCGATAGCTTCAACTTGAAAATCAGTATATCCGTTGGTATTTTCAATGCAGATTTTAATTTTACTTTTTTCAACTGCTTTTTCAACTGAATTTCTAAAACTTACGATACTATTAAGATATTCTTCTTTGTATTGTTCAAATAAGTAAACTTTTTTATCTGGCAGGGTAAAATAAACACCTTTTGATAAGTGCATATTTATTGTTCTTGCATCAAGCTTTTTAGCTAATTCAATTGTATCAAGCACTGTTTTTAAATAAGCATCTGCAACATATCTATTAAAGTCGCTAACATTTAAGTTTTCATCTAAGTGAATAGTAAAAAATATATTCTTTTCCTTTTGGAGAGCAATTAGTTTGCTAACATCAATATTATTTAGTTGATATTGTGGCAAATTCATATTTAATTCTACAAAATCAAAATCTAATTCTTTGCACAGATCGACCGATTCTTCAATAGAACTGTTTTCAATTAGTGTAGGAATACCCCAATACATAAGACTCACCTTACATTTGCTCTAAAATATAGTTTTTAACATCTTCTAATTTGCTTTCTTTCCATTTGCCATCTTCGGCTTTTTCTGCCAATGGGCAAATAATATGGAAATCCAAAGTTTCGCCAGGTACTCGACCGGTTCTTAATGGTTCAGCAAAATGTTCTTTCCATTTTTCTTCACTTGCACCCTTGAATTCTTCTGGCTTTAAATAGGTCATCTGACGCTTTGTTGCTGCAATAAGCATCTTAGCCGAAAGAGGAGCCAAAAGGTTATATTCGTCCTCCTGAACGTCAACAAATATGCGTGGTAACTCATCTTTAACAATATGTTCAGGTCCACGAACAATTTTAAGTCCCATAGGCTCGTAAGTAAACTCATTTTCTGTAAAATTGAGTTTAATAAGCAAGCCAATGTCAGTGTTAAATTGTGAGCGTTGATAATCGGTATCAAAAATAAAATTACCTAAAGAATAGAAAATAATTTTGTTGCCAACAGTTTCATAATTCATAGGCACGTGTGGATGATGTGCAACAACAATATCTGCGCCCATTTCAAGATATTTATGGTATCTTTCTCTTGTATATGGTGAGGGGAGCGGAGTGAATTCTTCACCTGCATGAGCAACAACAATACACCAACGACAAGTTTTCTTGATTTCGTCAATTGACTGTTGAATAGCGTCTAAATCACTCCAACTGTAACAGCCTGGCTTATCAATATCTGCTTTTCTGCATGCACGCTGATAACCAACACCAAACATACCAATTCCGCCTGCTTCATCAAGAATAACAGGCTTTCTTGCTTCATCAATGTTCATTCCTGCACCAATAGTCTGCGCACCGAATTCTTTGGCGATTTTTAATGTGCTTTCAATACCATAAGGTCCTGCATCCATAATATGATTGTTGCAGATATTCCATATATCAGATTTCATATTTTTAAGCACTTTTACAGCTTTAGGGTCAATAGTATGCAACAACTGTTTAACGCCACTTTGAGTAGTGTTTTGCTCAGCATTCGCAATTGGACCTTCAACATTTGTGATTACATGGTCAGCACTGTGAAGAAAGTCAAGAATTTCTTTTGAAATTAACTCATCATCGTCCCATTTACCATACATATAACGGTCAAAACCTATATCGCCTGTAAAAACTAAAGAAGTTTTATTTTTCATAGGGAATTTCCTTTCAAAAAAATCCCGACTTAGTGCCGGGATTTTTATTGGTGCGGGTAGCAGGGGTCGAACCTGTACACCTCTCGGCACAAGATCCTAAATCTTGCGTGTCTGCCAATTCCACCATACCCGCATATTACTTTTGTATTATATCAAAGAAATTTTGAATTTTCAATAGACAAATGGATGATTATGTTATAAAATATATATGATTATATGCCGTTGCAGGCTTTACTCAAATTGGAGGTAAAACTTATGGGATTTATGAAAACTCGTTGGACTGATAAGGTTGATAGAAATAATCCGTTGCCTGAATATCCTCGTCCGCAAATGGAAAGAAGTGACTGGATGTCACTTAATGGTGTTTATGACTATGCAATCAAAAATTCTGATTGTGAATGGGCAGAAGATTTTGACGGTGAAATTGTAGTGCCATTTGCAATTGAAAGTATGCTTTCAGGTGTAGAAAAGCAATTACTTCCAAGTCAGCGTCTTTGGTATAAAAAGAGCTTTACAATTCCTGAAAATATGAAAGGCAAGAATATTCTTCTTAACTTTGCCGCAGTTGACTGGCAGTGTAAGGTTTATGTAAATAAATCACTTGCAGGCACTCATACAGGAGGTTATGCAACTTTTACACTTGATATTACAAACTTGCTTGTTGACGGTGAAAATGAGCTTGTAGTTTGCGTTTATGACCCAACTGAAAAAGGTTGGCAACAGCGTGGTAAACAGGTTATTGATACTCACGGCTTCTGGTACACAGCAACATCAGGTATCTGGCAGAGCGTTTGGCTTGAAGCTGCTGACGAGTGTCATATTACAAAACTTCGTATGATTCCTGATATCGACGAAAAAAATCTTAAAATCAAGACTTTTGCTACTGCTGATGATTGCAAAGTTAAGGTTACAGTTTTTGAGGGTGAAACAGTTGTATCTGAAAATACAATTTCTTTGGACGATGAAATTAAGTTTGAAGATATAAAACTCTGGTCACCTGAAAACCCATTCCTTTATGACCTTAAAATTGAACTCATTAAAGATAATAATACTGTTGATACAGTTAAGAGCTATATTGGTATGCGTAAATTTTCAATGGAAAAAGACAATTACGGTATTCCAAGATTTTTCCTTAACAATGAGCCTTATTTCCAGAAAGGTCTTCTTGACCAGGGTTATTGGTCAGATGGTGGTATGACACCTCCAACTGATGAAGCAATGATTTATGATATTGAAACAATGAAACGTCTTGGTTTCAATATGCTTCGTAAGCACATTAAGGTTGAACTTGACCGTTGGTATTATCATTGCGATAGACTTGGAATGCTTGTATGGCAAGACATGGTAAGCGGTGGTGAATACATAGGCACAATGCTTGCAGGTGTTTACCCATTCTTTGGCATTAATGTAAAAGACGATAAATACAAGGCATTCAAACGTGGCGAAAAGAAATGGCGAGATGAATTCAAGCGTGAGCTTAACGAAATGCTTAATCAGTTGTTTAACCACACATGTATTTCTGTATGGGTGCCATTCAACGAAGGCTGGGGACAATTCGATTCTGTTCAGATTGCTACAAGCGTTAAAAACTTTGACCCAACAAGACTTGTTGACCATGCAAGTGGTTGGCATGACCAAGGTGCAGGTGACTTTAACAGTATGCACAGATATACTGTGCCTGTTACAGGCCGTAAAAATGATGGCAGAATCTTTGCACTTACTGAATTCGGTGGATACAGCCGTGTTGTTAGTGACCATACATGGGATGAATCAAAGAGCTTTGGATATATGATGTATAAAACTAAGGCTTCACTTACAAAGGCTTACAAGAACTTACACGAAAAGCAGATTATTCCGCTTATCGATAAAGGTCTTAGTGCCACAGTTTATACTCAGGTAAGTGACGTTGAGAACGAAGTTAACGGAATTTTAACTTATGACCGTGAGCATATTAAGATTGATGAAGATGTTATTATCGACCTCAACAGTAAGCTCACCATTATGAAATAATTATGAAAACTGCATCAAAACAAAAACTGCGTTTACTTTATATTATAGACATTCTTGCAAGCAAATCTGACGAAGACCATTTACTTTCTGCAAATGATATTATTCATTATCTTCGCGAAGATTATGGTATTGAATGTGAAAGAAAAACTGTATATGACTGCATTGAGTGCTTAAATGAATATGGGTATGAAATCATTAAATCTCAGTCACCTCGTGGCTATTTTATGGTGCCTTATCACTTTGAAACTGCTGAACTACGTTTGCTTATAGATGCTGTTCAGTCTGCAAATTTCATATCTGCAAAAAAGACAAAAGCTCTTTTAAAGAAATTTTCAGCATTTGCAAGTGAATATCAGTATAATCGCCTTGAAAAGCAGGTTTATATTGATAACAGCAACAAGTGTTCGAATGAAAATATTTTCTATAATATTGATATTTTGAATACTGCAATTCTGAAAAAACGTCAGGTCGATGTAATATATAGGCGTCGCAAGGTTGTTGAGGGTAATCGCGCACAGTATGAAGAAAAGAAAATGACCATAAACCCGTATGCTCTAATATGGGCAAATGACCATTATTATCTTGTGGGTAATTACAACAAGTACGACAATCTTATTCACCTCAGAGTTGACAGATTAAAGAGTGTGACAGTTACCGATGCTCCGGCGCGTCGTTTTTCAGATGTTTCACCTTATACAACATCATTTGACACGGCTGATTACAGTAACAAGCATTTGTCGATGTTCTCAGGTGATATAAAACCCGTTGAACTAATTTGTAAAAACGAAATAATCGAGGATTTTATTGACCGATTTGGTGAAAAATGTTATATGAAAGCTATTGACAATGAACATTTTACAGCAAAGGTTGATGTTGCAGTCACAGACGGTTTGGTTTCATGGATTATGCAGTTCGGTGACAGTATAAAGGTAAGAGGTCCCAAAGAGTTGAAAAATATGATTATAGACAAAACTAATTCGATTTTGTCCCTATATAATGGGTAAAGTGATAATTTTTTAACAAATCTTTTCTTACCACTTGAAAAATGTTTAACAGTAGTATAAAATATGCTATGGTAAAATTTATAAAATATCTTTGAAAGGATGTAATTTCAATGAGCAGTGCATTAAACAAAAAGACTGTTGAAGATTTACAGGTAGCTGGCAAGAAAGTTCTTGTTCGTTGCGACTTCAACGTAAAAATGGAAAATGGCGTAATCACAAGTGACAAGAGAATTGTTGCTTCATTACCAACAATCAAATATCTTATCGAAAATGGTGCAAAGGTTATTCTTTGCTCACACCTTGGTCGTCCGAAGGGTGAAGTAGTTCCTGAGTTCTCTCTTGCTCCTGTTGCTGCAAGACTTTCTGAGCTTCTTGGTCAGGAAGTTAAAATGGCAAAAGACGTTGTTGGTGAAAGTGCTCAGGCACTTGCTGCTGACCTTAAAGATGGCGAAGTTCTTCTTCTTGAAAACGTTCGTTATGAGAAGGGCGAAACAAAGAATGATCCTGAACTCAGCAAGAAATTTGCTGACCTTGCAGAACTTTATGTAAACGATGCTTTCGGTTCAGCTCATAGAGCTCACTCTTCAACAGCAGGTGTTGCAGAACATCTTCCTGCAGCTTGCGGTTACCTTATTCAGAAAGAAATCGAATTCATCGGTGGTGCACTTGAGAATCCAAAGAGACCTCTCGTTGCAATCCTCGGTGGTGCTAAAGTTTCTGACAAAATTGGCGTTATCACAAACCTTATTGACAAGTGTGATACACTTATCATCGGTGGTGGTATGGCTTACACATTTATGAAGGCTCTTGGTCATAACATCGGTACTTCACTTCTTGAAGCTGATAAGGTTGAACTTGCTGCTGAAATGATGAAGAAAGCTGAAGAAAAAGGCGTTAAGTTCCTTATTCCTGTTGATAACAAAGTTGGTAAGGAATATAAGGCTGATACAGAAGCTATGGTTGTAAATTCTGATGATATTCCTGATGGTTGGATGGGTCTTGACATTGGTCCTAAGACACAGAAAATGTTTGCTGATGCTGTTAAGGGCGCAGGCACAGTTATCTGGAACGGACCTATGGGTGTTTCAGAGTGGGAAGCATTTGCTTCAGGTACAATCGCAGTTG
>CAYXMF010000001.1:23301-57336 GCA_964465845.1 uncultured Eubacteriales bacterium | reverse complement strand
AGTCTTGGTGCAAAAGAATTTATTGCAGGTATTGTTGAATCAACAGCAGGCACATTTGAAAACTTCCTTCCTGCAGTTATCTTCCTTATTGCAGTTGGTCTTTCATTTGCAACAGGTACTTCATGGGGTACATTCGGTATTCTTATTCCACTTGTTCTCAGTGTATTCCCATATGAAAGCGGTCCTATCTCTGTTATTTCAATTTCAGCTTGTATGGCTGGTGCTGTTTGTGGTGACCATTGCTCACCAATTTCAGATACAACAATTATGGCAAGTGCAGGTAGCCAGAGTAATCACTTGAACCACGTTTCAACACAGTTGCCATATGCGATGACTGTTGCTGCAGTTTCTTTCGTTACTTATATTATTGCAGGTTTTGTTCAGTCTGTAATTGCACTTCCTATCGGTATCGCTCTTATGCTTGGTACAATGTTTGTAATAAAAGCACTTACTAAGAAAAAGGCATAATTTTATAAGAAAATATTGAAAACGCCTTATCGATCAAGATAAGGCGTTTGATTTTGCTTTAATTTGCCGAGAATTGCTTTATTTCAGCTTTTAGCATTTGATATGTAACTTTAATTAGTAAAATAAGAAAAACGAATTAAGCACAAAAATAAGGGACTATCAGCCTGATAGTCCCTTAATATTATTCTTTAACACTTTTAAGAACGTCAATATACGCTTTGATTGCTTTAGCACAGCCGTCAAAACCTAAATCAGCACTGTTAAGACATAAATCATAGTTACGGGCGTTGTCCCATTCGCGACAAGTGTAGTAACGGTAATATTCACTGCGATGCTTGTCAATTTTACGGATTTTTTTGTCAGCATCTTTTTCGCTCATTGCAAACATATCCATAACTGTGTTTACACAATCCTGATGAGGTGCCCAAATGAAAACTTTAATAACATTTTCATGGCTTTTCAAAATATAGTCAGCACATCTGCCTACAATGACACAAGATTCTTTATCAGCAAGGTCTTTTATAATTTTTGCCTGATAGTTAAAAAGGTTTTCTTTTGATGTAAATTTGCTGTCTTCAGGCGGAATTATATGACCGCTGTATTTGTGAGTTGATGGGTCAAATAAACCTTTATTGACATCTTCATCATTTTTCTGGAAAAGACCTAAATCGATTCCGCTGTCATCAGATGCCATATAAAGAATTTCACGGTCATAAAAGGGGATGTCAAGTTCTTTTGCAAGCATCTTACCAATAGTTTTACCGCCGCTACCGTAGCCACGTGCAATGGTAATAATAATTTTCTTATCCATAACAGAACCGCCTTCCTAATTTTATTCGCTGAGATACGCTTTTTTAACTGATTCGTCATTCATAAGGTCTTTTGCATCACCTGAGAGAACAATGTTACCTGTTTCAAGAACATACGCTCTATCGGCAATTGAGAGTGCCTTTTTAGCGTTCTGTTCAACAAGAAGAACGGTTGTACCACTTTCATTGATTACTTTGATAATATCAAAGATTTCTGAAACAAGAAGGGGAGAAAGACCCATTGAAGGTTCATCCATCAAGATGAAATCAGGCTTTGACATAAGAGCTCTGCCCATAGCAAGCATTTGCTGTTCACCGCCGGAAAGAGTACCTGCAATCTGATTCTTACGTTCTTCAAGACGTGGAAAACGCTCATAAACGTATTTGAGTGACTGTTCAATCTCGTCTTTGTCTTTACGGGTGAAAGCGCCTAACTTGATATTATCAAGAACAGAAAGCTGAGAGAAGATTCTTCTTCCTTCCGGAACGTGAGCCATACCCATAGTAACAATTTTGTGAGCAGGAGTTTTGGTAATATCTTTTTCGTTATATAAAATTTTGCCTGCTTTTGGCTTTAAAAGACCGGTTACTGTGTGGAGGATTGTTGTTTTACCTGCACCGTTAGCACCGATAAGCGCAACGATTTCACCTTTATTTACTTCAAATGAAATGCCTTTTAAAGCTTTAATAACACCGTAATAAACTTCAATGTTATCAACCTGTAAGAGTGGTGCCATAAATTAACCTCCTTAATCACCTAAATATGCCTTAATAACTTCCGGATTATTAAGTACATCACTTGTTTTGCCACGTGCAAGTTCCTGACCAAAGTTGAGAACCGTAACTTCTTCACATATACCGCTGACAAGTTTCATATCGTGTTCAATAAGAAGAATTGTCATATCAAACTCATCACGAACAAAACGAATTGTGTCCATAAGTTCCTGAGTTTCACTTGGATTCATACCTGCTGCAGGCTCGTCAAGAAGCAAAAGCTTAGGATTAGTAGCAAGTGCACGTGCGATTTCAAGCTTTCTTTGTTTACCGTAGGGGAGGTTATCTGCCAAATTTGATGCCTCGTTTTCAAGACCAAAAACTTTCAAAAGTTCCATAGCCTTCTCATCCATTTTCTTTTCGGTAGAGAAAAAGCGGGGGAGTCTTAAAATGCCTTCAACTGTAGAGTATTTTGACTGATTGTGAAGTCCAACTTTAACATTATCAAGAACTGTAAGGTTTTTAAAAAGACGGATATTCTGGAATGTTCTCGCAATACCGCAACGATTGATGTCAATTGTTTTCTTGCCGGTAATGTTTTCACCGTCAAGAAAAATTGCACCTGATGTAGGCTTGTATACACCTGTAAGAAGATTAAATACAGTTGTTTTGCCGGCACCGTTAGGACCAATAAGTCCATACAGCATTCCTTTTTCAATTTTTACGTTAAATTCGTCAACTGCACGAAGACCGCCGAAAGAAATTGAAAGGTTTTTAACTTCAAGTAATGCCATTATTTAACCTCTCCTTTCTTTTCTTTAACAACAAGACCTTTAAGTCTATCCTTGAATTTTTCATTAGATGTGAATAACATCATTGCAATAAGAATGATTGCATAGAAGAGCATACGGTAATCGCCGACAATAGTATCTCTCAAAAGTTCAGGAATAAGTGTGAGTGCAACTGCTGCAATTACGCTGCCTCTGATTGAACCAATTCCACCAAGAACAACAAATACAAGCACGAGAATTGACATGTTATAATCAAACTTTGAAGCCTGAAGAGTTGAGAAATTGTGAGAATAGATAACACCTGCAACGCCTGCAAGGAATGCAGTCAAAGCAAAAGTAATCAATTTGTATTTTGTAATGTTTATACCAACTGATTCAGCAGCGATTCTGTTGTCACGAATTGACATAACAGCTCGGCCTGTACGTGAATAAACAAAATTATAAGAAATTATTACGGTCAAGAATAAGATGATGAATGCAATAATAAAGTTTGAATCTTTTGGTGTTCCATTAATACCAAGAGCACCGTTGATAAACATTTCACCGTCAGCAGCCATATTCATATCGCTTACACTCTTAAGTGATATGTGGAAGCCTTCAGCATCTTTGCCAAGATAGATTGATGCGCAGATGTTTTTGATAATTTCACCGAAAGCAAGTGTAACAATTGCAAGGTAGTCGCCACGAAGACGAAGAACGGGAATTCCGATAAGAATACCAAAAATTGCAGCACAAATACCACCGAGAAGGAGTGCCAGCGGGAATCTGATTGCAGACTCAGGAATTGCCTGTTCCATAAGGTTTGAGAAAAGTGCACCTGAATAAGCACCAATACACATAAAACCTGCCTGACCAAGACTTAATTCACCGAGAATACCAACTGTGAGATTAAGAGAAACAGCGAGAATTGCATAAACACAAAGAGGAACAAGAAGATCCTGCATCATATATGACATTCCACCGGTTGCCAACATAATCTGAACTATAATAAATACAATAATCAACATTGCATACGTGATTAAACTCGTTTTTGTGTTGGGTTTAATCAACTTAGATTTTGTTTTCATAAGTTTAAATCTCCCTTCACAAATTATACTTTTTCACTAATCTTCTTGCCAAGAATACCTGTTGGCTTGAACATGAGAATAAGAATAAGCACACCGAATACAATCGCATCTGCAAGTTGAGATGAGATATAAGCTCTGCCGAGAATTTCAATAACACCAATAAGAATACCGCCAATCATAGCGCCGGGAATTGAACCGATACCGCCGAAAACCGCAGCAGTAAATGCTTTGATACCAGGCATAGCACCCGTTGTATTTGAAAGAATAGGATATGCAGAACAGTAAAGAGCACCGGCAACGGCAGCAAGTGCAGAACCTATTGCAAATGTAAGTGAAATTGTCTTGTTTACATTTATACCCATAAGTTGAGCTGCGCCCTTGTCTTCAGAAACAGCAAGCATTGCTTTACCGCTTTTTGTTTTCTTAATAAATAGTGAAAGGCAGATTACTATAAGTAATGAAACAACAATTGCGGTAGAAGTTTCACCTGAAATAACAACCTGTCCGTCAAATAATTTGATTGCAGGAATGCTGACAACTGATGTAAAGTTAACAGGATTGGCACCGAAAATAACAAGTGCAATGTTCTGTAAGAAATAGCTTACACCGATTGCTGTAATAAGAACTGCGAGCGAAGTTGACTGACGAAGTGGTTTGTAAGCAATTTTTTCAATCGTGATACCAAGTACTGTGCAGGCAGCCATTGCAATTGCAACAGCTAAAAGGGGATGAAGCCCTGCTTTTGAAGCTGCAATATATACAACATATCCGCCAATCATAATGACGTCACCATGTGCAAAGTTAAGCATTTTGGCAATGCCATAAACCATAGTATAGCCAAGAGCAATAACCGCATATATGCTACCAAGACTTATACCGTTAATCAGGTTACTCAAAAAACCCATTATGTAACATTCCTTCCATGTCTATGTGGTATAAAACACCACAATAAAAATAATCAATGTATTATATCACAGTTCAAAATTAAAAACAATACAAAATCGACAAAAAAATACCGACAGTAACTAAATACTGTCGGTATTTATATTAGAAATTATTAATTAAAGAGCAACGTATGCGCCATCTTTAATAACAACAGCCATTGGCTTCTTTGAAACTGCACCTGATGCATCCCAAGTAAGAGCTGCACCTGCACCTGTGATTCCCATGTATGAGAAATCATCAGCAGTAATAGCAACCTTAAGAAGATCGCAGATATCAGAAGCTGACATATCAGCTGTTACATTGTTAGCTTTAAGAAGCTCAGCGATGATGTAAACACCGTCATAAGCGTCAGCAGCGAACTGGTTAGGAATTTCGTCGTTGTATGCAGCCTTATATGCAGAAACGAATTTCTGTGTAGCAGCATCATCTTTATCGGCAGCAAAAGGAGTAAGAAGCATTACGCCTTCAGCAAGGTTTGTGTCGAATCCTTCAATACCAAGAAGACCGTCAAGACCATCGCAACCAAAGAACTTAGGAGCATAGCTTGCTGATTCAGCAGCCTTAAGGATAAGAGAAGCTTCTGTATAGTAGATTGGAAGGAATACAAGGTCAGCACCTGCTGTCTTGCAAGCCTGAATCTGAGCTGAGAAGTCCTTGTTGCTGTCTTTTGTGAAAGACTGTTCAGCAACGATTTCAAGGTTTCTTGAAGCAGCTTCAGCCTTAAATGTGTTGTAGATACCTGTTGAGTAAGCATCTGATGAATCGTAGATAACAGCTACCTTTGTAGCAACCTGGTTTTCTGCGATGTACTGAGCTGAACCAATACCTTGGTTAGAGTCTGTGAAGCAAATCTGGAAGCAGTTGTCATTAGCAATAACTGCGTCTGCTGATGCAGAAGGAGTAAGCTGGAACATGTTGTCAGCCTTTGTTTTGTCAATAACTGCAAGGCATGAACCTGAAGTTACTGTACCAAGGAAAATCTGCATACCCTGGTCTTTAAGTGAGTTGTAAGCACTAACTGCTTTGTCACCTGAGTCAGCTTCATCGTCAGCTGTAACAAGCTTAAGGTTTGTACCGTTGATACCACCAGCAGCGTTGATTTCATCAACAGCAAGTTTAGCAGCGTTAACAACTGCGTTACCGTACTGAGCTGCACCACCTGTAAGAGGACCGCTAACACCGATAACAATTTCTTTAGAATCGTTGTCACTGTTTCCGCCGCAAGCTGCAAAGCATGTTACGATAAGAGCAACAGCCATAACTACGGCAAGAACTTTTTTAAAGTTTTTCATAGGAAAATTCCTCCTTAAAAATTTTGCAGAATTAAAGGTCAATTCTGCTATATTTTATAAAAAATATATAACCAATATACACCAAAATCTGCTACAAGTCAACATTTTTTAGATATTTGTTAACAAATATTGAACAATTCTTTAATACTTGAACTCATATTTATAATGATTTTTAAAAGTGAATTGAGCTTTGTATTCGTTTGCACCGTCGTTTTCCTCAAAATCGCAGTTACTTATACCGTCAATAGTGTATTCCATTTCTATAAGTCTGCCACTGTTATTTACGATAACGGAAACGGTCGTTTCAGAATATGAAGTGTCAAAATTTTTCACATCATCACTGTTGTCGAATTCAAAAGTATTAACAAGCGTACCAATTCCTGTTGAATCTTTTCCTGTCTCAACAAGTTCACTCTTCAGAACAAGCGTAATTACATATCCGCCACTGCCTTGAACGCAAGAATAGTCTGTGACAGAGTTTGAATCGACAGAAGCAGTTTTGCTTGAGGGTGGTATAAAATCATTTAAGGTCTGCGTACCATTAATTCCGTTTGAAAACTGTACAGTTTTTTCTCCGGTTCCATTCGACTGCTTGATTATCTGATTGAGTTGAGCTTTTGTCATATTTTCGGCATCTGTAATGGTGGTATATGATTCAAATGCAGAAAGTTGTATGTTACGGGTTTGTGTAAGCGTAATATTAACGGTTCCTTTAAAAGATTTAGTCTTGTTAATAGCGTTTACTGCAATTTTTATAGCATCTGATTTTGAGATTTTTGAGTTGTCAGCAATAGTAGTTGATTCGGTAGTTTTATCGGTTTCAGTATTTTCGCGAACACCGAAAATTGAATCAAGAGTAAAACTCATACCTGATGTGTAATCACGTTTTGTAATATAAATTTCACTGTTAAACGGTGCATATATATTCTCAGTTGAGATTTTACTGTAAATTGATTTTTGCATCGAATTTACTGCAGATAATGTATCGGTAATATAAAGTATGTCTGTCAAAGCGTTGTGTAATGTGTTGACAGCAGTTGCAACTGTGGTTGAGTCATTTGCATCAAATCCATCATCAAGATCGTTAATGGCATCAACTATATCTTCGTGAGCGTCTCTGAAATCAGTAACCAGATATTGCTGAGGGTTGAAACTGCTGTAATCAATACTGTTAATTTCGTCAAAAAGCAGTTTAAGATTTGCATTGTTGCCGTTTGTTTCATACTCATATAATGCAACACTTAATTCGTCAAGATATCCTGAATTGTCAGCCTTTTTTAAAAGTGAATAAATTTCACAGTAACGAGTATAGTCGATCATTTCTGAATAGTAACGAAGATTTATGCATTCTTTGTAGTAGTCAGCCGCTTTATCTATTGAAAATTCGCTGATAATATTCCATAACTTCTGACAATTTTCTGCAAATGCAGTGTCTATGAGTGACAAATCATATATGCTTGCTTCATCAATATTAGTTTTTTCTCTTAATGCTATAAACTTATTGATTACAGAATTGCAAACTTCATCATTAATAGAGCTTTTTTCATCATTTTCAAGTTTTTTTACATATTGATGACAACTGTTGAATTCATTGTTTTCAAGATATGTATTGATTTGCTCGAGTGCTTTTTCACTTGCATTAAATGTACAGGATGAAAATAAAATTGCCAGAGCAAGCAGGGGACAGATAACTTTAAAAATACGTTTCATTAAATCACCGAATTATTACATCATATTATGTAATAAATTTACCATAAAGATAGAAAAGTGTCAAATAAAGAAAAACTGCACAACCGAAGTTGTGCAGTAAGTTTAAATTATTTTTTCTGTGGACCATTATATCCGTTTTCTTCTTGGAATTCAGCAATCTTATCAATAACGCTGAGAAGTACATCGAATCCTGTGCCAACAGTTTCCATTTCAAAACGGTCAGGCATATCATGCCAAGTGTGATAATAATAAGTAAGCATTGGATTCTGTGCAGCAAATGTAACAGATTTAATACCTGCTTTTGTCATTGGTGTGCTGTCGCAACCGCCAACAGGGTTGTGAATGCATCCGTTTGTCTTGCTTTCAATACCCATTTCTTCAAATGTGTCTTTGAACATCTTTTCAAGGTCAGTATCAAAACGGCACATCTGCCAGTCATCCTGAATAACAACTTCAAAATACTCTTTATCAGCAACAGAGTCAATATTGATGTTCCATGCGTTCTGTGTTAAGTCGTCATTTCTGTGCTTGTGAGTAAATGCCATTGAGCCACGAAGACCTGCTTCTTCTGAACCGCAGTTGCAGTCGATAATACGGCAGTTTTTAGGCATCTTATCAGGATTTTCTTTAAAGTACTTGATTACTGCATAGCTGAGAGCACAGCCTGTTGCGTTATCCATAGCGCCTCTTGATGCTGTTTCAGGATCAGGATCATTCCACATAATTACAAAACAGCTACCAATTGCAGTAATAATCGGAATAAAATGCATTAAGAATGTGAAAACATTGAATGATAATGAATAGCCGTAATATTTTTCAACTGCCCAGTCAACACCGAATGTTGCAGCGGCATAGATAATTGCCATTGCAATTGAAACACCAACTGTGAAGAATACACAAATTGCACCAAAACCAACTTTGCCGTATGTAGTGATAAGACCATAGATTGGCTTGTCAGGGTGTTTAGATGCGTTTTCTGAGTGTCTCCAAGTCCAGCAAGTGTCAGTATGACCTGAAAGAATAATTGTATAATCATATTTGCCGTCTTCAGGAACTAATTCACCGTAAACATTCTGTGAAATCTTTTGCTTAAAGAACATATCAAACCAAGGTTTGTAAAGAAAAGCACCGAAAATAAGCCAGATTACCATACAGATACCTGCAAGCGCCATACCAAACCAAAGATGATAGTTATCAAGAGCAAAATACATAAGTCCGCTCATAATAAGTCCGAACCAGCCGGCGTATGGAATACCGCCGATACAAGCTCTTGGTGATACACCGAATTCCTCTTTTACAGGAGTAATTCCGATTTCACGAAGCTTATCACCCATATAGTCAGCATATTTTCTTTCACCCTCAGAACCGGGGAGACGAGAGCCGATGTTTTCGGCAGCATGCTTAACTATGTCCCAAGCTTCTTGAACATACTTTCTTGATTCCTCTTTCATTGTAAAACCTCCAATGTGCCAATATACAATATATGTTACATTATTTTACAATTAAAATCAAGAGAAAATTGAATTTTAGTTTATATTATCAAGGTCAAGCATTTCGTCGTCAATATATTGGTTTGTGGAATATTCATCTTTATATTTTGAAAGCACATCTTCAAGCATAGAGGAATTATTCTCAGAACTATTTGGTACATAACACGGGTTTTCAATGTATACATCATAGAATTCACTAATCCAAAACCATCTAGAATTATACTCAGTGGGCAAAGAATAGTTCCGATAATTGTAACGAACAGATATTACTTCATTTTCAATTGAAGGTGTAATAGTTTGCGCAGAGTATATACGTGTATTTTTTGCGTCTTTAATAAATCCGAAATTGTACGCAAATAAATTTTCATAATCTTCAATTTGGCGCATATTGAAAGGTTCTGTCTCTATTGTTTTACCATTGTAATCACACAAAATTTTAAAATAATGATTTTTTAATGTATTTGAATCTATTTCCAATTCAGAATTATTCGTTATTCTAATAAGAAAATCATCGTGATATAGTTTGTTATAACAATCGAAACCATTAAGTACGAATAAAACACGAATTTTTAAAGGTTTATCTTCAGATTTCAAATGAAAAGCATAAGCTGTATAATACGGTCTTTCAAATTCGGAAATATCATCTGTATGCTCTGAAAGGAAATCATTGAAATCTTCGTCCACAATAATTTCTAATTCATATGCGTTTTCATAGTTTAATATTTCACTTTCAGGCAAATCGTTTGCGATGTTTTCAGGTAATCCCAATGAAATTATATTTTGTTTGATTTCTGCAATATCAATAGTGGTATCATCAACAACAAAGTTTTTATATTCAGGTGGTCTCGACATAATGCCGTGTACTATTCCACAAGTAATTAACAGAATGATAATAGTTATTGTTAATCGTTTCAAAACTCCTTTGCTTTTTCCTTTATGCACAAATTTGTCAGAGCTTTCAAAATCTTTTACTGTTGTATATATTAATATTGCTGGTAGTGCATTAAACAACAATGCTGCGATGAAAAAGAAAAAATTGTATACTTGTGTAAAATATACTAATATACAACCAATAAAAAGAAGCGGGAATGATAAACACACAAGTAGAATATCTTTTTTTGGTGATTTTAATTGCTTTTTAAATTTCAATACACCTGCAAGAATCAAAGTATAAATTATAAAAATTAAAATTTGACTTATGATAATACTTGTATTTCTAACTTCTTTGTCAAAAATGTAATATTCATATAATGCGATCATAGCTGTTTGCATTGGTAAAGCAATAATCGAAGTAATAAAAGCACGATGGAACCACTTGTTTATTTTTTTGAAATCTGCTAACGTAAATGCCAACGTAACTATAAACAGACCTGGAAATAAAATGCTACTACCATTGTCGTAAACAAAAAGATATACAATTGGCAATACCATATTCCAAGCTTTTTCTTTTAAAAATTCAACTGTAGATACAGGATAAATCTGCTTAAAAGTTTTTGACACAGCTTCGCTGTCACCCATATGAGCAACTGCATCCTTTTGTGCATCTTCGTCACTCATACCAAGAGCGATATTTCTTTCATAAATTTCGAGCAGGTGAGAGAGTAACTCATCTCTAAGCTCATTTTTTACTTTTCTATCGCTTATTCCTTTGCACACATTTTTGATGTATGCTTCAAGGAGAACTTTATCTTTTTTCATACTCCACCACCTTTACTTATAATAAACGCAGAAGTTATACCATTTGAAGTTCACCATTCAAAACCTTACCCACAGCAGTGCTGTATGCTTCCCATTCCTGTCTTTGTGAAGCAAGTTCTTTAAGTCCTTTTTCTGTAATTTTGTAGTATTTTCTTTTTCTGCCGTTATCTTCGCTTTCAACCCATCGTGAAGTTAGATAATCTTCTTTTTCAAGTGCGTGAAGAATAGGGTAGAGGGTGCCCTCGTTCATCTGGAATACGTTTTCAGACATCATTTCAACGGTTTTAATAATCTGATAACCGTACATCTCACTTCTTGAAATAACGCTGAGTACCAACATTCCTGTACTGCCTTTTGAAAGTTCTTTACTGATTTTCATTATAATTTGCTCCTTTCAGTATTACATAGATATTCGAGGTATAGTGCTTATTATAAAAGGTATCCCTTAAAATATTCAATTCCAAAGGATACCTTGATTATCTATGTATAGTATAACATATCAATATTTAGTTGTCAATAGGGGAGTTTATTCAAATGAAAGACTTACAGACAGTGGGAAATGGTCACTTGTGTAAACACCATCATAGGTTTCTGTAATTACTTTATATGAATTTACTTTAAATCCTGTTTTTGAAATCATCACGTAATCAATACAGTCACTTTCAAGTTCTTTTCCATAATTCTGATAAGTACAACTTGTCATTGTGTTCTCCGTCTGATACTTTGCATCAAGGAAATTTTTGGTTGCACTTATGTATGTTTCCGTATTTTCTTCAGCGTTAAGGTCACCCATTAAAACTGCAGGCAACGAGCCAAATTCTGCAATTTTATCAAGAACTACCTGAATTCCGTTAATTCGTGCTGTATCGCTTATGTGGTCAAGGTGGGTATTGAAAACAACAAATTCTTTATCAGTTGATTTGTCCTTTAAAATCGCATAACTGCATATGCGGTAGCAAGCTGAGTTCCAGTCTTTGCTCATAACTTCAGGTGTTTCTGAAAGCCAGAATGAACCTTTGTCAATAAGTGTATATAAATCAGTACGGTAGAATACGGGACAGCCTTCTGAATTAAAAGCGTCATCTCGGTACGTAATAATTGAATCATACCCTTTCATTGTGTCACAAAGATAGCTGTATTGCCATTTTGTAGCCTCTTGAAAACCAATAACACCAGGTTGTTCTTTTTCGATAGATTTTATAATCAAATCTGCACGGTAAAACCAACTTTTTTTGCCGTAATCCATAGGATTAAGGCAACGAAGATTATAGCTCATAATACGAACTTCGTTTTCGCTGACTGTATCATTTAATACAATTTCAGTTTTGTTATTCTTATAGTGTGGGTAATACCAGAACATAAGACCACTCCAACAAATTATTAATGCTAAAATAATAGCAAGTATTGATAATGTAATTTTAATTGGCTTTTTAATTGTTTTCATAAGAACACCTCTTTGCTTAATTTTACCATAAAATTAATAAAAAGGCAAAAGAAATATGAAAGAATTTAAACGACAAAAAAGTCAAAAAATCACTTGCAAAATAAAAACTATTATGTTATTATTATCTGCGTTGACAATATCGGGGTGTGGCGCAGCTGGGAGCGCGCTTGACTGGGGGTCAAGAGGCCGCAGGTTCAAGTCCTGTCACTCCGACCAAGAAATCCAAGTTTGACCTTTTGGTTGAACTTGGATTTTTTTACTTAACTCTTGATATTGACAACAGAACAAATGTTCGGTATAATTGTTTCATAAAATATCAAAGGGGATTTTTATGAAAAGAATTATTCTGCATTGTGATTTAAATAACTTTTACGCATCTGTGGAATGTGTTAAAAATCCTCAGTTAAAGGGTAAATGCGTAGCCGTCTGCGGTAGTGAAGATGATCGTCACGGAATAGTTCTTGCAAAATCTCAACCTGCAAAAATCTGCGGTGTGAAAACCGGTGACACAATTATTGAAGCAAGGCGAAAATGTGGTAATCTTATAGTTGTCCGTCCTGATTTTGACACGTATTATGACTATTCTGAAAAAGTTAAAGATATTTATTCAAGATACACCGATTTAATCGAGCCGTTTGGAATGGATGAGTGTTGGCTTGATGTAAGCGGTAGCATAAAACTTTTCGGTGACGGTTTTTCTATTGCTGAACAATTAAGAGAAAATGTCCGAAAGGAAACGGGACTTACAATATCGGTGGGTGTGTCTTTTAATAAGGTTTTTGCCAAACTTGGCAGTGATATGAAAAAACCCGATGCTACAACTGTAATTTCGCAAGAAAACTTTAAAGAAAAAGTATGGTGTCTTCTTGCTAATGAAATGATTTTTGTGGGTAGGCGAACATCTGCTACCTTGCAAAAATACGGAATAAATACTATTGGTGATATTGCTGAAACTCAACCCTCTTTTTTAAGAAAAATACTTGGTAAAAACGGATTCGATTTATGGATTTACGCCAACGGATTAGATGCTTCACCTGTATCGCATATTGACAGTAAGCCTGTACCTCAAAGCGTCAGCAGGGGAATAACCTGTATGGAAAGTCTTGTTTCTGTAAATGAAGCGGAAAGAGTTATTGCTGAATTATCTGCAAAGGTTGCTAAAAATTTACGTCAAGAGCATTTGTTGGCAACGGGAGTTCAGTTGGCAATCAAAGATGACACGCTGAATATTCAACAATATTCTTATAATCTTGAATTTCCAACTCATAATGCGAAAGAAATATGTGAAGTGGCAAGAAAACTGCTGGCTGAAAAGTATTTATGGAAGCATAATATTCGTGCTCTGACTGTAAGAACATATAATCTTGTGTGGGAACAAAGTTTTCAACAGTTACACATCAGTTATGATATAGAAACACACGAGAAAATTGGTGTTATAGACGATACTTTAAATGGGATTCGTAACAAATTAGGTAGAGATACAATATTCAACGGATGCAGGCTTTACGGTACAAAAATGCCGGCAGGTAAGAGTGACCATTCCTCATTACCACCGGCAAGTTTTTAGTACTATTTTTTAAGCTAATTCAAGCCATAAAGTTTCAAGTTCTTCAAGTTGTGCTTCCTTTGCTTTAATATCTTCAAGAATTTCAGAAAGTCTTGCGTAATCACTTGAAACATCAGGCGAATTACAAAGTTCTTTTAATTCATCAATCTGACTTTGAAGTGCAGTCATTTCTTTTTCTGTATTCATAAGCTTTGCACGGCGTTTTCTGTCCTCAGCCTTATTTTTACGTGACTCGTCATAGGCTGTGGCAGATGCGCTCTTTTCTTTTGCAACGGTGATAACCTCAGGCTCAATAACGGAATGTTCTTTATAATAATCATAATTACCATCATAAATTACAATTTCCTGTGGCTTCATTTCGATTATTTTTGTAGGCACAGAGTTAAGTAAATATCTGTCGTGCGAAACCATAATCACAGTACCCTCATAAGACTTAAGAGCCTCGTCAAGAGCCTCTTTTGCTTTGTAGTCAAGGTGATTGGTAGGTTCGTCTAAAACAAGCACATTTGAGCGTTCAAAGGCGATTATGCAAAGTACGACTTTTGCACGGTTTGCACCGCTCATTTCTTTGATGCGTTTAAAGACATCTTCATCTTCAATAAGAAAACGGGCAAGCATACTGCGGATTTCATACTCAGTTTTTGTAGGGAATTTTCTGTGCACAGACTCAATTACAGTCATATTAAGGTCAAGATACGATAACTCCTGGTCAAAGTAAGAAATCTTAACATTTCCACCCCAATGTACGGTACCTTCATAAGTCATTTTTTTAAGGATTGCCTTTAAAAAAGAGGATTTACCCACACCGTTTTTACCAACAAACGCAACTTTTTCTCCGCGGGAAACTTCAAGATTAAAGTTCTCAAAAAGTGTTTTCTTATTAGTACCGTTGCCAACGCTTACTTTTAAATTTTTGCATTCAAGAATTGTTTTGTGTGGTTCAATATCGAAGGGGAAAGAGATATGCAAATCCTTAACTTTTGGATTTGGTTTTGCAGCCAACTCCATTTTCTCAAGAGCCTTTACTCGTGAGCCTACGCTATTAGTACTGCTTGATTTTGCAAGGTTTTTACGAACATAATCACGTAATTGTTCAATTTCTTTCTGCTGTTTTTCATATTCTTTTGTCAGCGTTTTAATTCTTTCTTCCTTTTGCTTTAAGAAAGAAGAATATCCGCCTTTATAACGAACTAATTCGCCATTTTCGATTTCACAGATGTCAGACGCAACTGCATTTAAGAAATATCTGTCGTGTGAAACAATTATAACTGCACCTTTATATGATGCAAGGTAATTTTCAAGCCAGTTAAGCATTGAAAAGTCAAGATGGTTTGTAGGCTCGTCAAGAATAAGTAAATCAGGATTTTCAACAAGTATTTTTGCAAGTGCAAAGCGAGTTTTTTCACCGCCTGAGAGAACAGAAACACTGCCATCTAAATTGAAATCACCAAACCCCATACCATTAAGTATGGTATTAATTCTCACCTCAGCATTGTAACCGTCGCAAGCGTCATAAATGCTTGTAAGACGCTCATATTCTACTGACAAAGCATCGTATTCAACACCGATTGCAGTTGACATTTTCTTTGATATGTCTTCAAGCTTTTTTCTTGTATCAAATGCTAATTTTAAAGCATTTTGTATTTCTTCACGAAGTGAGTTTGAGGTGTCAAGAGCCTCATTTTGTTTTAAATAACCAATTCTTATGTTTGGCTTCAATGCAACCATACCATCATCATACTCAAGATTGCCTGAAATAATGTTGAGTAGGGTAGTCTTGCCAACACCGTTAATACCTAAAAGTCCAATACGGTCTTTTTCATTAACAGTGAGATTAATATTTTTTAATATGCTTTTGTCAAGAAAACCTTTATTTATGTTTTGAAGTGTAATAAGCATAATTTTTACCTTATTTTAGAGCAAGATTATTAATTTTCTTTTTCCACAGACCTGTGAAATAGAAAGTACAAGAAATTGCCGTTGCGAGTAACCAACCTATTGGCCACGAGTACCAGATTCCCTGCTGTGCGAAAATCGGAGAAAGGACATATGAAAGTATAACTCGTAGAAGTAAGTCGGAAAAAGTTGACACCATAAATATATTTACTGCACCGCTGCCACGAAGCACACCGTCAATTATAAGCTTAATTGAAATAAACAGATAGAAAGGCGCAACAGTTTTTAAAAAGGCTGTTCCTGCTCGTATTATATCCATATCAACACTGCTTACAAAAATTTTCATCATAAGTTCAGGGAAGAAGTTAAACAGTACAAATAATGGAATAGTAATTGCAAATGACATAATATATGAGTACTTAACACCACTTTTGATTCTGTCAATTTTTCCTGCACCTACATTCTGGGCTGTAAAACTTGACATACTGTTACCAAGGGCAGTAAGTGTAGTGATTGTAAAAGTATTCAGTTTGCCTGCAGCAGAAAATCCTGCTACAACTATATCGCCAAATGAGTTTATAAGTCCTTGTATAAAAATATTACCTATAGAAACAAAACTTTGTTGTAAAATACTTGGAATTGCAACAAATAAAATCTTTTTAAGTATGTCGAAAGAGAATAATTGAGCTTTACCACAATTCAGTTTTTTTATTCTTGCAAGTAAAGTTACAAAAGAAAGAATTGATGCAATACCTTGTGCAATGAATGTTGCCCACGCTACACCTGAGACACCCATATCGGTAAATTTTACAAGAAAATAGTCAAGAATTACATTGAATACTGATGAGAATATCAGAAAAAACAGGGGAGTTTTAGAATCACCTAATGCAGTGAAAATTCCTGTGCATATATTGTATAAAAACAAGAAAACAAGACCTACCGTATAAATGTTAAGGTAGTCAGCAGAATCGGACAACAAATTTTCAGGGGTATTGAGCGCTGATAAAATGGCTGGGGAGAAAACTAAGCCAAGAACAGTTAATAATGCACTTAAAACTAAAATTGATATCAGTGAAGTGCTGATACAAGTTTTCATTTTTGAGTAATTTCTATTACCGAAAAACTGTGAGATTACAACGCTGCAGCCAATATTTGAGCCGTTTGCTATTGCCATATAAATCATGGTGATTGTATATGAAATTCCAACAGCGGCTAATGCGTCTCCACCAAGCAGTTGCCCCGCAATTATACTGTCAGCAATGTTATATAACTGTTGAAACATAACTGAAATGAGCATTGGTATTGTAAATTTGATTAGCACTTTTGCAGGATTACCCGTTGTCATATCTCTGACCATTTTATCACCTCGCTTTCACCTTAAAAAAGGGACTGAATGACAGTCCCTAATTTTTTATAATGTTTCAAGAATACTTCTTGCTACGCTGATACCATTTGATGAAGCCTGCATAAGTCCACGTGTGACTGATGCACCATCACCAATAGCGTGAAGTCCTTTAACACTTGTTTCAAAGTTTGTATCAACAACAACTTTATTTGAATAGAATTTAACTTCAACACCATAAAGAAGAGTTTCGTCACTTGCAATACCCGGTGTAACCTTATCAAGTGCTTCAAGCATTTCAGCAATATCGACCATTATACGATGGGGGAATACAAGTGATAAATCGCCAGGAACAGCATCTTTAAGTGTAGGAATAAGATTGTTTCTACAAAGTCTTTCTGCGGTTGTTCTTCTTCCACGTTTAAAGTCGCCGTATGTCTGCACAAGAATTTTACCATCGCAAAGCATATTACTGAGTTGTGCAATGTGCTTGCCGTATTCAATAGGAGATTTGAAAGGCTTTGTAAAATTCTTTGATACAAGAAGTGCAAAGTTTGTATTATTTGTTTTGTATTCTGCAGATTTATAGGCATGACCGTTAACAACGGCAAGACCATTATCGTAGTATTCAGTTGCAACTTCACCTGATGGGTTAGAACAGAATGTTCTCACTTTATCATCAAAGGTCTGAGAATAATAAACAAGTTTTGCTTCGTAAAGGTTCTCATTAAGGAATTTCATAACCTCGTCACGAACCTCAACACGAACACCAACGTCAACTGTACCAACTTGAGTTTCAATGTTATGGTCTTTACAAATGTGACTGAGCCATTCAGCACCTTCACGACCTACTGCTGCAACGATTTTATCAGAATAATATGTGTTACCGCCTGCAACAACACCTTTAACTTGGTTATCTTCAATAATAATATCTGAAACCATTGTATTAAAGATTATATTGCAACCATTGTCTTCAAGATGATGCTGAAGTCTGCCGTAAATCTTATAGCCTTCTTCAGTACCTAAATGACGAATAGGGCATTCAATCAATTTAAGGTTTGCATTGATTGCTTTTCTGCGGATTTCTTCAATTTCTGCCTGTTTATCTATACCGTAAACATTGGTATCTGCACCAAAATCAAGATAAACGCTGTCAGCTTCTTTCAATAACTCCATTGTTTCCTCATAGCCGAGAATGTCAGGGAGTGTTCCGCCAACGTCAGGAGAAAGTGAAAGCTTGCCGTCAGAGAATGCACCTGCACCTGCAAAGCCTGTTGTAATTGAGCAGGGTTGACAGCCAACACATTTTTTTGTAGTTCTTTTAGGGCACATTCTCTTTTCAATAGAACGACCTTTTTCAATCATTAAAATTTTAATGTCAGGCTTTTTTGCGAGAAGTTCATAAGCACAGAAAATACCTGAGGGACCTGCGCCGATGATAATAACATCAAAATTGTTGTTCATAATAATTAAACCTCTTATCTGTCTTCTCTGAAGTATGATAATCCAAGTGAAGCAGGGGGCTGATTCTCTTTTTTATTCATCATACTTGTTACAATTAAAACAATGATTGTGATTACGTATGGCAACATTTTTAATACTTCACGTCCTGCAAAGGAAATGTTACCAAAGACGAATGCTGCAATATACAATGCACCGAAAAGATATGAACCAATTATTGAGATATTCGGTTTCCACAAAGTAAAAATAACAAGTGCTATAGCAAGCCAACCGAATGCCTCAATAGTTGAAGCGTTTTCCCAACTACCTTTAACATAGTCCATAATATAGAATACGCCACCAAAACCTGCAATACCACTACCAACTAAAATTGCAATATATTTATACAATGTGATATTAACACCCATTGCATCGGCTGTTGCAGCGCTTTCACCGATAGCACGAAGGTTAAGACCTACTCTTGTGCGATTAAATATAAATGTAGTAATTAAAGCAATAGCGATAGCTAAATAAACATAAAAACCATGACCAAATAGCACTTTCACTATTCCGTCAGAATTTTCTGCAAAAGGTAAGCATTTTGCAATAATCTTACCTGCTGCTGAGAAGTTGCTCTTGTCAACGTATGAGTGCATTAAGAATTGTGTCAAGCCGTTACCAAAAATTGTAATTGCAAGACCAGTAATGTTTTGATTGCAACGGAATGTAATTGTCATTACAGCATAAATAGCACCCGTTAATGATGCAAAAAGAAATGCACCAAAAAGAGAAGATAAAATAAGCAATATCCAAGATGCACTTTCGACTGTTTCAAGGCTGTTCATATATAAACTTACGAAAAGGCATCCGCCAACAGTACCAGTACACATAATACCAGGAATACCAAGGTTTAAATGACCTGCTTTTTCGGTAATTGTTTCACCGATACAACCGAAAAGAAGAACTGTGCCAATTGCAATGGCACTCATTAAGAACGTAACTGTCATTTCTTAATTTCCTCCTTTTCTTTTTTTCTGAACACAAGTTTGTAGTTAATAAAGAATGAGCAAACGATTACTGCAAAGTACACAATACCTACAACAATATTTGATATTGAGTCGTTTGTAAACATAAATGTTTTTCTTACTTCAACCATACCTTTAGAAATAAAAGTAATGAAAAAGCTTGTAATAATAATAAGCAAAGGATTAAATGATGCAAGCCAAGTTGCCATAATACCTGTAAAGCCCATATTATTTGCTGACGTTGTACTGATTGTATGGTTAATTGAACCAGCAAGAACAAAACCAACAAGACCTGCAATTGCGCCTGATAAAATCATTGTTCTGATAATAACCTTATCAACCTTAATTCCTACGTATTTTGCAGTATTTATGCTTTCACCAACAACGGATATTTCATAACCGTGCTTTGATGAACGAAGATAAACGTGCATTAAAACAGTAATTACAACAAATAAAATGATAGGTAATAAATATTTGTTACCGATTTCTGGCACGTTACCATATGAAATTGGAGCTAAAACACCTGAACCTGATTTTACCCAGATTGTGATGCACAATGAAACAAGGCCTTGTGCAATATAGTTCATCATAAGAGTAAACAAAGATTCGTTAGTATTGAACTTTGCTTTAAAGATTGCTGGAATCACTGCCCATATTGCACCTGCAGCAGTACTTACTACAACCATAAGCGGAATCAGTAAAGAGTCCTGAATCTTGCCACCAAGGTAAAACATACAGGCAATTGCCGCAAGGCAACCCACAAGTATCTGACCATTACCACCAAGGTTCCAGAATTTCATTTTGAAAGCGGGGAGTAATGCCATTGATGTTCCGAGAAGGAGGGCGGTGTCTTGTAGTAAGAGCCAGAATTTTCGCTCACTACCAAATGCACCTGTAAATAATGACTGGAAGAAATCACCAAGACCTTTTTCAGAAAACATCATGGAAATCAATCCGCTTAAAATTAACCCTACAGCAAGTGCGATGGAATAAATGAGTATTATTTTTTGAATGTTGATATTATCACGCTTGACAATTCGAACAAAAGGTTCTTTCAAGTTGTTTTTATTCTTTTTCATTCCATCACCTCATTCTTTTGAGATTTAACCATAAGAAGACCGATTTCATCTTTCGTAGTTGCTCTGGCATCTACAATGCCTGAAACTTTACCACCACTTAAAACTAATATTCTGTCACTAAGTGCCATCAAAACATCCAAATCTTCACCGACAAAAATAACTGATACGCCATTTTGTTTTTGCTCATTTAAAAGATTATAAATTGTGTATGAAGAGTTAATATCAAGTCCACGAACAGGGTATGCAGTCATCAAAATTGCAGGAGCAGCAGCAATTTCACGGCCTACAAGTACCTTTTGAACATTACCGCCTGACAACTTTCTTACAGCAGTGTGTGAATCAGGAGTGTTGACTTCTAAGTCACTTATAATCTTGTCTGCAAGGTCAGAAGGACGCTTTCTGTCAAGAAACATTGATTTTCCTTTTCGATAACTACGAAGCATCATATTGTCAATAATACTCATACTACCAACAAGTCCCATACCGAGTCTGTCTTCCGGAACAAAGGATAAACGAATACCAAGCTCACGAATTTCTCTTGGAGATTTATCTCTTAAGTCGATGACCTCATCGTCTTTAAAAATGATTTTTTCACTGCTTACAAGCTCTTTTACTTCTTTTTTAGACAGTTTTTTGAAGTCAATATCATTGCCGTTTTCATCTTTGAATGCGTTTTCATTGGCAAGTTCCATAACACGTTTATATGTTTTGTGAAAGAAAGAAACAGGCTTGTCTTTTTTAGGATGATAATAAGTCAAAGTACCATTTTGATAATCATAAAGACCTGCTATGGCTTCAAGCAATTCCTTCTGACCGCTACCTGCAATACCTGCAATACCAAGAATTTCACCGCTGTAAGCGTCAAATGATACATTATCAAGCACATTATAACCGTCAGGGTTTTTAACTGTTAAACCTGAAACTGAAAGTCTGATTTTAGTGTCAATGGGTTCTGTACGGTTTATATTCAGGTCGATTTTTTTACCAACCATCATTTCAGTAAGCTCTTTTTCAGAGGTTTCTGAGGTATTAACAGTTGCAATATGGTCACCTTTACGTAAAACAGTTACTCTGTTAGAGATTTCCATAACTTCATTTAATTTATGAGTAATGATGATAATTGATTTACCATCGTCTCTCATTGCATTTAATACTTTGAATAAGCTTCTAATTTCCTGTGGAGTTAAAACTGCTGTTGGTTCATCTAATATAAGAATATCTGCACCCCTGTATAAAACCTTTAAGATTTCAACAGTTTGCTTCTCTGAAACTGACATTTCATAGATTTTTTTATCAAGATTTATATTGAATCCGTATTTATTTGCCATTTCTTTAATACGGTTATTTACTTCTTTAAGATTAAATTTTTCACCTTCAACACCTAATGCAACGTTTTGTGCTGCACTAAAAATATCGATTAACTTAAAGTGCTGGTGAATCATACCAATTTTATGGTCAAAAGCATCACGAGGGGAGCGAATAATAACTTCTTCGCCATTAATAAGAATTTTACCGGAATCAGGATAATATATTCCCGCAACCATATTCATAAGAGTTGTTTTACCACAACCATTTTCACCAAGAATGGAGAGAATTTCTCCTTTATATACGTCTAAGCTGACGTTGTTATTTGCAATAACTTTGTCGCCAAATTTTTTAGATATGTTTTTTAATTGTAAAATAACAGTTTTTTCCATAAGAAACTCCTTAAAAGCAAAGGATTTATAATTTGTTAATCATTCAAGAAAGGCGAAGTTGTTGCGCTTCGCCTTTCCAAATCAATTAAATGAGAATAACATTAAAACGAATTATTCTGTGATAGCTGTAATACCATCAATAATAATGTTGAAGTATGGAGCTGAACGCTTACCACTTTCGTTAACAAATGTGATATCGCCAGATGTTTCAACAACTTCTGTTTCAGGAATATAGTCACCAGCGTCATCAACGTCAGCGATGAATGATGTTAATGATTTGCCTTCAACTGTGAATGTTGCACAGTCAAATACCTTGATTGTTCCGTCCTGGAGACCATTCTTAACTTCGTCAAGTTTTTCCTGTGTGCCTTCTGCAGCAGCAGTACCAAGTGCTAAAACTTCAACAGAACCTGTTGCGATTGTACCTGTCCAGTCTGTATCGATAGCCTTGTCGTTCTGAACGCAATCGATAATGTATTCAAAGTATGGAGTCCAGTTAATTCTTGAAGCAACAATATATGTGTTTGGACATTTTTCTGCTGTAGAACCGTTGTAAGAAATATTAGGAATATTTCTTTCTTCACAAGCTGTAGGAGCACCCCATGAGTCAGCATGCTGTGAAATCAATTTGCAGCCATTGTCGATAAGTGCAAGAGCAGTTGTTTTTTCAGCTGTTTCATCATACCAAGAGTTAGTATAACGAACTTCCATTGTTACATTTTCAACTATTGACTTAACGCCGAGATAAAATGATGTGTAACCTGAAATAACTTCAGCATATGGCCATGCACCAACATAACCGATTTTTGCATTTTCGTCAGAAACTTTGCCTTCGTCATCACCATAAAGTTCAACAAGCTTCAAACCTGCTGCAACACCTGCAAGATATCTGCCTTCATAGATTGAAGCAAATGCATTGTGGAAGTTTGCAAGACCTGCTGTGTGAGCCTGTGTACCTGTTGCATGACAGAATTCAACATCTGGGAATTCCTTAGCTGCCTGAATCATATAAGGCTCGTGGCCAAATGAGTCAGCAAAGATAAGGTCATATGTTTCTGCCAAGTCAGCTGCCTGGTCATAGCAAGCTGTGCCTTCATCAATGTCAGTAACGATTGTATAATCGTCAGCTGTAAGTCCCTTGTTTGCGCAAGCCTGTTTGAATGCATCGATGAAGTTCTTGTCGTAAGTTGATGAGTCACCGTGTAAGCAGATAAGAGCAGCCTTAATTGTCTTTACATCAGGCTCATCAGTGTCGTTATCGCCACAAGCTGCGAAGCATGTAACGATAAGAGCAATAGCCATTACTACTGCGAGAACTTTTTTGAGATTTTTCATAATTATTCTCTCCTTTTATATTTTGTAATATTTTACAGCGTTACGCTGTTATTACCTTGTACCGAACACAATTTCACCGGTTTCGTCGTTCATGGAATCAACTATTGCCATTGATTCAACGCGAATTCCTTGTGCTCTTAATTTATCTCCGCCACCCTGGAAGCCTTTTTCGATTGCTATACCGCAGCCGGCAAGTTTAGCGCCTGACTGTTTAACAATGTCAATGAGTCCAACAAGAGCGTTCCCTTTTGCAAGAAAATCGTCAACAATAAGTACAGTGTCAGTTTCATTAAGAAAATCTTTTGACACGATAATGTCATAAACACATTGGTGTGTAAAAGATTCAACCTTGCTTGTATATACATCGCCTTTGATGTTTAGAGTCTTTGATTTTTTCGCAAAAAGCAGGGGACAATTAAAAAACTGCGCCACCATACAGCCTACACCGATGCCCGAAGCCTCGATAGTAAGCACTTTTGTGATGTCACAGTCGTTATAGAGATTTTTAAGTTCTTTACCCATCTCAGAAAGAAGGTTTACATCAAGCTGATGATTAAGAAAACTATCAACTTTCAGTACATTCCCAGCAAAAACTTTACCGTCTTTTAAAATTCTTTCTTCTAATATCCGCATAATTTTGCCCTCTGTCGTCAAGATACAATTAATTATACTTCAAAAGTAAAAAAAATACAATATTTTTTACATTATAATTCGTGGAATTTTTTTCTTAATATTTGGTAAAAATAGATAAAAAGAAACGAAAGTTTCAAATAAAAAATTCAATTGAATTTAAAGCAGGAGGTTAAAAATGAAAAAGTTTTTATCAATTCTTATGTCAATCTGTTTGTTTGCAACATTTTTTACTGCATGCAACAGAAATGAAAATCAAGGTACAACACCGCAGGGGAATAATGGCGGTACAACAATTCGCTTTTTGAATTTTAAGCCTGAAATTGCAACAGTTTATGATGAAATTGCCAAGGCTTATAATGATGAAACTGGAAATACTTTGATTGTAGAAACAGCGGCAAGCGGAAATTATGAACAAACACTTGCTGCAAAAATGGGTACAGATGAAGCACCCACATTATTCCAGATAAACGGGCCTAAAGGTTATGCTAATTGGCAGGATTACTGTGCTGATTTGTCTGATACCGAGCTTTATAAACATTTGACAGATAAGTCACTTGCAGTTACTGTTGACGGCAAAGTTTACGGTATTCCTTATGTTGTTGAGGGTTACGGAATTATCTATAACAAAGAAATTACTGATAAATATTTTGCTCTGCCTGAAAAAGCAACAGATTTTAAATCAATGGATGAAATCAACAATTTTGCCTCATTAAAAGCATTGGTTGAAGATATGCAGAAAAATGCAGATGCACTTGGTATTAAAGGAGTATTTGCATCAACTTCTTTAAAGACGGGTGAAGATTGGCGTTGGCAGACTCATCTTGCAAACCTTCCTGTCTATTATGAGTTCAATGAAAATAATGTCGATTTATCAAGCAATGATACAAAAACAATAAATTTCAAATATTCTGAAAATTTCAAGAATATTTTTGACCTTTATATAAATAATTCTACTACAGACAAAAAAGTTCTTGGTTCAAAGATAGTTGATGAATCAATGGCAGAATTTGCACTCGGTCAATGTGCTATGGTACAAAACGGTAACTGGGCTTGGGCACAGATTAGCGGTGTTGATAAAAATACAGTTAAGGCTGAAAATATCAAATACCTTCCAATTTATATGGGAGTTGACGGTGAAGAAAATCAGGGACTCTGCATTGGCACCGAAAATTTCTTTGCAATTAATTCAAAAGCAACAGATGAAGAGCAAAAAGCAGCTGCTGACTTTATATATTGGTTGTTTTCAAGTGAAACAGGTAAGAAATATGTAAATGAACAGCTTGAATTTATTGCACCGTTTGATACATTCACTGATGATGAGCGTCCAACCGACCCGTTAGCTCAAGAGGTTATCAAATGGATGAACAATGCTGATGTTACAACTATTCCTTGGAACTTTACGGTTTTCCCAAGTCAGACTTTTAAAGATGACTTTGGTTCTGCACTTTTACAGTATGCACAGGGTACAAAATCTTGGGATGATGTAGAAAAAGTGTTTGTAGAACGCTGGAAAAGCGAAAGTCAGTAAATTTTAAAAATCGCCCCGCTGCTTATGTGGCAGGGCGATTATGTCGCAAGGGCGGTTTTTTATGGAAAAAAATATGAAAAAATATTTTCCAATCTTTGTATTACCTACGTTGGTTTCATTCGTAGTTGTTTTCTTAGTTCCGTTCATAATGGGTATTTACTTATCTTTTACGAAATTTACAACAGTTGAAAATGCTACATGGGTTGGATTTGATAACTACATCAAAGCATTTACGCAAGACGAAAACTTTCTGAATGCGTTATGGTTTACTATTAAATTTACTGTAGTATCAGTAATTACAATTAATGTATTCGCCTTTTTACTTGCATTGCTTCTTACAAGAGCTTTAAAAGGTACTTCATTTTTCAGAACAGTATTTTTTATGCCTAATCTTATAGGTGGTATTGTTCTGGGTTATATATGGAACCTTTTAATCAATGCAATATTAGGTATTTTTGGCTATGACATAACATACAGTGCTGATTACGGTTTCTGGGGACTTGTTTTTCTTCTTAATTGGCAACTTATCGGCTATATGATGGTAATTTATATTGCAAGTCTGCAGAATATTCCATCAGAACTTTATGAAGCGGCACGAATTGACGGTGCATCGTCAATTTCTATATTAAGGCACATTACTATTCCCATGGTTATGCCTGCTGTTACAATATGCCTGTTTTTAACAATTACAAATTCATTTAAGTTGTTTGACCAGAATTTAGCTCTTACAGGCGGAGCTCCGGCACGTGAAACTTCAATGCTTGCACTTGATATTTTTAATACATTCTATGGAAGAATAGGCTGGCAGGGCGTGGGTCAGGCAAAAGCTGTTGTGTTCTTCATAATTGTAGCCGTGATTGCTTTTGTTCAGCTTAAAATTACCGGAAGAAAAGAGGTTGAGGATTAGTGAAGCAAAAAACAAAACTTTTCAACGGATTTTCTTTTGCTATTCTATTGTTGTTATCTGCAGTTTTTCTATTTCCAATTTATTTGGTAATAATGAATTCATTTAAGTCCAAATTCAACATTGTGGGTACACCGTTTGAATTCCCTAATGAAGATACTTTTGTAGGACTTGAAAACTATATTAACGGAATACAAAGTTCAGGCATAGTCGGCGCTTTTTTCAGAACACTCTTTATAACTGTTGGCTCTGTTCTTGCAATAGTAATTTTCACTTCAATGACAGCGTGGTATATCACCAGAGTAAAATCAAAATTCAATAAGTTCATTTACTATTTGTTTCTTTTCAGTATGATTGTGCCATTTCAGATGGTAATGTTCACTATGACTTCTGTCTGCATTAATCTGGGATTAAACAGTATTGTTGGAATAATTCCGGTGTATCTTGGATTTGGCTCAGGACTATCTGTATTTATGTTTAGTGGGTTTGTCAAAGGATTACCAAAAGAAATTGAAGAAGCTGCAATGATTGACGGCTGCAGTCCGTTGAAAACATTCTTTATGGTTGTATTTCCCATATTAAAGCCAACAGCAATAACCGTTGCAATTCTCAATGCAATGTGGATTTGGAACGATTTTCTTTTGCCGTATCTTTTGTTGGGCTCATCCGAAAAAACCTTGTCTGTGGCAATTCAGTTAACTATGCAGGGTGCATACGGTTCAATAGATTGGGGCGGATTTATGGCAATGCTGGTACTTGCAATAATTCCGATTATTGTTTTCTATCTTGTGTGTCAGAAATATATAATCAAAGGTGTAATTGACGGTGCGGTTAAAGGATAAGAAAGGTCAGGTGATATAATGGCATCAATTTCATTAAAAAATATTAAAAAAACTTATGAAGATGGGGTTACTGTAATTGAAGATCTTAATCTTGAGATAAAAGATAAAGAGTTTGTAATTCTTGTTGGTCCCTCAGGTTGCGGTAAATCTACAACGCTCAGGATGATTGCAGGGCTTGAAGAAATTACAGATGGTGAAATGTATATCGGCGATAAACTCGTTAATGATGTTTCACCAAAGAATCGCGATATTGCAATGGTATTTCAAAGTTACGCGTTGTATCCACATATGAATGTTTATAAAAATATGGCATTCGGACTTAAAAATAGAAAAGTTCCTAAAGCAGTAATTGATAAAAAGGTACACGAGGCTGCGAAAATGCTTGATATTGAGCAGTATCTTAACCGTAAGCCCAGAGCATTGTCAGGTGGTCAGCGTCAACGTGTAGCTTTAGGACGCGCTATGGTGCGCGAGCCTGCAGTTTTCTTGTTAGACGAGCCGTTGTCAAACCTTGATGCAAAACTCAGAACTGAAATGAGAAGCCGTATTTCTATGCTTCATAAAGAGTTGCAGACAACTTTTGTTTATGTTACTCACGACCAGACTGAAGCTATGACAATGGGCGATAAAATTGTAGTTATGAAAGACGGAAAAATTATGCAGCATGATACGCCGCAGATGCTTTATAATCATCCGCAGAATATGTTTGTTGCAGGTTTTATCGGCTCACCGCAAATGAATTTTATCTGTTGTAAAGTTGTCAGAAAAACCGAAGGGTTTTATGCAGTATTTGAAAATTTTTTCGTTAAATTGCCTGAAAGAATGAATGACAGTTTGTCATTGTATTCTGATAAAGAAGTTGTTTTGGGTGTAAGACCTGAAAATATCAGTCTTGCAAAAAACGGACAGAAAAGTTCTTTTGATATGTATGTTGATATTGCAGAGATGACAGGCTCTGACTATTATTTGTATGGTAAAATCGGGAACGAAAAAATTATTGCAAATGTGCCTTCAAACCAAGAAATCAAGAGTGATACATTTTGTAATATCGTTGTTGATACCGAACGACTGCATATTTTTGATAAGGTCAGTGAAAAACTTATATGTGATTGACTTTTTAATGAAAAAATAATATTATAAAGTCTATATTATCTTAATTTAAGGGCGATTCATATGAGAACAAGCGGCGTTTTAATGCATATTTCATCCTTACCAGGTGAAACGGGTATAGGAACACTTGGCATTGAAGCATATAAATTTGTTGATTTTTTAAAACAGAGCGGACAGACCTATTGGCAGGTTTTACCGTTATGTCCAACAAGCTACGGCGATTCACCTTATCAGTCATTTTCAACATTTGCAGGTAATCCGTATTTTATTGATTTTGATTTGCTTTGTGATGACGGATTATTAAAAAAGAGCGATTATTCAAAAATCAATTGGGGAGAAAATCCCGAAAAGATAGATTTTAAAAAGTTATATAAAAACAGATTTAAAGTGCTTAAAAAGGCTTATAACAACTTTAATTCAACAACAGAAAATTATATTGAATTTTGTAATGAAAATGCTTTCTGGCTCGATGATTTTGCCTTGTATATGGCCCTTAAAAACTCTTTTGATGGTAAGCCTTGGAATGAATGGCCAGTTGATTTAAAAACTCGTAAAACTGATGTAATCAGCAAGGCAAAAGACGATTTAAAAGACGAAATTGAATTTCAAAAATTCATTCAGTATTTGTTCTTCAGTCAGTGGACAAGCCTTAAGAAATATGCAAATGATAACGGCATTTTTATTATAGGTGATATTCCGATTTACGTTGCAGGCGACAGTGCAGATGTCTGGTCAAATCCAAAACAATTTTTGCTTGATGAAGACTGTAATCCTATTGAGGTTGCTGGCTGTCCGCCCGATGCATTTACTGCTGACGGTCAGCTTTGGGGCAATCCGCTTTATGATTGGGAATATATGAAGAACGATGACTATTCTTGGTGGAAACGGAGAATTAAACATCAGTATTCATTATGTGATGTTGTCCGCATTGACCATTTCAGAGGCTTCGAATCCTATTACTGCATACCTGCAGATGCTAAAACTGCAAAAATAGGTGAGTGGAGAAAAGGTCCGGGAATCGAATTTTTCCGCAACATTGAAAAAGACCTTGGTAAAATGAACATTATTGCTGAAGATTTAGGCTTTTTAACACCTGCAGTTAAAAGAATGCTCAAACAAAGCAAATATCCCGGTATGAAAGTGCTTCAGTTTGCATTCGATACGGATGAAGATAACGATTATACTCTTCATAATTTTACTAAAAATTCAGTTGCATATGTTGGCACTCACGATAATGATACAATTCTCGGTTATATGACTAAAACAGCACCGAGAGCCACTCGTAAACGAGCAAGAGAGTATCTTCGTCTTACCCGAAAAGAAGGCTACAACTGGGGAATGATGAAAGCCATTTGGTCAAGTAATTCTGACACCGCTATCGTTACAATGCAGGATTTATTAGGACTTGGCAATGAGGCTCGAATGAATTTCCCCTCAACTGTCAAAGATAATTGGCAATGGCGTGCAAAATCTGATTATTTAAGTGATGAATTGGCAGAAAAGATTAAGTATTACACAGCTTTATATCAAAGATTGCCAAAGGTGAAAAGAGGAAAAAATAATGTCAAAAATAGTAAATGATGCAATATCACTTGCTAAAAGTAAATATTTAAAATCATTAAATGAATTAACACCTAACGAGTTGCACGATGTAATCTCAACCGCAGTTATGGGTGAAATTGCTGATGATTGGATGAACAGCAGAAACAAGAGAATAAAAGAAAGAACTGCATTTTATTTTTCTGCTGAATTTCTTGTTGGTCGCGCAATTTATAATAACCTTGTTTCAAAGAATTTATATGATGAAATTGAAACAGAACTCAACAAGCACAATGTTTCATTAAACTCACTTGAAGATATTGAAGACAGTGCTTTAGGTAATGGTGGCTTAGGTCGTCTTGCAGCGTGTTTCCTTGAAAGTGCGGCTACTCATAATATTGCACTTGATGGTTACGGAATCCGTTATAAATACGGGCTATTTAAACAAGATATTCAGAATGGTTTTCAGGTTGAATATGCTGATGACTGGACTCGTTGGGGCGATCCTTGGTCAATCCGTAGTGAAAATGATTCAGTTGAAGTCGAGTTTAAAGATATGACTGTAAAAGCCGTTCCTTATGATATGCCGATTATTGGTTACGGTACTGATAATGTCGGTACATTAAGATTATGGCAGGCAGAATCTCTTGTGCCATTCGATTTTGATTTGTTTAATCAGCAACAATATGATGAATCAGTAACTCTTAAAAACCGTGCAGAAGACATTTCTCGTGTTCTTTATCCCAATGATGATACTTATGAGGGCAAGAAATTACGCTTAAAACAGCAGTATTTCTTCTCAAGTGCATCATTGCAGGACATTATCAGAAAATTTAAGAAAATTCACGGAAAAGATTTTTCAAAATTTGCTGATTATGTAACAATTCAGTTAAATGACACTCATCCCGTAATTTCAATTCCTGAGCTTATAAGACTTTTAACAGAGAATGAGGATGTTGATTTTGATATCGCAACTGAAATCTGCAAAAATGTGTTTAATTATACAAACCATACAATTATGCAGGAAGCTTTGGAAAAATGGGATGTAAAGATTATAAAAGACACTATTCCACAAGTGCTTGATATTATAAAAAAGCTTGATAAAATGCTCAAAAAAGAGCTTAAAAAAGCTAAAATAGATAAAGAAAAAGCCGAGAAAATGCAGATTATTCAAGAAAAGCGTGTGCATATGGCTTACCTTGCAATTTTCTGTTCAAAATATGTAAACGGTGTTGCAAGAATTCATACCGACATTTTGAAAACTGATGTTTTAAAAGATTGGTACGAATTGTACCCTGAAAAGTTTCAGAACAAAACTAACGGTATTACTCAAAGACGTTGGTTGTTGCTTTGTAACCGTGAACTTTCAGCACTCGTTACAGAACTTTTAGGAACTGATGAATGGGTGACAGACCTTGATAAATTAAAAGAACTTGAAAAGTACGCTGATGATGAAAACGTGCTTAACAGATTTATTGAAATTAAAGAATCAAAGAAACAACAGCTTGCTGATTTCATTAAACAGCACGATGGTGTAGAAGTTGATTCAAATACTGTTTTTGATATTCAGATTAAGCGTCTTCACGAGTATAAGCGTCAATTACTCAATGCGCTTGCAATTCTTGAATTGTACTTTGAAATTAAAGAGGGTACACTTACAGATTTTACACCAACAACCTTTATTTTCGGTGCAAAATCAGCCCCCGGTTATGCTCGTGCAAAGGGGATTATCAAGTTAATAAATGAAATTGCAAAACTTATCGAAAAAGACAAAGTAGTTTCAAAATATATAAAAGTTGTTTTTGTAAAGAACTATAATGTTTCTTATGCTGAAAAGCTTGTTGCTGCGGCAGACGTTAGTGAACAGATTTCTACTGCAGGTACAGAGGCTTCTGGCACAGGTAATATGAAGCTTATGCTCAACGGAGCAGTTACTCTCGGCACTTACGATGGTGCAAACATTGAAATCGTCGAAGAAGCGGGGGAAGAGAATAACTATATTTTCGGTGCTCGTGTAGAAGATATTGAAAAAGTAAAAGATTATTATTCTTCAAAAAATCTTTATGATAATGACGAGAAAATTCAAAGAGTACTTGATGCCCTTGTTGACGGAACTTTAAAAGACGGAAGAACAAAAATCTTTAAAGAACTTTATGATTCACTTCTTAAAGGTGCATCATGGCACGAACCTGACCATTACTATTTACTTCTTGATTTCAATGATTATGTTGAAACAAAGAAGAAGGTCAATGCAGATTATAAGAATAAACGTGAATTTTATAAAAAATGTTGGCTTAATATGTGTAATGCTGGTAAGTTCTCATCCGACAGAACAATTAAGGAATACGCAAAAGAAATTTGGCATATATAAAGTAGAAGACTTGGAGCAATCCAAGTCTTTTTTGTAAATCATTTGACGATATATTATCCATATGATATAATCATTTTAATAAATTATATGGGGTGATTATTTGTGATCGGTAATATAAACTTATCGTTAAAAAGTTCTTTAATAATTGCTCTTGTTGTAGGTTTGATACTTGGAACTGTTTTTGTTTTTGGTATTTCATATTGGTATGCACCTGTCTCAAGAGGAGAATGTATTGTTGTAAACGCTACATATAAATCTTTTGATGATTATTACAGAGGACAAACACACGAAATACAATTATCATTTTTTGACAATGAACAACAAACAATTATTGATGATATTTTTAATACTGAGGAATTAGTTAGTGTTCTTGAACAAACTCCATCAAATTCAAAGGCAAGTATGTTGCTACACCCTAATTCTGAAATTGTACTTGAATTAACAATAAACGGTATCAAATTATTTGATTTTGAATCAGCAATGGAACAACTTGAGAGTGAACAAACTTTTTTTGTAATTTTTGGGTGTTTATTTTATTTGTGCTCAATTGCATCTGGCATTAAACTAATTACAATGAGAAAAAAGAAGTAATTTGGTGATTATTTTGGACAAGAAAATATTAGAACAATATTTAGACCAAAAACTGAATATCACAATTTTTGATGAGCTTGATTCAACTAACAATTACTTGAAAAAGTTAGGCTCACAAGGTGAAAATGAAGATACACTCGTTATTGCCCAAAGTCAGACAAATGGCAGGGGAAGAATGGGTAGAACTTTTTATTCTCCAGATGAGACAGGAATTTACTTTTCTCTGCTTTTACATCCTGAATTTTCTGCCGAAAAATCACTGTTTTTGACAGTTATGGCTGCTGTTTCTGTTGCTGAAACTGTTATGAAATATAATAAAAATGATGTCAAAATAAAGTGGGTTAATGATATTTATATTGACGGCAAAAAAGTCTGCGGAATTTTAACTGAAGGCTCAATAAATGCCGAAAAAAAACTCGACTATGCAGTCGTTGGTATAGGTATAAATGTTATAGCCCCTGAAAATGGTTTTCCTGAAGATATTAAAGACATTGCAACAGCAATTTTCCCGGGAAAAACTGACGAGAATATCAAAGAAATAATCGTTGCAGAATTAGTAAATAAGTTTTTTGAAATGTATAACGGATTTGACACAAACTATATTGAAAGATATAAAGAATATTCATATCTTACAGGTAAAGAAATCAACATAATTTCAGGTGAAAATATACGCCCTGCAACAGTTTTAGGAATTACAGACGATTGTCA
>CAYXMF010000001.1:0-23201 GCA_964465845.1 uncultured Eubacteriales bacterium | reverse complement strand
CAGAAAAATTCAAAAAACGAGCATTTTGGCAGTATTTGACCATATCTTTGCTTGGTGTTTCAATTATCTACATAATCGGCATTTTATATTTTGCATTTATAACAAATATTTACAATAAAAGTAATTATTCAGCAATATGGTTCATTCAAACAGTTTTCCTGCCATTTCTACCAAAAGAGCTAATTTGCATAACTATATCGTCACTCACAGCATATAAAATAAGACCATATATAACAAAAATCCCACAGTAATGTGGGATTTTATCATAGTATTTTCATTGGTGAGGCATTTTAAAATTTCGCAGAAAATGACCAAGATAAAAATGTAGGGGATGGCGACCTCGACATCCCGTTGTAATGTACACTATAATTGATTCTTGGTTGTACATAAAATGAGACCGATTAATAATTAAAATATTGTAATTTTAATGACCGATAGATTTTGTTCTATCGGTCATTTTTCGAAAATATTTCATTAAGAATAATACTGGTTTCGTCACAATATAATTTTATAATTCTTTCATAAATCTGATTTGTTCTTTTTCATTACTGTAACCAATAGCACGGTAAAATTCATGAGCTTTAGGTCGAACAAATCCGGAATTAAGTCTTATCATTTCAACGCCTTTTTCTCTTGCCCAAATTTCTGCGGCATTCATAAGTTCTTTGCCATATCCTTTTCTTTGGTGTTCTTTTGCAACAACCATACCCTGAATATTTGCCATACTCTTATAATACAAGGTATTAAATTTTATAATATGAACATAGCCAACAACCTTGCTGTTAACCTCTGCAACAAAAACACATTCGTTGTTTGAGTCAAGGTTTTCCAATCTGCTTTTTACAAGCTCAACATCACATTCATATCCTAAATCTTCAAAGGATAATTTTTGTAATTCAACATAATCAGTTGAGTTAGCTTTTCTAATCATCTGTGATTTTACCTCCTTATCTTATCGTTCTATAAATTAAAGGTTTTGTTTTAGGCTTTTCTGCACCAATTGTAAATGAAGTGTTGAAAAGCTTTTCCGCATTTTTGAGCTTTTCGTCACTCTCTGCATAAAGTATTGCAATTGTATCACCAACTGAAACCTTATCACAAGTCTTTTTATAAAGTATAATTCCTGCACCATAGTCTATTGTATCAGTTTTCTTTTCACGTCCTGCACCAAGCAAAACTGCGCTTTCACCAACAATTCGTGAATCAATACTTTGAATATAACCGTCTTGTTTTGCTTTGATTTCAAGTGCTTTTTTACAGCTTGGCAAAAGGTCAGTTTTATCAAGCATTTCAGCATTTCCACCTTGTGCTGAAACTAATTCCTTAAGTTTACTGAATGCTGAACCATCAATTAAAGCATTTTCAGCTTTACTATACGCATCGTTATAATCCCAATCATAAGAAATGCTTAAAATTGTTGCAGAGAGTACAAGACAAAGCTCTCGTAACTGTTCATCACCTTTATTATTGAGAATATCAACAACCTCTTTGATTTCAAGAGCATTACCTATATTTGAGCCAAGCGGAATATCCATATTGGTAATCACCGCCGCCATATTTCGACCACATTTTTTACCGATTTTAACCATCGTTTCAGCAAGTTCAGTTGCACTTTGCTCGTCTTTCATAAAAGCACCGCTGCCACACTTAACATCAAGAACGATATTCTGTGCCCCTGCGGCGATTTTTTTGCTCATAATACTTGATGCAATAAGTGAAATATTGCCAACTGTTGCAGTAACATCACGCAAAGCATAAATCTTTTTATCGGCAGGTGCAAGATTGCCTGTCTGACCTATAAGAGCAATTCCGATTTCATTTACTTGCTTAAAAAATGCATCAGTATCAATAGAAGTGTTGTAACCTTCAATGCTTTCAAGCTTGTCAATTGTACCGCCTGTGTGACCAAGTCCACGACCACTCATCTTTGCCATTTTAATGCCTAAAGATGCACAAATAGGTGCAACCACAAGTGAAGTTTTATCACCAACACCGCCCGTTGAATGCTTATCTGCAGTAATTCCGTCAATAGCAGACAAGTCAAGCATATCACCGGATTTTGCCATACTTTCAGTAAGGTTAACGGTTTCTTCTTCATCCATTCCGTTAATGAAAATTGCCATAAGTAGTGCGGATGCTTGATAATCTTCAATTTTTCCTGCAGTATATTCTTGCACAAAAAAGTCGATTTCTTCTTTTGTAAGTTTCAGTCCGTCACGCTTTTTCTCGATAATATCGTAAATTCTCATATCATTCACCTAATTTTGATTTGTCAAAAGAATAGGGGAGAAGCTCGCCTAAAGTAAACTCTTTTATATCATCTTCACTTTTACCAACGTAAACCTTGAAATCAGCATCACAAAATTCAGCTAATACTTGTCTGCAAACGCCACAAGGCATTGCATAGTCAGTAATTGCGCCATTTTTACCGCCTACAATACAAATTGCTTCAAAATCTATTTCACCACTTGATATTGCTGAAAATAACGCTGTTCTCTCTGCACAGTTTGTTACTGAATATGATGCATTTTCAATATTGCAACCTTTATATGTTTTACCGCTTTTAGTAAGTAAAACTGCACCAACATTATAATTTGAATATGGTGCATAAGAATTCTTCATAGCTTCTTTTGCTAATATGAAAAGGTCTTTTTTATTCATAAAATCACCTTAAATCAAAATTATCTAAAACTACCTTGCTGATATAGTCATAGCCTTTAATAGTGCCAAGATTTTCGGGCTTAATATCATTTGAATACATAAGCAAAGGCACTTGTTCTCTTGTGTGGTCAGTGCCTTTAAACCCTGGGTCACAACCGTGGTCTGCAGTAATAATCAACAAATCATTATTTTGCATTTTTGGAATAAACTCTTCTAACCAAGCATCAAATTCACTTATTGCATTTGCATAACCGTCAACATCTCGCCTGTGACCGTATTTCATATCAAAATCAACAAGGTTGGTGAACACAAGCCCATTGAAATCTTTATTTATTAATTCAAGTGTTTTATTCATTCCCTCGTCATTTGAATGAGTAAAATACTTTTCTGTAATACCACGATGAGCGAAAATATCTGCAATCTTTCCTACTGAAATCACATCAAATCCATTTGCTTTTAACTTATCGAGCATAGTATCTTCCGGTGGCTCAACAGAAAAATCGTGTCTGTCTGCTGTTCGTGCAAATGGGTAATCACCATTAAATGGTCTTGCAATAACACGACCGACTGCATGTTCACCTTGGAGTATATTTCTTGCAATTCTACAGTATTCATAAAGCTTTTCAAGTGGAACAATATCAGTATGTGCCGCAATCTGAAAAACGCTGTCTGCAGATGTGTAAACAATCAGTTTGCCTGTTTTTATATGCTCTTCGCCGTAATCTGCAATAACCTGTGTACCAGAGTATGCTTTATTGCAAAGAGTACCGCAACCTGTCAATTTTTCAAATTCATCAATAATTTCTTTTGGAAAGCCATCAGGGTAGGTAGGCATTGGTTTATCAGAGGTTATTCCGGCAATTTCAAAATGACCGATTGTAGTATCTTTTCCTGCAGATAACTCCTGTAAAGCGCCGAATTTTCCAACGGGTGAATTTTCTTTTTCAAGTTCCACGCCGTCTATATTACAAATTCCAAGTTTCAAAAGATTAGAAATGTTAAATTTTTTGGATTTTGAAATACTTTTAAGCGTGTTTGCACCCAAGTCGCCAAATTTTTCAGCATCAGGTGCGTTGCCTATGCCAAAGCTATCAAGAACTATTAGAAAAACTCTTTTATATTTCATTAATAACCGCTACCTTTTTCGTTTTTTACGATTTTTACAATTCTGCTTGTGCCAAGTCGTGATGCACCAAGGTTTATAAAATCTTCAGCATCTTGAATTGATGCAATTCCGCCTGCAGCCTTGATTTTCTTACCATTAGTAGTATGCTTTGCAAATAACTCAATATCAGCTTTTGTTGCGCCACCGGTTGAAAAACCTGTTGATGTTTTAATGTAATCTGCATTTGAATTGCTTACTATTTCGCACATTTTGATTTTTTCTTCATCAGTAAGAAGACAAGTTTCAATGATTACTTTTAATAGTTTACCGTTACAAGCATCTTTTATAGCGTTTATTTCATTAAGAATTTCGTCGTATTTTTTATCTTTTAACCAACCAACATTGATTACCATATCAATTTCATCAGCGCCGTTTTTAACGGCATCTTCAGTTTCAAAACATTTTGTTGCAGTTGTGCTGTAGCCATTTGGGAAACCGATAACTGTGCAAATAGCAAGTTTGTCACCGACATATTCTTTTGCCTGTTTTACAAAGGATGTAGGAATACAAACAGATGCTGTTTCATATTTCATTCCGTCATCACAAATTAATTTTATTTCATTCCAAGTTGCATTTTGTGATAATAATGTATGGTCAACTTTACTTAAAATTTCTTTAATGTTCATTTTTAATCTCCTCCGCAGGTTTTACAAAGTGTATAACCATCGTTTAAATAACTTTTAAGTTCTGAATCAGATAAATTTACAGTCTTTTTATTTTCTTCTTTTGTTCTTGCTACGAATGAGCAGTCAGCCAAATGGATTTTCTTACTACTGATATTGATGACATATGTTGTCTTGGCTGAGCCGTCATCAGTAACTTGTTGTGTAGTAGTAACGCTTTTGTTTGATTTTGTTGTACTTTCTGTGCTGGATTTAGTTGTGGTTTCACTGACAGAAGATTTGTTTTGTGTTTTTGTAGTTAATTCTTCTTCAGCGCTTTCTTCAGTAACTTCCTCTAATAACGGTACATAATCAGTAATGTCTTTTTCGTCTTCACTTACGGCTTCAATAAATGTGTCATCGTAAGTTTCGTATTCAATATTGTTTGTTCCGTTTTCAGCAATTATTTTCAAATACTCGTTCGTCCTACCGAGTTTAAATATCAGAACAACAAGTAAAACGCATATTAAAAAGAAATAAAAGGGGAGTCTCTTCAAAGCAGTTTCACTATCGGTAATTTTCTTGAAGAAAGTAACAAGTTTGCTCTCGTTTTCCATTTCAACACCTCGCTATATGCATTTTATCATTTTACTGTATATTTTTCAATATAAATAGCAAAAAGTCTGTAACTGAATAAGATGAAATAGGGTGCTTGTTCACCAAATAAAATAAAGGAGAAATAATATGGAACACAATAAGTTGAACTGTGAATGCAAAACAATGCCCAAATTGCCTGCAGACACAACAATTGCAATGGCTTATGTGCCTTTTCAGACTGAGTTAATAACTTACACAAGTGCAGAAGCGCTTTGTAACGGAACACTATTTCCGGAATTAGATAAAAAGTTTTACGGAGGTAAATGCTGTGGATAAATGTAAACTTATGAGAGAACTTTCTGCAGTTCAATTTGCTGCTTGGGAACTGCATATATATCTTGATACGCATCCTTGTGATGAAAAAGCTCTTGAGATGCACAAAAAATATACAGAACGTGCAATGGAACTTCGTGAGGAATATGAAGAATGTTTTGGACCATTGACAAGTGATAGCGGAAGCGGGCTTGAATGGGTAAAAAATCCATGGCCTTGGGAATATATGAAGGAGTGTGATTGCTGATGTTTCAATATGAAAAGAAATTACAGTATCCCGTAAAAATCAAAAATCCAAATCCTAAATATGCACAAATAATTATCAGCCAATACGGCGGTCCTGATGGTGAGTTAGGTGCTTCACTTCGCTATCTTTCACAAAGATATGCTATGCCGTATCCTGAATTAAAAGCACTACTGACAGACATTGGTACTGAAGAACTTGGTCACTTAGAGATGATTGGCGCAATTGTATATCAGTTAACACGTAACCTTACTATTGATGAGATCAAAAAATCAGGATTTGACACATATTTTGTAGACCACACTACAGGTATTTATCCTGTTGCAGCAAGCGGTACACCGTTCTCTGCAATGTATCTTCAATCAAAAGGTGACGTAATAACTGATTTACACGAAGACCTTGCTGCTGAACAAAAAGCCAGAACAACTTATGACAACATTTTAAGACTGGTTGATGACCCTGATGTACGTGAACCGATTAAGTTCTTACGTCAGCGCGAAATAGTTCATTATCAAAGATTTGGCGAAGGATTGCAGTTGGTAACTGATAAGCTTGACAGTAAAAACTTCTACGCCTTCAACCCAAGCTTTGACAAGCATTGTAATAAACCAATGCAAAACAGAAAGAGAAGCTAAAAACAAACGGTGTCTGTGAATTAACTCAGACACCGTTTTTCTTATTCTTGAATGTCGTTTTCTTCGTTACTATCAAAGAAAATGATTTCTTCTTCAATTTTGGTTTCTACTGCTTCAAGGCTTGATTTTTCTGCAACTTTTGTTCTTTGCCATAAATTCAATTTCTTGTGTTTAAAGAATAACCATTTATTAGAACTGAGAATATAGAAAATCAGCAGAATGATTACAAACAAAGAAGAAATAACTACACATTCCTGTAACCCTTGTGCTTCATAAACAAAAGTGATTTCGTGTTCGCCTTCAGTTACATTCACACCTATTAAAGCGTCCGAAACAGCAATGACATCTTTGCTGCTTACTCTTTTGCCGTCAATATACACTTTCCAACTTTCATCGTAAGGAATTGATGTGTATAAAATTTCGTTTTCATCCGCTTTAAATGTACCCTTAACTACAGTTTCATTAAATTCTGTGTATTCAAGCTGACCATCTTTAAGTTTTGAATAGCCTTCAACAAATTTTTCGTGGTCAATTGTAAATGCAGAGAAGTCAACACTTGCTGAAGACACATCTTCTTTCAAAGGCAATTCAATTGAAATAACTGATCCGGGCTCATGACTGCCAAGGTCCAGAATATAGCCATCAGAAACAGTCATAGTTGTTGAAATATTCTGAGAAAGAACACTTACCGTGTCAAGATTTCTTGAATAAACATAAATATAAATATTTGAAGTATCTTTTGCAGTGATGTCAATTGTAATGGAACCATCGTATTCATCAGATATTTTGTTCATTGAAAAAGTTTCGTTCCAGATGCTTTCTCGGTCAATCGTCAATATGTTGCCGTAAATTATTTCAAAATCAGTTATTCTGTTGTAGATACCTTCAATTCCTGTAGCAAGTCTAAAGTAATCCTCCTGTGCATCAACAGGATTGTTGTAGGTAGAAGCATCCCAATCAATAATTGCATCAGAAACAGGGAATGCAAGATTTAATACATAATTGCTCTCATAAACTGTAAACGTTTCATTTTGTCCCACAAGTGAATAATATTCATTTTCTGAAATATTATCTGATTTATCGTAGATATATTTCAATGAGAATATTGCATTGTAAACAGGAGTTTGAGGATTATACGTAAAGCTGTTGATTTTGTTACCGTAAAGACCAATATATTTCTGTAAATTTGCAACTTTTTCGTATGCCATTGATGAAAAAATCGAAGCACCATTATAGTCATACCAACTCGGATCCATTCTTGCTCTTAAATCCGAAAGTTCTTCTCTGTAAAATAGTAAGTCGTCATTTTCAGCAACTTCTTTTTGAAGTGACTTGAAATCATCATAATCAGCAGAAAAAGATTCTTTTGACTGGTTGGCAACATAATGGTCAGTATTCGCAGTGATTGTTTCTGCGGCAACTGAGCAGATAAGCATTACTGATAAAGCAAAAGCCTGAGCTTTTTTGCTCACTATAAGCCCTAAAACAATTGTAAGAAGTACAGTGAAAGCTATTGTAACAAAAACCGTGAAGTCGTCAACATTTTTAGAACCTAATTTTTGTGTTACAACAACAAAAGCAATTACTCCAAGACCTACAGCAAGAATTTGTTTCTTACTGTACTCATCAATGTTTTTCAATGCCTTGAATGCCATTATTAGAAGTATAAAAGAGTACATAAATGACTGTCTGTAAGGCAAATCATTCGGAAAGTGAAAACCATGCCAGAAGAAATTAAGGAAGTTTATATTAAAACTGAAGTACATTACTGCAAGAAGTACAACAGAAGCAATTTTCTCGGTTGCATTAATTCTTTTCGAGAACAAATATAGAGGAATTAATATTACTGTCAACATTCCGCAATAAACGTTAGGTAAAACATCTTCTCCACTACTGCGAATTGTTGGCTCAAGTCCTGCAAGATGATTTGCAAGAAAATCGAAAATGCTGAAATATGATTTATAGTCATCAGGTGCTGTGCTTGCTGTTGCAGAAGATGAGTTGAGAATATACGCAAGGGGAATGAGCATAAACAATAAAATAATACCGACTGCAAGTGAAGAAAGGGCAAATCTTATGCCGCTTTTCCAGAAGAAAGTATCAGTAACTTTTTTATAAAATTCCTTTTCTTTAGGAAGATATGATTTTTTCTTTTTGATTTCCGGAAGTGTGCAGAAATAGTAATAAATAAAATAAAGACAGGAAAAAATACAGAGCATATAGCCAATATAGTAATTTGAGAAAACTGCAAGAGCTAATGCGATGATATAGGTTTTACATTTTCCGCTATCAATAATTTTTTCAATTCCCAGAATAACAAAAGGAAGAATGTACATTGCATCAATCCACATGACATTCCAATAATATGCAATAAAATAACCACAGAAAGCATACATAATGCCAAATGCAGAAACTGCAAATCCGTCAGCCTTCTGTGACTTTTTTAGATAATATGACATAGCCATTGCGCTGAGCACAGCCTTAATTGCTATCATTGCTGCTACTGCTTCAAAAGTATTGTCGTGACCAAACAAAAGAATAATAAAAGATATAGGACTTGATAAGTAGTTATAGAAATTACCGAGGAATGAACCACCAAGTCCACTATTCCATGAATATATCAAAGATTCACCACTTGTAAGTCTGTCATACAATTCAGAAAACAAAGGACCATATTGATGATATAAGTCCATTCTATAAATTGTTTTATCACCAAACGGAATTATTTCATAGCAAAAATAGACCAGCAAAATTATAAATAATGCTGCTGCGCCTGACACATAAATGTATTTGTTGTTTTTTAACATACTTTTGATTTTTTCAGTCATTCTGTACACCTTTAGATAAATTTAGTTTAAGTATAACATATCACAATTTCCATTTCAAGAAAGTTTTGTAATAAAAGGGGACAAGTAATCATAGTAATTAGCGAGGTGATTTGATGGACAAATCTTTCTTGAGTGATTTTAATAATATAATTTCATATATTTCTCCAAGAATTCAGATGTATCTAAAAAAACTCAGCGAGCCAATGATTGAAAATATACAGGAAATCAGGCTCAGGGCTGAGCGTCCTGTAGTAATAGTCACTCCGACAGGGAGCAGCTTTCTGACATTAAGCGGAAAAACAAGTTACATTTATTCTTCAAACTGTGTTATTTCAACTGAAAATGAAATATTTGATACTGTCAATAAAATGTGCGGTTATTCAATGCATAGTCACTATGAGGATATTCTGAATGGCTATATTACTTTGCCGTCAGGAGCAAGAGTTGGTCTTTGCGGAACGGCAGTTTATGAGAAAGAAAATGTAAAAAGTATTAAAGATATTAACAGTATTAACATCAGAATTCCAAGAACTGTTCAAGGTGTTTCGGAACCAATTTTCAACTCTGTTTTTAAAGGCTCACTTAAAAATCTGTTGATTGTAGGTCCGCCTTCTTCAGGAAAAACAACGATGCTTCGTGACTTAGCTTATCAACTTTCATCAGGAAGAATGGGAAAATATCACAAGATTTGCGTAGTTGATGAAAGAAAAGAACTGTTCCCGTCACAGCAAGACATTAAAACATTGGGACCAAATACAGATGTTTTACTCGGATTTCCAAAAGGAAAGGGTATATCTATGGCAGTAAGAACTTTGTCACCTGATGTGGTAATATGTGACGAAATTGGAACTGTAGAAGAAGCAAACGAAGTGCTGAATGGTATAAATTGCGGTACAAAATTTGCATTAAGTACTCATGCTGACGATATTTCTGAACTTAGAAATAAGAAGATATTTAAAGAGTTTTTTACACTTAATGCTATTGAGCAGGTGATTTTTCTTTCAAGTGCTGAAAATCCATGTAAAATTAAGAAGATTCTAAGTGCAGACGAGGTGTTTAATGAAAATTTCAACAGTAGTATTGATTATGTCAGTTTGCATAGTAATTTCGCTGATATATATCAAGCAAATTAAAAATCATACTCGTGCTATCAGACAATGCGTTTTGTTGGTTGAAAACATCAGAATTCTAATTGAATACAGAAATTTAAGCATAGAAGAAATTTTCGATAATATCAGTGCTTCTGACAATTATGACTTACTTATATTTATAAAAGACCTAAAAAGGGGTATAGATATTCAATACTATGAGAATCTTAACAAAGTTTTTTCAACTAATAGTTTATTGAATTATTTTGATAGTGAAGATATTGATTACCTGAAAGGCTTTTTTTCTATGCTTGGCAGGTCAGACACTAACGGGCAAATTATGAATTGCGATTTATATAAAAACTTGTTTGAAAAAAAGCTTTTATTACTTGAAGGAAATGAAAACAACAGGTGCAAAAGTACTGCTACGTTGACAATGGGCTTAGGTATGTTGTTTTCAATAATTGTAATTTAATGGAGTTAAAATGGATATTACATTTCTTTTTAAAATTGCAGGAATTGGACTGATTGTTGCAGTGTTGCAACAACTTTTATCAAAGACAGGACGCGAAGAATTTGCGACACTTACAGTGCTTACGGGAATCATAGTTATAATTGCTATGCTAATTCCGCAGATATCTTCCGTGTTTGATGAGTTTAAATCTATATTTAATTTATGAGCATCTTTTTAAAAATAAGTGCAATAGCGCTGATTTATGTGTGTCTTTCAATCTTCTTAAAATCATATCGTCCAGAATATGTGTTTTTAATGCGCTTATGCACGGTGATTTTAATTTTCTTGTTTTTATGTGAAGATCTCTCGGTGTTTATTTCTAATATTTTAGCGGCGTTTTCTGTGTTTAATATTGAAACGGAACACATTAATTTGTTGCTGAAGGTGACAGGTATAGCAATCATAACGGATTTTATTTGTGATACTCTTACGGATTCGGGAGAAAAATCTTTGGCAGGAATTGTTTCTGTATCATCAAAGTTTCTGATTATTTATCTTGCACTTCCTGTGCTTAACGGTCTTATTATATTTTGCTTAAAGTTTGTTGAATAATATGAAGAAGTTTATTTTGATAATTATATCAATTTTAATGTTATTCTCCGTATTTTCTGTTGAATCTTTTGCAACAGACGGAGATATGCAAACAGTATGGGACGAAGTTGATGACCAGACAAAAGAATATCTTGAAGATTTAGGCATTGATGAGGTAAGCTTTGACGATTTGTTTAATTTAAGCCCTACACGAGTACTTGAATTTCTGATAGACATCAGTTTGAAGTCGGGAATTAAAATATTTGAAAACATCGTTGTAATAATTGCTGTTTTGATGATTGTTTCCATTGCAACGGCATTTTTAAAGGAATCTGACCAAATTGAAAATGTATTAAACTTTGTAGCCGTTCTGACAATCCTTTCAGTAATAATTGTACCGATAAGCCGAATGGTAACGGACGTTGCAACAGGTATAAAAACATCTACTGTATTTGTAAATTCATATTTGCCAGTAATGACTGCAATAATAATTGCTTCAAAAAATCCAGGACTTGCAATTACATACAATTCATTTTCATTGTTTCTTTCTTCTTTAATAACTACTGTTGCTGACAAGTTCTTTATGCCATGTATCAGCGCAATACTTTCTTTTAACATTCTTTCATCCTTTTCATTTGAAAATTACCGAGAAAGAATTGTATCCGGGTTCAGACGAGCAATTGTTGTATTGCTTGCATTGTTTTCAACCATTTATACTGGATTGCTTACTACACAAAGTCTTCTGGCAACTTCTTCTGACAGCATTGCATTAAGAGGCATTAAGTTCATATCCGGTACTTTTATACCAATTGTCGGTGCTGGTGTGGGTGATGCTTTATCGTCCGTTTTCAGCAGTTTTATAATAATGAAAAACACTTTAGGCGTGTTTATAATAATCGTTATTATTCTTATCAATTTGCCTGTTATGATTGAACTTTTAATCTGGTATTTTGCTCTTCAACTTTGTTCTGTAATTTCATCAATGCTGAATGTAAAAAATATTACTGATATTCTTGACAGTATTTCGTCAATGATATCGCTTATGAACATTATTTTGTTTTTTATAACATTTGTACTCGTAATTTCAACGGGTGTAATAATTATGATGGGTAAATAATATGGATGATTTTAAATTATGGATGATTTCACTGTGCGGTGCGACTGCAATTACATCGCTTTTCAGAATATTGTTGTCAGGCTCCTCACTAAACAAAGTATTGAATATTTTTTTCTCTATTTTTATTTTGTTTTATACTGTAATGCCTTTACAATCTTTTTTAAATAATAAGTCATACGAGGTTCCTGCAGAAACAGATGAAACTGAATACAATGAGCTTTATAGAAATGGTTATGAACAAATAATTGAAATGTCTGTAGAAAAAGAATGTGAAAATCTATCAGTAGAAGTTTTATCATTTGAAATTAATTCGTATATTGATAATGATGGATATTTATGTGTTAATAAACTTGAAATTTCAATTGACAATAAAGAAAAAATATCTCAGGTTGAAAGTGAACTCAGAACGAAGCTTGGATTTGAGGTGAGTGTAAAATGAATCAAATCAAGGATTATCTTAATAAGTTCAGTGTAATAAAAAATAACAAAAAGTTGTCACTTATCGTTATAGCAGGCTTTCTGGCAATCCTACTCATATTCATATCAGAATTTGATTTCAATGAAGATGATACGGAAGAATATAATGATTTTACAGGTACGTCAACTTATGAGTATTGTAATTATCTTGAAGATAAGGTCACTGAAATTGTTGAGTCAATTGATGGTGCAGGTAAAGCAAAAGTAATGATTACTCTGTCCGAAACAACTGAGTATGTTTATGCGACAAATGATAAAGATACACGAAAAAATACAGATACCGATGATGACTCCACTTCTGAAAATGAGTATGTGATTATTGAGCAAAATAACAATGATACAGGTCTTCTTATCAAAACCATCGAACCGAAAGTAAGGGGAATAGCTGTTGTTTGTGAAGGCGGAAATAATGCAGCAGTGCAGAATCAGATCTATTCTGCAGTTGGTGCGGTTTTAAATATAAGTTCATCAAGAATATCAATATCAAAATTATATGCGGAGGAAACATAATGAAAAGCAGAATTATAGTAAGAAAACAACTTTTAACGTTCAGTCTTGTTTTAGCGTTAGGATTAGCTGTATTTGTGAATTGGTATTATACTAAGCAAGACAGTAATACTACTGAGCCTGAGGTTACAAGTCAGGCAAACTTAGGTGATGCACAATATGTAAATTCTGATTCAGTTGAAATTTCTGATTACTTCGAAGCTGCAGAACTTAACAGAACAAAAGCTCACGATTCAGCAAAAGATTATTTATCAGAGATAATTGCTGATACTGAAACAGATGACGATACAAAAGCCTCTGCTCGTGAAAAACTTACAAAGATTTCAGAACAAATTAAAACTGAAAGTGATATTGAAAATCTGATAACTGCACAAACAGGTAATAAGTGTCTTGTAACATTTGATTCGGAGTCCATCGAGGTTATTTTACCGAATGGTACCATAGATGAAAATGTTGTTGTAAAAGTAAAAGATATAATTCTTTCAAAAACAACACTTACTTCTGATAAAATAACTATTATTGAAACAAAATAATGTATAAAACAATATAATATACATTTTTTCTATTGAATTTTGGCGGACATAGTGATAGAATATACATAAATTCTATGTATATACATTTCGAACCGCAGAAAATTTAGAACGCTCCCTGTTTTTCTGACGGGGAGCGTATATTTTTTTGGAGGATATTATGACAAGAAAAGAAGAAAGAGAACTTGCTTTTACTCTTATTTTTGAAAAGAATTTCAATGATGAACTCACTGTTGATGAGGTAATTGAAAATGCTGTAGAAGCACGATTGATTGAAGAAAATACTTACGCTTTTTCTGTTGCACATCTTACATATGAGCATATTGAAGAAATAGATAAGATTATTACCGATAATTCAATTGGTTGGACAGTAAACAGATTACCAAAAGTGTCATTGGCTATTTTCCGCCTTGCTCTATGCGAAATTTTATATGTTCCTTCAGTTCCCAACGGTGTTGCAATTAATGAAGCTGTTGAACTTGCCAAAAAGTTTGCAACTAAAGAAGACGCGTCTTTTATTAACGGCGTTCTTGGTAAAATTGTGAAAGAAATTGATGCATAATGAGTTATCATTTAGGAATAGATACAAGTAATTATACAACTTCAGTAGCAATTTATGATGATGAAACAAATAGCATTATCAGTCGTAAAAAACTTCTGCCTGTAAAATCAGGTGAAAAAGGTATAAGACAAAGTGATGCTGTATTCCACCACACTGTTCAGTTACCGCAATTGATTACCGACCTCACAAGTGATTTTAAGGGTGAAATTTCAAGTGTTGGTGTATCTGTAAAGCCTTGTAATGAAGATGGCTCTTATATGCCGTGTTTTCTTACAGGGGTATCGGTTGCAGAATCATTGTCATCTTTTATGCAAATACCGTTATATAAGTTTTCACATCAGGACGGTCATATTGCAGCCGCTTTGTATTCAGCAGACAAACTTGCGCTAATTGATTCAGAGTTTTTTGCTTTTCATATTTCCGGTGGAACCTCACAAGCTCTTTTAGTAAAGCCTGATGAGAATTATTTTGAGACTGAATTGATTTCAGATTCTCTTGATTTAAAGGCAGGGCAGGCTATTGATAGAACTGGCATAATGCTTGGACTTGATTTCCCGTGTGGTCCCGAACTTGAAAAATTAGCTTTAAATAGTGAGTCAACGCTAAAAAAAGAAAAAGTATTCCGTCGTGATGGTAAATTCAGCCTTTCAGGTGTTGAAAATAAGTGCAAAAAAATGTTTGAAGATGGCTGCAGGGCTGAAGATATCGCATTTTTCTGCATAAATTATATTCGTTCAGCTTTAAGTGATACAGTTGATGAAATAATTTCAAAGTATGGAAAGTTACCTTTAGTTTTTTCCGGCGGTGTTATGTCAAACTCTATAATAAGAAATGATTTTAAAAATCGTTATAATGCTTATTTTGCTGAACCGCAGTATTCTTCTGATAACGCTTGCGGTATAGCAATTTTGTCTTCAATTTTAAATAAAAGGAATAAATAAAATGCAATCTCCTTTGATTTTAACCGTAACACAATTGAATTCTTATGCAAAATCTGTTATTGAGCAAGATGTTAATCTCAATAACGTCTTTGTAGTGGGTGAAATCTCAAATTTTGTTGACCACTATCGTAGCGGTCATCTTTATATGAGCATCAAAGATAATCAATCGGTTATAAGTGCTGTGATGTTTGCAGGTAATGCATCAAGATTAAAATTCAGACCTGAAAACGGAATGTCGGTTATTATCAGAGGCAGAGTTTCAATTTATGAGCGTGACGGCAGATACCAATTATATATTGATGATATGCAGCCAGACGGAGTAGGCGCATTAGCAGTTGCTTTTGAACAAATGAAAGAGAAACTTTCAAAAGCTGGCTTGTTTGACTCTGAACATAAATTAAAAATTCCCGAATTTCCAGAAAAAATCGGCGTAATTTCATCGCCAACAGGTGCTGCAGTACAAGACGTACTCAACGTTCTTGGCAGACGTTTCCCTATGGCTGAAATAATTTTTGCAGGTGTTCAGGTGCAAGGGGATAGTGCTGCACCAACAATAATTAATGCTATTCAAAAACTAAATAAAACTGATGTTGATACAATTATTATTGCTCGTGGCGGTGGCTCTGCAGAGGATTTGTGGCCTTTTAATGATGAAAAACTTGCTTATGCGATTTATAATTCTGATATTCCGATTATTTCAGGTGTAGGTCACGAAACCGATTTTACAATCTGCGATTTTGTTGCCGATTTGCGCGCACCAACGCCATCTGCAGCTGCTGAACTTGCTGTTCCTGATGCACGTGAGCAAAAATATTATATCTCATCTTTGAAAGTTGCTCTTGATAATTCAATAGAGAATAATATAAAAGACAAACAATATAATCTTGAACAACTAACAAAGACTCCGGTACTTAAAAATCCTGAAAAAATTATTGAAAATTGTGAATTGTATCTTGATTCGTTGGTTTCAAAAATTAATAATAGCTTTAAAGACATCTATACAAAACATTCATCGGCTTTTGCTATGATTTGTTCAAAACTTGAATCTTTAAGTCCGCTAAAGGTACTTGCGCGAGGCTATTCTATAACCAAGATTAATGATAAAATCATAACTGATGTGAAAGACCTTTCGATTGGTGACAGTGTCTCTTTGCAGTTCGCCAACGGAAGTGTAAATGCAGAAATTACTGAGGTGTAATTATGAAAATGACATATGAACAAGCCACAAAAAGACTTGAAGAAATAGTAGGTAAACTTGAAGAGGGCTCAATTCCACTTGAAGAGTCAATGAAACTTTATGAAGAGGGCGTTAAGCTTTCTGAATTCTGTATGCAAAAGTTAAATGATGCAAAACAGAAGATTATTGATATAAATGAGGTCAAGAACAATGATTGATATTAAGACTCATGTTGAAGAACAGGCAAAATTAATTTCAGAAAGATTAGATTGCTTGCTTTCTGAAAATATGTCTTCAATCGTACTTGATGCAATGAAATATAGTGTATCAAACGGCGGAAAAAGAATAAGACCGTTTCTTGCAATGGAATTTGCCAAAGCTTGTGACGGAAATATTGAAGCAGCACTCGATTTCGGTTGTGCAGTTGAAATGATTCACACATATTCTCTTATTCACGACGATTTGCCTTGTATGGACAATGATGATATAAGACGAGGTAAACCTTCTTGTCACATTGCTTTTGGGGAAGATAATGCACTTTTAGCAGGTGACGCATTGTTAACTGAAGCATTTACGATATTAACTGATACAAAAGGAATACCATCTGAAAATATTGTGCGTGCAATTTCGTATCTTTCTTCATATGCCGGAATTAACGGTATGGTTGGCGGACAAGTTCTTGATTTGCAATTTGAAGAAACTAAACCTACCATTGAGGAAATTTTAAAGATGTATTCTCTTAAAACATGCGGTCTTATCAAGGCTTCTTGCGTTTTAGGTTGTCTTGCTTGCGAAATTTTTGATGAAAGTAAGATAACTGCGGCAATTGAGTATGCTGAAAACCTTGGCATTGCTTTTCAGATTCAGGATGATATTCTTGATATTGAGGGTGATGCAAATACTCTCGGTAAACCAATAGGCAGTGACAGAAAGAATGATAAATCAACAGCAGTTAAATATTACGGACTTGAAAAGTCAAAAGAGTTGGTTAAAGAATACACTGATAAAGCAATTCTTTCTTTAGATGTTTTTGAAAATGATACTGAAACATTGAAACAATTTGCTTATATGCTTATTAATAGAATAAACTGATGGGAGAAAATATTTTGGAAAATTTTAAATTTTTAGGTAAACTGAATTTGCCTGACGATTTGAAAAAACTTAATATTAATGAGCTTGAAGTTCTTGCAACTGAAATAAGAAGTAAAATGATTGAAACTGTTTCACAAAATGGTGGTCATTTGTCTTCTAATCTAGGTGTAGTTGAACTTTCTATTGCAATGCATAAAATTTTCAATTCACCTAATGACAAGTTCGTCTGGGACGTTGGACATCAGGTATATACTCATAAGTTGCTTACAGATAGAGTTGAAGATTTTCATACTTTAAGAACTGAAAATGGCATTTCAGGATTTTGTGCACCTAATGAAAGTGAACACGATGTATTTTACAGCGGACATTCAAGTACGTCTATTTCATCTGCCTTAGGTATTGCTGAGGCGAACAAAAGACTTGGCAAAAAAGACTATACAGTTGCTGTAATAGGTGATGGGGCGCTTACAGGCGGTATGGCTTATGAAGCTCTCAATAACGCAGGTCGTTCAGGAACAAGACTTATTGTTATTCTCAATGATAACGAAATGTCGATTTCTGAAAATGTGGGCTCAATGGCACGATATCTTGCAGTCATTCGTTCAAAGCCTGAATACCATAAATTCAAGGCGAAGACTGAAAGTGCGCTTAATAAAATTCCTTTGATTGGTTCGGGAATTTCAAAATTAGTTTATAAAATAAAGACTGATATTAAAAACTCAATGTATGAAAGTACATTTTTTGAAGAATTGGGTTTTAAATATATGGGACCAATTGATGGTCATAATCTTGAGCATTTATGCGAAGCTCTTGACAGCGCAAAACTCGTTAATGCACCGGTATTGTTGCATATAAACACAGTCAAAGGTAAAGGCTACGACTTTGCAGAAAAGTCTCCAAGTACTTATCACGGAATTTCCCGTTTTAACATTGAAACAGGTGAGCCTGTTTCAGGAAAAGCGAATTTTTCGTCTGAATTCGGTGCTGAACTTTGCTCATTGGCAAGTGAAAACAATAAAGTCTGTGCCATTACTGCTGCTATGGCTTTAGGTACAGGGCTTAAGGAATTTTCTGAAAAATATTCTGATCGTTTTTATGATGTTGGTATCGCCGAAGAACACGCAGTCACTTTTGCATCAGGTCTTGCAAAAGGAGATATGATACCTGTTGTGGCTCTTTATTCAACATTTTTGCAAAGAGCGTATGACCAGTTAGTACACGACGGCACTTTACAGGAACAAAAAGTAATAATCGGCGTTGACCGTGCTGGTTTCGTTGGTGAAGACGGCGTTACACATCAGGGAATTCTTGATGTTTCTTTACTTAACAGTATTCCGGGTGTTACCATTTATTCTCCGTTCACGTTTGATGTAATGAGAAAAGATTTAAGAAATGCTGTTGATTCTGCTGAGAATCTTACAATTATTCGTTACCCTCGTGGCGGTGAAACAAAAATTCCTGATGACTATGTAATCACTGATAACGATTTTGATTATTTTGATAACAACGGTTCAACATTAATCGTTTCATATGGTAGAGTAACTGCAGAAGTTATTAATGCAGTTGAAACATTGAAAGTGCAAGGTAAAAGAATTTCAGTTGTTTCATTAAACAAGATTAAGCCAATTAATGAAGATGTTTTTAAAATTGCATTGAAGCATAATGAAATTCATTTTTATGAAGAGGCTGTAAAATCGGGCAGTATTGGTCAAAGTTTTGCTGATGAATTGTTCAGAAGAAAGTTCAAGGGCGAGTATGAACACATAGCTATTGAAGATGCTTTTGTTGCTCACGCATCAGTTGACGCTTTGATGAAAAGATATGAACTTGACTGCGATTCAATTATTGAAAAGTTTTCGGAGAAATAATATGGCTGAAAAGAAAAGACTTGATACTGTCGTAGTCGATTTGGGATTTGCTGAGACACGTTCAAAAGCATCGGCAATTATAATGTCAGGTGAAATTTATGTGAACGGTCAAAAAGAAACCAAAGCAGGCTATGCAGTAAAAGATACCGATAAAATTGAATTTAAAGGCAAAAAGATGCCTTTTGTAAGCCGTGGCGGATACAAACTTGAAAAGGCTATGAAAACATTTCCAATCACCCTTGAGGGTTGCATTTGTATGGATATCGGTGCATCTACAGGTGGATTTACCGATTGTATGCTTCAATGCGGTGCAAACAAGGTTTATGCAATTGATGTTGGTTACGGTCAACTTGCCTGGAAATTGCGTACTGACGAAAGAGTAGTAAATCTTGAGAGAACTAACTTCAGATATCTTACAAAAGAAACTGTAACTGATGAAATTGACTTTGCAAGTATAGACGTTTCATTTATTTCTTTAAAAAAGATTTTACCTGTGCTTTTTGATTTCCTTAAGATAAATGGTAAAACAGTTGCACTTATTAAGCCACAGTTTGAGGCGGGTAAAGACAAAGTCGGTAAAAAAGGCGTTGTAAGAGATATTAATACTCATAAAGAAGTAATTTCGGGAATTGTTGATTTTGCTTTCGAAACAGGTTTTTCAGTTTTAGGTTTGGATTTTTCACCAATCAGAGGTCCTGAGGGTAATATTGAATACCTTGTGTATCTCTCAAAAGACGATGAAAAGAAATTACTCGTAGATATTGATAAAATTAATGAAATTGCTGATAAATCACATTTAGAATTGAGTGGTGAATGAGTTGAAGGTTGGAATTATACCCAATTTCACAAGAAAAAAAGCACTTGATGTTACTAAGAACACAATTGCTGAACTTGACAAATTGAATATTGATTATTATTTTGACGTTAATTCAATAGACGATTTTCCCATCAACGTTGATACAAAGCATTTTGTTGATAATATATTTGAATTTGTTGATGTGATAATCGCAATAGGTGGCGACGGCTCATTTATTCATACTGCAAAGCAAACAGCAGTTCACAAAAAGCCCGTACTTTGCATAAATGCAGGGAATTTAGCGTTTTTGGCCGGCCTTGAAGGGAATGAACTTGCTTTAATCGAAAAGCTTATTTCAGGCGATTATTCAACAGACAGACGTATGATGTTGAAAGTTGTTTTGAAAGATAATAAAAATGAAAAGTTGCTTGGTTATTGCCTTAATGATGTTGCGATTGCACGAGGTAATGAAATTAAGCTTGTTGATTTAGATGTTTTCTGCAATAAGAGAAAAATTAATAGTTACCGTGCTGATGGTGTGGTAATTTCAACACCAACCGGCTCTACAGCTTATTCCTGGTCGGCAGGCGGTCCTGTAATTGATCCTGATTTACAGTGCATTATGCTTACACCAATCTGCACACATTCACCGTTAAATCGCTCACTTGTATTTAACGAAGATTCAATAATCAGAGTTAAACCTACGAACAACAATCAGAAAGTTTGTATATCTGCTGACGGTGAACAAACTATTGAATTGTCACCTGACAGTGAAATTATTATTTCTAAGTCAGAATATTATGCAGAGTTTATAAGAATCAAATCAGACGAGTTTTTCGATATACTCAACAGTAAATTATCTCAAAGGAGAATTTAAGTGAAAAAAAGAAGACACGAGTTAATTCTCAATTTTATTCAAAATAATAATGTTTCAACTCAGGATGAAATCATCAAAATGTTATCTGAGCAAGGGTTTAATGTTACTCAGGCTACGATTTCACGTGATATTAAAGAGTTAAAACTTGTAAAAGAGCATTATGGAAAAAATAATGTAAAGTACGCAGTAACCACAAAGAAAGACAATAACGACAACATTAAAATGATTTTTGCACGCTCAGTTTTATCTGTTGAAGTTGCAATGAATCTTATTGTAATTAAATGCTATGCAGGTACTGCTAATGCGGCTTGTGTTGCTCTTGACAGTTTACATATTCAGGGTATTGTTGGCACAATTGCAGGTGACGACACTATTTTTACTGCATGCACGGATGTTCAGGTTGCACTTGAAATAAAAGATGCTATTGAAGAAATGCTGAAAGGCTGATATTTATGCTTTCAAACCTTAAAATATCAGATATTGCTATTATTAAAGAGGCTGTCATTGATTTCGATGATGGTCTTAATGTACTGACAGGCGAAACAGGTGCAGGTAAATCAATAATTATTGATGCCATTAATGCAATTCTTGGTGAAAGAACATCACGTGAACTCATCAGAACAGGCAGCAATAATGCTGAGGTTTCAGCTTTTTTTGAAAATATAAATGATGATACGATTGCAATACTTAACGAGTTTGGAATCTCAACTGAAGAAGACAAGTCATTACTGATTTCAAGAAAAATCTCGCTTGACGGTAAGAATATTTGTAAAGTGAACGGTGCTAATGTAACCGTTTCAATGCTTAAAAAGATTGGGCAATCGCTTATAAACGTTCACGGGCAAATGGACAATCATAATTTGCTTAATGAAGAATTGCACTATACATATATTGACAGCTTTGCAGAAAACTATGACATTCTTACGGAATATTTAAATGCATACAACGATTATTGTACTCTTAAAAGAAGATATGATAATTTGATTGTTAATGAGAGCGAAAAGGCTCGTAAAATTGACCTATTAACATATCAGATTCAAGAAATTGAAGATGCGGGAATTAAAATAGGTGAGTGGGAGGAACTTGAAAAGCGTAAAAAGGTTTTGCAGAACGCTGAACAACTTATTTCGCTTGTGAACAATGCAGTTGAAATAATTAATGGTAATGACAATTTTTCAGGCGTTGCTGATATGCTTAATACTGCATCGAATTCACTTGTAAAAGCATCTGCTTTTGATGAAGCACTTAATTCTGTGTCTGATACCGTTGCAGAAATGTCATACAGCATTTCAGACTGCGCAAGTGAACTCAACAGTTTTCTCTATTCACTTGATGTTGATCCCAATGAACTTGATATAATTGAAGAAAGACTTGATATACTTTTCAGACTTTCCAAGAAATACGGTCAGAATGAAACTGAAATTCTTGAATTTCTTGAAAAAGCACAAAAAGAACTTGATGACATTACATTTTCTGATAAACTCAAGGAACAACTTGAAGTTGAACTTAATGAAAAGTATGAAATTATGGACAATGCAAGCTGCAAATTATCGGCAAACCGTCAGAAATATGGTGAAATCTTCATTGAAAACGTAAAAAATGAGCTTGCGTTTCTTGATATGGCATCAATATCATTTAAGATTGTGCAGAACAGAAAGTCTTTTGATGAAACAGGTGCGGATGAAATCTATTTCTTGATTTCCGCCAACGCAGGTGAAGAGCCTAAACCTCTTTCAAAGATTGCATCAGGTGGTGAATTGTCACGAATTATGCTTGCAATCAAGAATGTATTGGCATCGAAAGACAATGTTCAAACTCTGATTTTTGACGAAGTTGATACAGGCGTAAGCGGTCGTGCAGCACAAAAAATTGGCATTAAACTTAAAGAAGTTTCTAAAAACAGACAAGTACTTTGTGTAACGCATTTGGCACAGATTGCTTGCTTTGCCGATAATCATTTCATGATTTCAAAGTCCGAAAGTGAAAATAAAACATATACAAAGGTTGAAAATCTTGACAATAATGGCAGAATTCACGAACTTGCACGAATTATCGGTGG